>CAZJNY010000007.1:0-41241 GCA_964547405.1 uncultured Flavihumibacter sp. | reverse complement strand
GACTGGCATCATAGGCACTCCATCCGTTTACATCACAGTTGCCGCCATTGTCGTCGCAGGTTTTGGTTTGGGTAAAACCTTTTGATAAGTCGAACCGGAATCCATCCAGCTTGTATTCCTGCAACCAGAATGCACAAACATTGCTGAAGAAACGTTTGGTGGCAGCAGCTTCATGGTTCATATCATATCCGACATTGAACGCATGTTTGGCAACGGGATTAAACCAGGGGTTGTTGGCAGCCGGACGGTTATTCGCCCCGTCAAAATACAACTGTACCATGGGCGACTGACCAAAAGAGTGATTCAAAACCATATCCATGATAACAGCAATGCCGTTCTTATGACAGGCATCCACAAACGCTTTTAATGAGTTTTTAGAACCATAGTATTTATCGGGGGCGAAATAATATGAAGGATTATAACCCCAGCTGATATTGCCTTCAAATTCATTGAACGGCATCAGGTGCAAGGCATTCACTCCAAGCGATTTGAAATAACCGATAGAATCTTTGAGGGTTGTCCAGTCGTGCTTCTCCACAAAATCGCGCAGCAATACTTCATAAATCACCAGTTTTTCTTTGGCTGGCCGCTGGAAATTGGTTACCTCCCAGTTGTAAGCTGGTGCATTGGATTGCAGCACACTAACAATACCGGTGGTTTTACCCGTCGGGTAGGCTTTCAGATTGGGGTAAGTGGAGGCAGCGATGAACGGATCGTTCCAGGGATCCAGTACTTTTTCACAATAGGGATCACCAATTTTAAGGGTGCCATCAACCAGGTATTGATATGCATATTCAGTACCGGGAGTCAATCCGGTTAAACGTAACCAGAAATAATTTCCATCCGGTGTTTTATTCATCTGGTACGGAAGGGATTCCTGCCAGTTGTTGAAATCACCAATCAGATTCACCCGACTTTTTCCAGGCGCGAATAAAACAAGAGTGGCTGCTGTTCCACCTGTTTCGTAATTGATGCCCTCTTTTACGCCGGCAGGAAGTGGCGCTTCCGTTGTGGGAGGGGCAACATAAACCCGAAAGGTATCACCTGAAACAGTAGCATTATCCGGATTGCTTACAATAAAAACATGCTCTCCGGCAGTTGGAATCGTTGCAGTGTGCCGGATGAGGGTATCATTAGTAACGGTTGCAAGTGTATTGCCGTTTCGCTGCAAAACAAGTTTCTGGTATTGATTACTACGCGCTTCGATTTCAATAGTAGATCCAATACTGAGATTCAGGGGTGCCAGGAAAGGTTTGTACCTGGCCTCAAATTCAGGTTTGGTATACCTTATCGAAACCTTACCGGTCGGGTACACATCCCAGTAAATATTCCCCTGGTCAGCAGACAGATCCGACGCTTTACCTTCCAGTGCATTTCCGGAGGGATTATAGGATCGAAAAACCATCGCGATTTTTAGAATGGTTTCACCGGCAGGAACATTGTAATAAGTCCGGATATTCGGAATAGTAAATTGATACGTAGATCCCGAACCTTTTATCATGCGGGCAGCGGCATCATTGGTATTCCAGGTGGTGGTCACATATTTCCAGTCGGTACTGCTGGTGCTTTTATCGGTAATCACACCCGTATGGATATATACATCTCCGTTATGGCTGAGTAAACCCTGGTTGCCTTTGGAAGCATCATAAGTGATAATTACGCCTTCGTTGTCGGTGGGAAAAAAGGGATTCACCTGGATCTGTGCCTGTATACGGCACGCAACAAAAAGCAAAAAAAACAGAAAAGCAGTCGTTCTCATGGCAAAGCAATAATGTGTTAAAAATACACATTAAAACTTTCCAACCAAATTTTGTTGAAACTTTACCCCCATGTACACGGAACAACAAACGATCGACCTGCAGACTAAAACAGGTCAACTGCTACAGGTATTGCCTTCTATTCCAGCGAAGGATGCGGAGCTATTACGAGACGTGCTTCGTTTTCATGAATACCGGTATTATGTTTTGGATGCCCCCCTCATTGCCGACTATGAATATGACCAGTTATACAAGAACCTGGAAGCCATTGAAAAAGAACATCCGGAACTGATCCGGCCCGATTCTCCAACGCAGCGGGTAGCAAACGGACTAAACAGTGCATTTCCAACCGTATCGCACCTGGTGCCCATGTTGTCGCTGGATAACTCCTATAATGCGGAAGATCTGATTGACTGGGACCGCCGGGTAAGGGAAGGTGCGCGCAGTACTGCTATTGAATACTGCGTGGAGCCCAAATTTGACGGAGCGAGTATTTCATTGATTTACGAAAACGATATCCTGGTTCGTGGTGCTACCAGGGGGGATGGTGTGCAGGGAGATGATATCACTACAAATATCCGGCAGATCCGGTCGGTACCCTTATCTGCTAAATTTTCTGACTATGGCATCAGTCAGATAGAGATCAGAGGTGAGGTATTACTTACCAAAAAACATTTCAAGGCATTCAATGATAAATTGGCGGAACAGAATTTACCGCCACTTGCCAATCCACGGAATGCAGCATCCGGTTCATTGCGCATAAAAGATCCGGAAGAAGTTCGGCGTCGAAACCTGGAAGCCTTTTTATATCATGTTAGTTATCATGTTGATCAGAACAATGTTACGCCGCTTGCTTTACAGAGCCATAGCCAGACCCTTGATCTGTTGTGGGAGTTAGGCTTCCGGAGTCCGGCTACCGAAAAGCGGTTATTCAACGGCATTGAACAGGTCATTCAGTACTGCCAGGATTTTGAAGCCGGCCGGGATGATCTTCCCTATGAAATTGACGGAATGGTTATTAAGGTGAACAGCGTGGAATTGCAGGAGAAGTTAGGCATGACCACCCACCATCCACGCTGGGCCATCGCTTATAAATTTAAAGCCCGCCAGGCTACCAGTAAATTACGCGGTGTAGAATTCCAGGTAGGCAGAACAGGCGCCATTACACCGGTAGCCAAAATAGATCCGGTTCCGATTGGAGGTGTAACCGTAGGATCGATCTCCCTGTTTAATGAAGATGTGATCCGGGAGAAGGACCTGATGATTGGTGATACTGTATTGGTGGAGCGTGCCGGCGATGTGATTCCCTATATCGTAAAATCTATGGCCGAGCTTCGTAACGGAGAGGAACAACCGATTCAGTTTCCGCGGAATTGTCCGCGTTGTGAATCACCACTGGCCCGTGAGGAAGGAGAAGCAGTTTGGCGCTGTATCAATATTGATTGTCCGGCTCAGGTAGTTGAGCGCATCATTCATTTTGTGTCGAAAGATGCCATGGATATCCGGAGTTTCGGAGAAGCGAATGTTCGGAAGTTCTATGAACTGGGCTGGCTGAAAGATATACCGGGAATTTACCGGCTTCCCTTTGAAGAAATGCGTCGGCTGGAAGGCTTTGGAGAGAAATCTATCACCAACCTGCAAACGAATATTGAGAAGTCGAAATCTCAACCCCTGCACCGCCTGATTTTTGCATTGGGGATCCGCTATGTAGGTGAAACCACCGCAAAGACCCTGGCACAATCGATCCATCATTTGAATGACCTGAGCCATTTGAGCCTGGAGCAATTGCAGGCACTGGAAGATGTGGGGGTAAAGGTAGCTGGCAGCATACACCAGTTTTTTAAAAATCCCTCCAATGTTGAGTTGATCCGGGAGCTGGAAAGCCTGGGACTTTCCATGCAGGCAGAAAAAAAAGCAATGGCAGAAGGCGGGTCATTAGCCGGACAAACCTTCCTGTTCACAGGTACCCTTAACCGATTAAAGCGGACTGCTGCAGAAGAGATGGTAGAAGCGCGGGGGGGTAAGCTGTTGAGCGGTGTCAGCAGCAAACTGAATTACCTGGTTGTGGGGGATGATGCAGGCTCAAAACTGGAGAAAGCGAAGAAAATTCCTCAGATCCGCATCTTGTCGGAAGAAGATTTTTTGAAAATGATGGAGGAAGAATAAACGCATAATGATTTTGGGTCATATCTTTTCGTAACTTTAAAAAAAAGGGTACGATGATCAAATCAATATCTGGCGAAGTATGGAAGCCACTTCAGTTTCCGGGATGGAAACACCTTCGCAAACAGTATGCCTTGTCTTCTAACGGTCGCATTGCCAGCTACACTGAAAATGTGCTGGAAGATGGTAAGCTGTTGAATGGTTCCCTGACTACCGGTTACAAAACCTTGAACCTGCACCGTCCGGGCAACAATGGCACTTTGTATGTACACCGCGAAATTGCTCGCCTTTTTCTCAAGAAAACTTCACCGAAGCATCGGTATGTGATTCACCTGAATCATAATAAAACTGATAATTCCGTCAAGAATCTGAAATGGGCAACCCTGGAAGAAATGATTGAACACCAGCAAAGCAGTCCGGCTAAAGTGGCGTATAAAAAAGTCCAGGCCAACCGTTCCAACGGATTAAAACTGAATGCCACCCAGGTTCGTTCCATCAAGAAAACATTGGAAAGCAAGAACCGTAAACTGACCATCCGCCAGCTGGCTGAAAAGTATGGGGTCAGTGAAATGACACTCTATCGCATTAAAAGTGGCGAAAACTGGTCCAAGGTGAAGTAAACAAGATGCCTGCGATTCTGTTTTACCTTTGCACATTCAATCAATCGCATGGCATACTCTTCGCTGGAAGCAGCACTATTGGATTTGGAGCGAACCGGGCAACTGGTTCGGATTCGGGAGGAAGTGGATCCTTACCTGGAAATGGCAGCTATTCACCTTCGGGTATATGAAGCTGGCGGACCGGCACTTCTTTTTGAACGTGTAAAGGGCAGCAGGTTTCGGGCTGCTTCCAATATATTCGGGACACTGGACCGAAGCCGCTTTCTTTTCAGGGAAAGTTTAAACCAGGTACAGCAACTCATCCGGCTTAAGAACGATCCCATGAAAGCACTTAAGCATCCCTTTCAATATGCGGGTGCGGGATGGGCAGCATTAAAAGCATTGCCATTAAAAAATCCACTTAACAAGCCGGCCTTATACCAACAGATACGCATCAGCGAAATACCGCAGATACACCACTGGCCCATGGATGGTGGTGCTTTTGTTACACTCCCACAGGTATATACAGAAGATATTGATCAGCCAGGAATAATGAAAGCTAACCTGGGTATGTACCGCATTCAATTATCCGGTAATGAATATAAACAGGACCAGGAAATCGGGCTGCATTACCAGTTGCACCGCGGCATTGGTGTACACCAGACCAAGGCTAACAGGAAGGGTCAACCGCTGAAGGTTTCCGTGTTTGCAGGGGGTCCGCCTTCTCACACCGTATCTGCTGTTATGCCCTTGCCGGAAGGGATGAGTGAAATGACATTTGCAGGGTTACTCGGCAGCAGACGGTTCCGGTATACGTATCGGGATGGATTTTGTATCAGCACCGATGCAGACTTTGTAATAACCGGAGAAGTGTATCCGGAAGAGAATAAACCGGAAGGGCCTTTTGGCGATCACCTGGGCTATTACAGTCTGCGACACGATTTTCCCCTGATGCGGGTAAAAGCAGTATATGCCCGGCAAAATGCGATCTGGCCATTTACCGTGGTTGGTCGCCCTCCCCAGGAGGATACCAGCTTTGGGCAATTGATTCATGAAATTACCGGCGATGCCATTCCGCAGGAGATACCGGGATTGAAAGAAGTACATGCGGTAGATGCAGCCGGTGTGCATCCTCTATTACTGGCAGTAGGCAGTGAGCGGTATACACCCTATCTGCCAACCAAACAACCGGCCGAATTACTCACCATCGCCAATCATGTGCTGGGCACCGGACAATTAAGTTTGGCCAAGTTTTTATTTATAACAGCCGACGATCAGAACCGGGTGACCACTCACCATGAGCAGGCTTTTTTTGAGTATCTGCTGGAGCGGATTCATCTCGACCGGGACGTACATTTCCATACCAATACCACCATTGATACCCTCGATTATTCTGGTACCGGACTGAATACCGGCAGTAAAGTAGTGTTTGCTGCCTATGGTGAGCCGGTGCGAACACTTTGCCAATCAGTGCCCGATGTGATTGGCAGGTTGCCTTTTGTGAAGGATGCCCGATGGGTACTACCAGGTGTGGTGGCCTTTCAAACCGCTGCCTATTCGGGGGCGGAAGCCGCAAGAGAAACCATTCAGGAAATGGATTCATACTTACAGTCATGCATAAACGAATTAAAGGAACTTCCCTTGATGATCTGGTGTGATGATGCCGCATTCACGGCTGCTAATCTCCGGAACTGGCTCTGGGTAAGTTTCACCCGCAGCAATCCATCGCATGACATTTATGGTATTGATGCTTTTGTAGAGAATAAACACTGGGGCTGCCGCGGACCGCTGATTATTGATGCCCGCATCAAACCACATCATGCACCAGCGGTTGTAACCGATCCGGAAATTGAGAAAAAAGTGGACCGGCTATTTGATAAAGGTGGAAGTTTGTCTGGTGTTTTAAACTAATTTCTATGATACAACAGAGCACTCTTAGTTTTTTAAAAGGACTTAAAAAGAACAACGATAAATCATGGTTCGACGGGCACCGTAAAGAATATGATGCTGCCCGCAAAGATGTAGAGCAATTTATGCAATCTATCATTGATGCCCATGCAAAAAAAGATCCGGGCATTGCGGAACTGGAGGCAAAAAAATGCATGTTCCGGATTAACCGCGATGTGCGCTTCAGTAAGGACAAATCACCTTACAAAACGAATTTTGGGGCCAGCATCAATGAAGGTGGAAAGAAAGCACTTACCGGTGGTTACTATATCCACATTGAACCGGGCAACAGTTTTGCAGGTGGGGGAATTTATATGCCGATGCCTCCTGAACTGAAAAAAGTACGGCAGGAAATTGATTACAATGCAGACGAGTTTCAAAAAATTGTGACGGCGAAATCCTTTGTATCCGTATACGGTGGATTATCCGATGGGGATGGCCTGAAATTATCAAGGGTACCACAGGGATTTGATAAAGACTCACCCGCAGCCGGTTACCTGGTGTTTAAAAGTTATATCGCCATGATGAAGTTGACCGATAAGGAATTAACCGACCCTGCCATCAGTAAAAAGATTCTCAAAGCATTTGAAAACCTGCAACCCCTGCTGGCATTTATCAAACGCAGCCTTGAATAATAACAGTAAAGAACAGCCGAACCTGCGCAGGAAGGTCCGGCTGTTTTTAGTATCAGGATAATAATCCCTTTTCCTGCAGGTACTCTGCAATCTGAACGGCATTGGTGGCCGCACCTTTGCGGAGGTTATCACTTACAATCCACATGTTCAGTGTATTGGGCTGAGATTCATCGCGGCGCAACCGGCCTACAAATACCTCGTCTTTTTCGTGGGCATCTTTTGGCATCGGATATTGAGCATTGGCGGGGTCATCCACCAAAACCACACCGGGTGCTGCAGCTAATAATGAACGCACTTCATTCAGATCAAAATCCTTTTCAAATTCTACATTGACACTTTCAGAGTGGCCACCCATTACAGGAATCCGGACAGTAGTAGCGGTTACACGAATACTGTCGTCGCGCATGATCTTTTTGGTTTCATTCACCATTTTCATTTCTTCCTTGGTGTATCCATTGTCAAGGAATACATCAATCTGCGGAATGACATTAAGATCGATCGGATATTTATAGGCCATTTCACCCTGGATCCCTTTGCGTTCATTCATCAACTGATCAACGGCTTTCACACCAGTACCTGTTACGCTTTGGTAAGTAGACACCACCAGGCGTTTGATACCGAATTTTTTATGCAGCGGATTCAATGCCACTACCATTTGAATGGTAGAACAGTTAGGATTCGCAATGATTTTATCACTGGTTGAAAGAATATCGGCATTTAGTTCAGGAACCACCAGCGGTTTGGTGGGATCCATACGCCAGGCAGAAGAGTTATCGATTACGGTAATACCCGCTTCAGCGAATTTAGGGGCCCATTCCAGCGAAGTGCTACCGCCTGCAGAAAACAGTGCTACAGCAGGTTTGGCAGCGATGGCATCTGTCATGCTCACTACTTTGAATCGTTTACCCTGATACTCCACTTCTTTACCAACAGATCTTTCAGAAGCTACCGGAATTAATTCGGTTACGGGAAAATTCCGTTCAGCCAATACCTGTAACATTTTGGTTCCTACCAGTCCGGTGGCCCCTACAACTGCGACTTTCATTGCGTTTTTGCTTGCATTATGGTTATAAAAAAAGCCTTCCCAACTTGGGAAGGCCTGTGTTATTTAGTGAACATATACGAGATCACACACCTTCCACCTGGGGGAGCTGTTTCTTGTTCTTCGTTGTATGTTTCATTGTTATCATGGTGCACGAAATTAATGCGAAGGGTTTTTTCACCCAAATAAATATTTGGACTTGATACCGAAAGATGGGCGCAGTAGTTTTACCGGATGTGGAAATGGATACTGTGTGCAGCCTGTTGTTTAGTTGATAAAACCCTTGCCGGACAAGAGTTTCCGATAGTTATTACGGAGATCATGGGCGATCCTGTACCCAGTGTAGGATTGCCAGCAGAAGAATATGTTGAGCTAACCAATGTTAGTAAGGAGGAGGTTCGTTTGAGTGGATGGAGTTTGTCCAATGGCCGAACCCGTGGCAGATTCGGAGACAGTGTTTTTCTTGGTCCGGGAGAAATACTGATTCTCTGCCCTGCCAATGCAGTTTCGGTTTTCAGTGCCTTTGGCCGCAGCCTGGGACTGAGCCCCTTTCCCGCAATTTCCAATACAGGAGATACTTTATTCCTGTTCAATGAAAAAGAAGAGCTGGTGGTAGCTGAAGCCTATCAGCCCTCCCTGCTTGATGCCGCGAAAGCTGCTGGCGGCTGGGCATTGGAGTTGGTCAATTCCAACGCGGCCTGCAGGCAGGTGAACAATTGGAAAGCAAGTATGGATACACTGGGCGGTAGTCCAGGTAAAACAAATAGTCATAAGGTAGAAGCGCAGGAATTGCCCCCGGTAGATCCGGTGCATGCCTGGTGCCCCGATGCGCAAACAATTCGTTTGGTATTTACTGACCGGGTTCATCGATCTGTTGCGGAACAAACAGGTTTGTATCTGCTGCAAGAAGGACCGGAAATTGAAAAAGCAGAGTTACTGGGACCCTTTCAGGAGGAAGTACAACTTCATCTGGGATCAGGCATTCAGCAGGGAAAAATCTATACACTTAAAGTGGCTGGCATTCCCGGATGTAATGAAGCAGTTGAACCAGGTGCAGGATTCCGGGAATTAAAAGTTGGTTTACCGGATACTTCTGAAAAGGCAGTACTTGTAAACGAGCTGCTGCCGGATCCCTCTTCGGAGGGAAGTGATTTTGTGGAATTGTATCATAATGGGAAATCACCGGTACCATTGGAGGGATGGCAGATTGCAGGACGAAACAGTGCTGGTAATTTATCGGCAGCCCGGCTGCTGGTGCCTGGTCAACGTTTTTTTTATCCCGGGGATTACCTGGTACTTACTACCGATGCCAACTGGTTACAAAAACAATTCCATGTAAAACATCCAAATTCTTTGGTGGAATTGCCATCTCTCCCCTCCTTCCCGAATGAAAGAGGCAGCGTAGTGCTGGTTAACCGTAATGGAGAAGTTGTGGAAGAAGTAAACTACGATGCTGCCTGGCATCACGAGATGCTGCGAAACAGGGATAATGTTTCCCTGGAAAGAAGAAATCCCTCAGAACCAAGTCAGTCTGCCAGCAACTGGACATCTGCGGCTATGCATGCGGGTTATGGTACACCCGGATCAGAAAATTCACAATCGGGTATTGCATCAGATCCAGATCGGGTGTTTATCGGATCCGATATAGTAAGTCCGGATGCCGACGGACAAAACGATGTCTGTGAAATAAACTATGAATTCGCAACATCCGGCAACCTGATCCGGATAAGCATATTTGATCGGTCCGGCAAGCTGCAAAGGCAGTTGATCAATAATGGAATTTGTGCACAAACCGGACGCTTTTATTGGGATGGCAGGAACGATAAAAACCAACTCCTCCCCAATGGCCTGTATATTATCGTAGCAGATACCTGGCAGCTGTCTGGAAAAACAAAACGTTACCGGATGGCGGTAACGTTGGGAAAAAAATTATGATTCAAAACTTCTTTATTCAGCGAGTTTGATCTCGAAATTAACCAGGTCTACAAATTGCTGAATGCGTTCATCAATTTCTGCGGCACTGATCTCCTTCATACGGGTAGTTCCGAATTTCTCCACGCAAAAAGAGGCAAGTGCAGACCCTTTGATAATGGCAGTTTTCATGTTGTTGAAAGAGATATCCTGTGTAGCGGCAAGATGGCCTACAAATCCGCCGGCAAAAGTATCTCCTGCACCGGTTGGATCAAATACTTCTTCCAATGGTAGCGCAGGAGCAAAGAACACTTCATTTTCGTGAAAGAGCAGGGCACCATGTTCACCTTTCTTGATCACCAGGAATTTAGGCCCCATTTTCATGATTTCCCGGGCGGCTTTCACCAATGAAAATTGTCCGCTTAACTGGCGCGCTTCACTGTCATTAACCATCAGTACATCTACTTCTTTCAAAACAACCTCGAGATCAGCCATTGCGATATCCATCCAGAAATTCATCGTATCCATTACGATCAGCTTCGGCCGGGTTTTAAGCTGACGAATCACGCTCAATTGCAGGCTGGGCATCAGATTGCCCAGCATCAGGAATTCTGAACCCTGGAAAGAGTCCGGAACTTTTGGATCAAAGTTGGCCAGCACATTGAGCTGTGTATCGAGCGTATCACGGGTATTCATATCGAGGTGGTACTTGCCGGCCCAGAAAAAGGATTTTTCATCCTGTTTCACCTGCACACCTTCGAGTTGCACGCCCCTGGCTTGCAATTCATCCAGTTCTTCTTTTGGAAAATCATAACCGATCACTGAAATCTGGTTGACCGGTTTTATGAAATTGGAAGCGGCATAGGCCACATAAGTGGCGGAACCGCCGATAATCTGACCGCTTTTCCCAAAGGGCGTTTCAATGGCGTCGAATGCCATCGTACCTACAACGATTAAAGACATAGTTATGTATTTTTTACTTTACCCGACCGGTGGCACCGGTCGGGTGCCACCGGTCGGGTGAAGTGTGAACGGGCGCAAAAGTACCCGAATTTTTTGAAGCCGGATGCACTAACAGTCGTTCGTATGTATATTTGGGGTCATATGGCGAAGATCAAGAGCAAAAATAACGGTACAAAAAAGGAAGTGATTGTAGAAGCCGCTACCCGGTTATTCCGTGAAAAGGGCTTTAAAGCCGCCTCCATGCGCGATCTGGCGGAAGCCGTAGGAGTTGAAGCTGCCAGCTTGTACAATCATATTCAGTCGAAGGAGGAATTACTTCAGGAAATCTGTTTTAAGGTAGCCAATACCTTCAATCAGCACCTGGATACTATTGAATCCAGTGAATTGCCAGCCATCCGTAAAGTAGAAGCCATCCTGCGCTTTCATATCCGTCAGATGCTGGAGTATTATGAACTGGTACTGGTTGCAGACCGCGACTGGAAACACCTTTCTGATCCCTATCTCTCCAATTTTCACAACCAGCGCCGTACCTATCGCAAACGCCTGGCAGGTATTATTGAAAAAGGTATCCAAAAAGGCGAGATAAAACAGGTGGATGCTCCAACAGTGGTATTAATCATGCTGCATGCAGTGAATGGAATTGAAAGCTGGCATCGCAGCAGGGAAAAAATATCTGCCAAACAACTGGAAGAAAATATGGTGTTGATCATGATTGAAGGACTGAAAGCATGACCCTGCATTTTCACAAGCTGACCATCAGCGATATCCGACCTGAAACGAATGAATGTGTTTCCATCGCATTCACGATTCCCGAAGCACTGAAAGAACAGTTTCGCTTTCGTGAAGGACAAAATATAACGCTTCGTACAACCATCAACGGTGAAGAAATAAGGCGATCCTACTCCGTATGCAGTTCACCGTTAGAAGGAGAATTGCGCATTGCAGTGAAAGCGATAGCGGACGGACGATTTTCCAATTTTGCCAATACACAATTAAAAAAAGGCGATCAACTGGAGGTATTACCTCCGGCTGGAAAATTTTATGCGCCGATCAGCAGCACTAGCTCTAAAAACTACCTGGCATTTGCTGCCGGTAGTGGCATTACACCGGTAATTTCGATCATCAAAACAGTGCTGGCTTCCGAACCAGGCAGCCATTTCACGCTGGTGTACGGAAACCGGAACAGAGCATCTATCATCTTCCGGGAACAACTGGAAGCATTAAAAAACAAATACATCGGGCGGTTCCGCCTGATTCATATATTGAGTCGCGAAAAAACGGATGTGCCGCTTCTGCATGGACGTATTGATGCCGCTAAATGTGAAGCCCTGGGAGAAAAGCTGCTCGACTGGAAGCATGTAGATCATTATTTTCTATGCGGACCGGAACAATTGATCTTTTCCGTGCGTGATTTTCTGCTGGAGAAAAATATACCCTCCGAACATATACATTTTGAATTGTTTACTACGCCTGGCCAGGATAAAACTGCCAGCGCAGGAACCACAACAGTAGCTTCCGATCCCGGACAACTGGCAAAAGTTACGATAAGGGCGGATGGAAGATCGCTTGAACTGGAGGTGCCATTCAACGGTCCGGTGATTCTGGATGCCGCACTTCAGGCAGGAGCCGATCTGCCCTATGCCTGTAAAGGAGGCGTCTGCTGTACCTGCAGGGCCAAACTGGTGAGTGGCGAGGTTTCGATGGACACCAATTATGCCCTGGAAAAAGATGAACTGGAAGCAGGTTATATTCTGACCTGCCAGAGCCATCCCCGGAGCCTGGAACTGTTGATTGATTTCGACCAGAAATAAGCAATACCCTAACAGTTGTTAGTTTTCGCTTCCAAAATGCTATTTTTACGGTATGGAAAAGCAGGCAACCATAAATCTGGAAGAGCAATTCCAGGATCGGATTGATCAGGATATCCGCATAGAGCCGAAGGACTGGATGCCGGAGAAATACCGGCAGACATTGATCCGGCAAATATCCCAGCATGCCCACAGCGAGATCGTAGGCATGTTACCGGAGGGCAACTGGATTACCCGTGCCCCATCCCTGCGGAGAAAGGCTACCTTGATTGCAAAAGTGCAGGATGAAGCGGGACATGGACTATACCTCTACAGTGCTGCGGAAACCATGGGTATCAGTCGCGCTGAGATGATCGACCAGCTACACACCGGTAAAGCAAAATATTCAAGCATCTTCAATTATCCAACCTTAAGCTGGGCAGATATTGGTGCCATCGGCTGGCTGGTGGATGGTGCGGCCATTATGAACCAGGTTCCGCTCTGCCGTACCTCCTACGGACCGTATGCGCGAGCAATGGTTCGGATCTGTAAGGAAGAAAGTTTCCATCAGCGCCAGGGATTTGAAATATTACTGACCTTAAGCAGAGGTACCGAAGCACAAAAAGCCATGTGCCAGGATGCGATCAACCGCTGGTGGTGGCCAAGTATCATGATGTTCGGTCCGGCTGATGATGCATCTCCTCATACGGCGCAGAGCATGAAATGGAAAATCAAGCGGTTTACGAATGATGAACTGAGGCAAAAATTTGTAGACATCTGTGCCGAACAGGTGAAAATCCTGGGCATGACTATCCCGGATGCGGATCTGAGATGGAATGAGGAACGGGGACATTATGATTTTGGTGCGATCAACTGGGAAGAATTCTGGCAGGTAATCAGTGGAAACGGTCCTTGTAATAAAGAACGAATAGCAGCCCGGATCAAAGCACATGAAGAGGGAGCCTGGGTGCGTGAAGCAGCCACTGCTTTTGCAGCGAAAAGGGCTCAGCAACAAAATTCAGCAGTAGCATGAAAACATACAATCAACTACAACGATATGGCGATTATGGGGATCGCGAACCGGTAAAAGCGGAAAGCAGCCATAAATCGCAGCCTGATTGGCCCTTATGGGAAGTCTTCATCCGCAGCAAAATGGGACTGGATCACAAACATGTGGGCAGTTTACATGCAGCAGATGCCCGGATGGCGATTGAAAACGCAAGGGATGTTTATACACGCCGCCAGGAAGGAATCAGTATCTGGGTGGTAGAGAGCATACATATTCATGCTTCCAATCCGGATGAAGCCGATAGTTTATATGATCCTGCCAATGATAAGGTTTACCGCCATCCGACATTTTATGATTTACCGGATGAACTGAAAGCGATGTGAGACATCTCACTTCTCACTTCCTAAATCCTAAATCTTAAATCTTAATTCTTAATTCTTAATTCTTACCTCTCCAATGTTCCATCTTTCCCTTCAGCTGGCCGATGACGCCTTAATTCTTGGACACCGCAACAGCGAATGGACGGGGCATGGACCAAACCTGGAGCAGGATATCGCGATATCAAATATTGCACTGGACCAGATCGGTCAGGCAAGAAATTTTTATCAGTATGCTGCAGAATGCTGTAATCATAACAGAGATGCATACACGAAGTTTATCCAGTCGCCGGCCTTTCGCCAGGTAAGCGGACCAATAGATGAAGATGACCTTGCCTACCTGCGGGATGCGATGGAGTTTAGAAATCACTTGCTGGCAGAACTACCTAAGGGCGATTGGGCGGTAACGGTAACCCGTCAGTTTTTTATGAGCCTGTACCAGCAGTTGTTGTATACGGACTTGCAACATTCATTGGATAAAAGCCTGGGCGCAATAGCAGAGAAATCACTGAAAGAAGTGATTTATCATGTACGCTGGAGTGGGGAATGGGTGATTCGCCTGGGAGATGGAACAGAGGAAAGTCACCAGCGCATGGAAGCTGCGATTGGTCAGCTATGGCCGTATGCAGGGGAACTATTTATGCCTGCTGACTATCAACTGAGTGCATTGGAAGACGGTTTCCTGAAAAATCCGGAAGCCTACAAAGAACCCTGGCTCGATAAAGTGGGTGCTGCATTTACAATGGCCGGACTGTCCATACCTGCACTCAACTGGCACCAGAAAGGAGGGAAACAGGGAGTACATACGGAACACCTGGGATATCTGCTGGCGGAAATGCAATACCTCCAACGCAGTCACCCAGGTGCAGAATGGTAACCAATTTACCCGTCGGTTACCCGTCGGGTAACCGACGGGTAACCGACGGGTAGGAAAAAGATATGTCATCAGAATTAACCATATGGAAATTGCTGGAAGAGGTGAAAGATCCCGAGGTGCCGGTTTTATCGGTACTGGATCTTGGGATTATCCGCGCTGTTCAGTCAACTGAAAAAGCAGTGGAAATAACGATTACTCCAACCTATTCCGGATGCCCGGCAATGGATGTAATTGCAATGCAGATACGGCTGGTACTGGGAAGTTATGGGTATGCGCCGGTAATCATCAAAAACCAGCTCTCACCGGCATGGACAACCGAATGGATGACAGAAGCGGGAAAAGAAAAATTGCTGGCCTATGGAATAGCTCCTCCCAATCCCAAACAACAGGTATGTACTCCGGATTATTTTCAGCAGGAAGAAGCAGTTCAATGTCCGCATTGCCGGTCCTTTCATACCCGCCGGATTAGTGAATTTGGAAGTACGGCCTGTAAATCACTCTATCAATGTGAAGATTGTAAGGAGCCGTTTGATTATTTCAAATGTCATTAACAAGGGCACACCAATTATTTAATAGGTTTGTGTCAGAAACTTAAATTATGGATGCATCCATTCTTTTTTCCATTGAAGACGGTATTGGGAAAATAACCCTGAACCGTCCTGATAAATTGAATTCCTTTAACCGGGAAATGGCCCTGCAGCTGCAAGCGGTTTTGAAGGAATGCGAAGCAGGTGAAGTGCGGGCTGTTTTTATAACAGGAGCAGGAAAAGCCTTTTCTGCCGGCCAGGACCTGTCCGAAGTCATAGATCCTAATGGTCCGGGTATGGCAAGAATTTTATCGGAGCATTATAACCCGATTGTGATGGGCATCCGCGATCTTAAAAAACCCGTTGTAGCTGCAGTAAATGGTGTAGCTGCGGGTGCAGGAGCCAATATCGCGCTGGGTTGTGACATTGTTGTAGCGGCGAAATCCGCCAGTTTTATCCAGGCATTTTCGAAAATCGGACTGATACCGGACAGCGGAGGAACCTTTTATCTTCCGCGCTTAATCGGCCATCAGAAAGCCAGTGCCCTGATGTTGTTAGGAGAAAAGGTAAGTGCGGAAGAAGCGGAACGGCTGGGCATGATTTATCAATATTATGAAGATGACCAGTTTATGGAGCAGGCTTATGCCATTGCTGCGAAACTTGCTACCATGCCAACCATCGGACTCGCGTATACCAAAAAAGCATTGCAATGGTCCTTCACACATGCCCTGATTGAACAACTGGCCAACGAAGACAAATTGCAACAACGCGCTGCCAATACGGAAGATTTCAAAGAAGGGGTACAGGCTTTTCTCGAGAAACGTACACCTGTTTTTAAAGGAAAATAAAATGGAAAGATCGTCCTTCGAAAAAGTGGTAGACCATATGCTGGAGCAGGATGCGTTCAGCCAATGGCTGGGCATCGCATTACTTGAAGTACGGGAAGGATACAGTCGCATTCAGATGACTGTACGAAAGGAGATGGTGAATGGTTTTGGTATTGCACATGGAGGAATTGCATTTTCCCTGGCGGACAGCGCTTTTGCATTCGCCTGTAATAACCGGAACAATTTATCCGTAGCGCTGGATACCAATATTTCATTTACCCGGGCAGTACAAATCGGTGATACCCTCACAGCAGAAGCCACTGAAATCCATAATGGACGAAGTACCGGTGTATATTCCATCAGCATATTCAACCAGCAAAATGAACAGGTTGCTCTTTTCAAGGGAACCTGTTTCCGGACAGGAAAAACACATATCTGAGTCATGTTTATTTCATTCAAAGGATTTATTCCGGTGGTGCATCCAAGCTCCTATGTGCACCCACAGGCATGCATAACCGGAAATGTAATCATCGGGAAAAACTGTTATATAGGTCCGGGTGCAGCCTTACGTGGCGACTGGGGCGGAATTATCCTGGAAGACGGGTGTAATGTGCAGGAGAACTGCACCATCCATATGTTTCCCGGATATACGGTACATCTTAAAGAAGGGGCACATATTGGTCATGGTGCTATTATTCATGGCGCAAAGATTGGGCGGAATTGCCTGGTCGGGATGAACTCCGTGATTATGGATCGGGTTGAACTTGGTGATGAATCCATCATAGGCGCATTGAGTTTTATTAAAGAAGGAACCCTTATTCCTCCCCGCAGCCTGGTAGTAGGAAACCCCGGAAAAATCATAAAGGAAGTAAGTGATGAAATGCTTTCCTGGAAAACCAGGGGCACCGCTTTGTACCAGGCCCTGCCTGGGGAAATGCAGCAATACAGCCAGGTTTGTGAACCGTTAGCGGAGCTTCCGGCCGACCGGCCCAACCAGGAAGTCCTGTATGAAACATGGCAGTTGTCCAAATGAACTACCTTCGCGGATTAACAGCGTATAAAAGTGTCAGAGAAATCAAATTTTGTTGACCAGATCCGCGTCTTCTGCAGAAGCGGTCATGGTGGAGCCGGAAGTAAACATTTCATGCGAACCAAGTTCAACCCGAAAGCCGGTCCCGATGGGGGCGATGGCGGCCGGGGGGCGCATATCATCCTGCGCGGCAACAAAAACCTCTGGACGCTCTTACACCTTCGCTATCATAAAAACATCCTTGCCGAAAACGGCGAAAGCGGAAGCGGCAATAACTCAACGGGGCGCAGCGGAAAGGATATTTATGTGGATGTTCCCCTTGGAACCATCGCTTTTGATGAGGAAACGGGCGAAAAAGAAGCGGAAATACTTGAAGACGGCCAGGAGATCATCCTGATGAAAGGCGGTCGTGGCGGACTTGGTAATGCCCGGTTTGCCACCCCTACCAACCAGGCCCCGGAACATGCACAACCGGGAGAGCCGGGTGTGGAAGGATATAAGGTGCTGGAATTGAAAGTGCTGGCGGATGTGGGGCTGGTAGGTTTTCCCAATGCCGGTAAATCTACCCTGCTCAGTGTAATCACCGCAGCCAAGCCAAAAATTGCTGATTATGCCTTCACCACACTCAGCCCGCAATTGGGCATGGTCGAATACCGGGATGGAAAGTCTTTCTGTATCGCTGATCTTCCCGGAATCATTGAAGGGGCTGCGGAAGGACGTGGACTGGGTCACCGGTTCCTGCGTCATATTGAACGGAATTCAGCTTTATTATTCCTGATACCTGCCGACAGCAAGGATCACCGCAAGGAATTTGATATTCTGCTCAATGAACTGGAAGAATACAATCCGGAGATGCTGGAAAAAGATATTGTGATCGCGATCAGCAAGAGTGATATGCTGGATGAAGAATTGAAAACTGCCATCAGCAAAGAACTGCCTTCCGAATATCCGCATCTTTTCATATCTTCTGTAACCCAGCAGGGATTAAGGGAATTAAAAGACGAGCTCTGGCAGATCCTTAACAAGCCTGTGGACTAAACCCAATGCTTATGCGAACAGGAAGTATTTTCTTATCAATCCGACTCAGAAAATATCCGTTCCTGCGATTCCTGTCAAACCTGTTGAGAAGTTGCTGGCTCTTTTTCCCGGCACTGGTATTTATTATTCTGGCGATGGTGACATTTTCTCAACTCAGCCAGGGAAAAGATATCCTGATTTCCTTTACGGAAACAGCCGGAGCATTTGGTCATGTGCTGGCCGCCAAAATGATTTTTCTCATAGCTATTTTTTTCTGGGTTTATGTTAGCTGGTATTCATCCCGGATGGTTGGGTATATCAAAGCATGGCAGCACCGGGAAGCCGTTCGGTTAATTGATCCGGTATTAAGCGATGGGGAATACGAATCGCTCTATGCCATGGAGCTTCGTTTTTTACACCGGTTTCCACGAATTATCGGCTATGGATGTCTGTTAGTTGTACTGATTGTGCTGAGCCTTCTCCTCTTTCCCAAGAGCTGGATACATGATCAACCTTTTCTGGTATTGATTGCATGCACTTTTCTGGCCTGGATTGCTGATCGTTCGCTGATCCGCTGGGTGAAGCTACCAGGAAAATCGGCACTCCTGAGAAATATCGCCTGGTTATTATTTGCGTTGGTGATACTACTTCCGGTTTTGTACGTTAACCAGGGGCTGTTCAGCCGTGTTCCTTATATTTTGTTCTTATTGTTACTGCTTTTTTTTCTTTATATGCTGTACATCAATGTACGCCGGCAGCATATGTTCAGAGAACGGCTGAAAGCGCATCGGATAACAGGTATACACCCTGCACGGCCATTTGAAAAACTGGTGCAATGGGCCATGAAATTCCTGCATCTTCCCAGGGAAGAAAAAAACTATTTCGCTGTATTCAATCTGGTAGCAGCTATTGGTTTATGCTTCTATCTGCTGGCCATTAATTCCCTTAGTACCAGTGTTCAGATGGGTCCTTTCGCAGTATTGTTATTGGGATTTGCGGTATTACAGGGGTTTGGCAATATGTTATCGGCGCTCTCCTGTAAATTCCAGGTGAATTTTCATTTTTTCATTTTTCTTTTTGCCGCATTTCTTCCCACACCCGATCATCATATTGTCAGAACAGGCAGTTTATCAGAAAGACAGCAGGATCCTGATAGCTATGCAAAGCGGCAGCAATTGTCTGAATATTTTCAACATTGGCTGTCGATCAGGCCCGAGATTGACACGGCTGCCACCTATGATATGTACCTGGTACTCGCCAACGGTGGTGCTTCGCGATCAGCTTACTGGGTGGCTTCTGTATTGGGCAAACTAGAAGATGCTTCGCTTAAGGATCCCCGTGGCAGATTCTCCCGGCATCTTTTTTGTTTGTCGGGAACTTCTGGTGGCGGTCTCGGGATTGCAAATTTTTATACCACCCTGCTGCACCAGCAGCAGAAAGAACCGGTAACTGGATTTGAAGCATCCGGACGTGCTTTTTTAAAACAGGATTTTTTAAGTTTTACACTTGCCCGCATGCTGGGACCTGACTTCTTCAATTATATCCCTGTATTAAACCAGGTGATCCCAAAAGAAGACAGAGCGGAAGCATTGGAGCAGGCGATAGAAAGAGGACTGGATGATTCCTATTACCGGGTGGGATTTGACAGTACCTGGTTTGATCAATGTCTTACCAAAACGGGTCAGCCACATACGCTTCCGGTTCTTTTCATTAATACCACCAGGGTTAAAGACGGGAACCCCGGGGTAGTTTCCAATATACATATTGCACCGAATATTTTTAACCGTCGGGTTGATGTGGCAGCACTGCTTCCAAGGGATCAAACGATTCGTTTAAGTACGGCTACCATTTTGGGCGCAAGATTTCCGTATATAAGTCCGGCTGGAAGAATTAACCAGCACAAAGCACCTGCTACTCCCAACGGAACTGACACTACCCGTGCACACTATTTTGTGGACGGTGGATATTTTGATAATTCAGGAGCTGGCGCTGTTCAGGAAATGATCCGTATGCTTATCAAACTGGCCGGGAATAATCCGGATGAAAAGGTCCGGAAAAGAGCAGCAAAACTAAGGCTGCGGGTGCTGCAGATAACCAACAGTCCTCAGGGAACTGTTCCATTGCATCCAATTGGTCCTTTTGTCAACGATCTGTTTTCTCCGCTGCTTACCATTACCGGCGCCTTTGATATGCAAACCACGGTAAATGACCGGAGATTCATCACCTATATTAACGATTTGCAGCAGCAGAGAAGCGGTGGTGAATTTCGATCCTTTGAATACATCCCCATTCATTTATACAATGATCCGGAAGTGCCTGGAGATACCGTATCAAAAGGTCCTTATGCAATGAACTGGTTTATATCAGATAGCGTGCGCAACCAGATGGACCGCAGACTACTGAATCAGCCCCGGCTGAATGCGTTATTAAAAGAGTTTGATTTGGTAACCGGGAATTAATTATTCGGTAACTTTAAGAAGGTATTTTTCAGCCATGAAAAATTGTACCACCAAAGGAACAAGAATATTATTGCTTGTTGGTTTTTTGCTCGCTGGTCTTCTTTCAGCAAGCGGGCAGACGGGCACTGCTTTGGCATCGGTCGAATTTATTAAAGCAGAAAATGGTTTCTTATATTTCAAAGCGAGGATATCTGCAGAAAAAAAACTCAGGACTACCTTGTTTGTACGCGATCAGGAAGGCGAACTGGTACACGAAGATAAAATGACAGGATCCAGCTTTGAAAAAATTTATAAAATTCCTTCTTCCTGTGCAGATGAACTGGTTTTTGAATGGGTCAAACCTCAACGAATCTTACTAAAAAAGTTCAAGGTTATTCGAAGTGAAGTCAGTTATGTAACAGTTACCAGGATGCATTAAACTGCTGGTCCGTTATCTTTCCATCGCCAGAGGTGAATACATGCATACGTACGATAAGGCGCCCATTTTACGGAGATCTTCAGCATTTTTTCCCTGAATTTCTTTCGGTCCGTATCATCCAGCCGATAGAGTTTTTTCATCGCCATTTGAATACCCAGGTCGTCAATGGCGAACACATCTTCTCTGCCCATCGCGAACATCAGTAGCATTTCTACTGTCCACCTGCCCACCCCTTTAATCTGTGTCAGGTAGGCGATCAGTTCATCGTTGGATAGTTTATCCAATTTTTTAAAATCCATACCCTGTTCAATAGCAAAACGTGCTACATTCTGAACATAATTTACTTTAGCATTGGATAAACCTATGCCACGTAATTTGTCAAACGGCGTATCCAGTATCTGTTGCGGAGTTGGTAAATTGTCTTCGTATAAAGCCAGAAACCGTTTTTTAATAACTGCTGCCACTTTAACGGATAATTGCTGGCTCATAATGGAGCTGCACAAATAGAAATCGAGCCGTTTTTGTTTTTTTAGAAGGAAAGGTTCACCGTCTAGAATGGTGGCCATCTTCTTATCGGCAGAGAGATGATCAAAATAAGACATACCCGAAAGTAGTAATTAACTTTGCAGCATGGAAAGAATCCTGCAAGCAACTGCAGATGGCAGTCACACAGTATCAATACCTGACCTGCAGGTAACCTATCATTCCAGGCATGGTGCCATTCAGGAGTCAATGCATGTTTTCATTGAAGCGGGATTGCGGTATAAAATAAAATCCACGGAGGATGCATTGTCAATTCTTGAAATGGGATTTGGAACGGGCTTAAATGCATTGCTTACATTGCTTGAACAGCAGGACCGGGAGATCTGGTATGAAAGTCTGGAAGCATATCCTTTACCAGTTGAAATGGCTATGCAACTAAACTATGCGGAACTGCTGCCACAAGAAACTGCGGCCGCATATTTTGAAAAAATTCAACAGGCAGCCTGGAATGAAGCGGTTGCCATAAGTCCGGCCTTTCATTTGTTTAAACAGGAACTGAAACTGGAAGCGTTTATACCTAACCACAGTTATGACCTGGTATATTTTGATGCCTTCGCACCAACGGCTCAACCGGCTTTGTGGTCGGAAAGCGTTTTTAAAAAATTATTTGACAGCCTGCGTGCGGGGGGGATTTTAGTAACTTATTGCAGCAAGGGAAATGTCAGAAGAGCCATGCAGGCGGCTGGTTTCAGGGTTGAAAAAATTGCCGGTCCGCCTGGCAAACGCGAAATGGTTCGGGCGCATAAAGAATAATCCGCTTACAGAAAGAAGCCTGCCCGGATAGCAAAACGGCGGTATTTTGTATCAATCTGAGCCTGGTTACGGATGGATTCAGTGGCCTGGTAGCGGTAACCGAGACTTAGCAAAAAGCCGGCAGACCGGTTGAAGGGGATTTTAAAACCCAGGCCAGCGGCATATAGTAGTCCGCCTTTAAACTCCTCCCCTGCCTGCGAATCCTGAGTAATATTGGCACCGTATCCTGCATCGATAAAATAAAAAGGGATTACTGTTCCTGATTTGGCAAAATCGCCGCGGAAACTGGCGAATAAGGGCACGATGGTTTGTGTGGCGTACAAATCTACACCTGTACCGAAACCAAGCATGGCAAACTGATTGAATTTATAGCCATTCACCATCTGAAAAGAAAAGGCGGCAGTAGTTACTCCGTCTACAGTGGTTTTTCCGGCAACCAGCGGACCCAGTTCCGTAAAATGTGCAAAGCCGCTTGATTTATAGGAATAATTCCGGTACCGTTTGGCTGTTCCAACCGAATCCAGCTCATTTCTGCTGACAGCCCATATGGAACCATCTGCTGCCAGAATCCGGGTCTTCTGATCAGAAGAATCAAGCACCTGGCCCCGGATCACAGAACCGTTTTTCAGGTAGAGTACAGATTCTTTTTTTCCCTGGGCATAAGTTCCGATAAAAAACAAACAAAACAGGAAGAGTATTGAAATTCTCATAAGAAAAAAGTTAACTCTCCGCCCATTCGCGGAATGCCGGCACTCTTTCCCTGCTCACAATCAGTTCGTCCAGGCTGGAACCAGCTTTCACATTGAGTTTCAGGCGGCTGTTAATATGTGGTTTAATATGTTGAATTGCGGATGCCTGCACGATGATACTCCTGTTCAATCTGAAAAACTGCCTTGGGTCCAGCATCTGTTCAAGATTTTCGAGGGTGTAGTCAATGATGTAACGCGTACCATCATGCGCATATAAATATACGATTTTATTATCTGCTGAAAAATAGGCAATATCGCTGGTATCGATAAAAAAACTGCGGCTTCCAATCCTCGCAAGGAAGCGGGCTTTATAGGTTCTGGGGGCATTGTTATTTTTACCGGATAGCAGCTCCAGTTTATCAAGCGCCTGTTTGAGTGATGCTTTTGTAACCGGCTTTAATAAATAATCAATGCTGAGCAGTTTGAATGCATCCATTGCATAGGAATCGAAGGCCGTAGTAAGTATAACCGGACACTGCGATTTCATCGTTCTGAAAATTTCAAAGGAAGGCCCATCAGAAAGCTGAATATCCATCAAAATCAAATCAGGGGCCGGGTTTTCTTTCAGCCATTGGGTAGTTTCAGTAATACTTTCCGTAACCGCCACCACTACAGCAGCTGGGCGCAATTGCTGGAGAAGTACTGTCAGACGTTCAGCGGCCAATGGCTCATCTTCAACAATCAGCGTTCGCATAATCAGGTTAAGTTATTAATGGTAAATACACACTGAAAATCCTTTCATCCTTTTTGATGGTGATCGTCTTGCCGGTACTTAATTCATACCGCTGGCGGATATTATTAAGTCCTATTTGGGTTGACGGTTCCACCGGATTTTTGATTTGCAGGTTATTACTAACAACCAAACTATTGTTTCCGTTCACTGAAATGTCAATAACCAGTGGGAATTGTTTAGACAGGATATTGTGCTTGATGGCATTTTCAATCAGCAGTTGCAATGCACCGGGTACAATCTGCTTGTCTTTTTCTTCTTCCTGCACAAACAGGGTAATGGAGAGATTCTCCGGGAATCGCTTGGTTAACAGGAAAATATAGGGCTGTATGAATTCCAGTTCAGAGCGAAGGCTAACCAGCTCCTTATCCTGATTGCTTAATAAATACCTGTAAACAGTGGCAAATGATTCAACAAATTCATTGGCTTCCGGATGCTCTTTAACCAACAGGCCTGAAAGCACATTCAGGTTATTAAAGAGAAAATGCGGATTAATCTGGTTTCGGATAATCTGTAGCTGCGCCTGTGCGGTACTGCGTTTGAGGGCTTCAGCTTCCAGTTCCTTTTGCCGCAGGTTACCAATAAAAACAAACAATGCATTCAGGATATGTAAAAACAGATTTATCCTGGTGGCATACATGGTGGTCAGTTTCATGGGTAGGAAAAGGGCTGCCCCTGTTAATCCTGCTACACCTCTTGCCGTAATCAAAATAATAAGCAATGCGATCAATACGGACGCTATTGTACCTGCCAGAAAGGAAATCCCGATACGGGTAAGTTGTGTTTTAGCAGCCCAGTAATGCTGGATCTTTTTGTCCAGTAAGCGGTTGGCTTCCCATACACCCAATGTAACCAGTAAAATGGTAAGCAGGCTCAGATACCAGGGTGCCTCGATCTGGTAATAGGTATAAACCTCGGCATAGAGTGTATTCAGATACGAATAACTCCCCAAAAACAGGACCAGCCAAAATCTATAGTTATGGGCAAACATGGGTAGAGGTTAAGTAAGAAGATAGTTCCGGCGTTTAAACCGGAACTATCTAGCCATCCCCGCAGTATCAAAACTACTACAATCTTTCTACAGGATAACGCGATCAATCACATGTATTACACCGTTTGTGGTGGTGATATTGAAAGTGGCTCCGGGAGTAGTGGTAACCACTCTGCTTACAGGGCTCTCACTACCAGTTACTTTCACACTTGGCGGGTTGGTACCAACAGTAAGGGTGGTTCCGCTGCGCAAAGTTGGGGCTGTTGCATTATTGATCAGGTCACTCGCATATACATTCGTTGCGATAACGTGCTGAGCCACTACAGCGGTAACTTCAGCAGCTGACATTCCGTCGATAGTTGCCTGAGTTACACCGGCAGCCTGGAAGGCAGCATTTGTAGGTGCAAATACGGTATATTTTCCAGGGCTGCTAATTGCGTTTACCAATCCTGCTTTAGTAACGGCAGAAACCAGGATAGAGAAATCTGGTGATCCAGTTGCGATACCTGCAATGGTTTGGGTTGGTGGAATCAGTACATTGCTGATTACATGAATCACTCCATTGCTGGCAGCTACATCAGCAGTTTTTACAGACACTCCATTCACAAACACTCCATTTGCGTTCCTGGAGGCAAAGATTAATTTTTGTCCCAGTGTACGCACACTGTCACTTGCAGGAACGTTTGCAGAACCCACTCTTGCGCCAACTACATGGTAGAGCAGGATATCAGCCAATGCCTGGGGTGTTGCACTGTTGATAAATGCCTGGTTAATACCGGCTGCCGCAAAGGCATCATTATCCGGAGCAAACACTGTCAGATTACCGGGAGCTGCCAATTCATCTGCGAGTCCGGCTTTGGAAACCGCTGCCAGCAGCAATGAAAAATTAGGATTGGTGGCAACCACATCCGTAATGGTAGGATCTGCCGGCTGATTGTCATCATCATCGTTTGAGCAGGCGCTGAAGGTAAATACTCCAAATAATGCGACCGCAACAAGAAGTAAGCGGGATGTCATAAATTTTTTCATGATGCTAGATTTTCCTTTTGTAACAGAATTGAAATGCAAAAGATGAACAGAATGGAGTGAGTTGTTGAAATGAGGGAGTGAACTGTTGATTTTTTATTGGGAATGCTTTTATGGGAGCAATACCTGGTCTATCACATGCACCACTCCATTGGTAGCCAGCAGGTTGGTGATAGTGATATTGGATGCTGTAGCATTCGCATTTCCTTTTACCCTTGCACCGGATCCCAGACTGATTTCCAGTGTTCCTCCCTGGAATGTGGGAACATCAGCGCCATCTACCAGATCAGAACTGAAAACGCGCGCACCTGCTATTACATGATAGGCCAGTACATTTAATAAGAAGGCAGGATCAGCATTGTTGATAACCTCAACGGATGTTAATCCGGCTGCTGCAAAAGCCTGATTAGTGGGGGCGAATACGGTAAACGGGCCATCGCTGCTAAGGATTGCAGCTACATCTGTACCTGTTGCTCCAGCGCGAATTACTGCAGCAACCAGGAAGCTGAGATTTGGATTTCCTGAAGCCAGCGCAACAATATTACCCGGAGCAGGAATCAATACCCGATCCACCACATGTATCACACCATTGGAGCAATCGATATCGGCAATAATAACTTTTACTCCGTTAATAAACACATTACCGGCGCTTGTACGGGTTACATATAAAGGCTGGCCATTCAGGCTTGAAACAGGGGTGTTAGCTGCCTGCGGAATTTCAGCGGCAAACACTTCATCCCCAACAACATGATAGAGTAAGATGGATTTAAGTACATCCACAGGAGCTTTGGCGATATCCGCTACTGTTTTGAAACCTGCCGCTCTGAATGCATCATCGGTAGGTGCAAATACGGTAAGGTTTGCCTTTTTATCGTTCAATGCCGGAACCAGGCCGGTGCGGGCTACTGCTGCTTTCAACAGACTGAATCGTCCGTCTGAAGAAGCAACTTCCCAGATAGTTTTTTTCTTCGCCTGATTTTTCCAGGGTGGCGGAACCGGACCCATTTTCTGACAACTGGCAAGAAACAGAACAGCGAGCAATGGCAGTGCCCATGTGCGGGCAAACAGTAAGATGGTTTTGTTTAGCATAACAAAGAGTTTGAGATATTACAGTTCGCACAATTGTTAAGATTTTAACAGGGGAGTGAATTGTAGTTTTCCGGGCGTGAATTGCTTTTCTGCTTCCTCTACCCGTCGGTTACCCGTCGGGTAACCGACGGGTAGTTACATTTGCATATGTTTGGAATTGTATTTTTCGGAGCACTGATACTGGCATTGATCTGGTGGAAACAGACAGATCGGAAAAAACAGGCGGCTGCCCCCCTGCCAGCCAATATACCCGGCATCCTGGAACAGGAAGTGGCCTATTATCGCTCCCTGCCAGAGAACGATAGACCACGATTTATAACTGAAGTGGAAGATTTTCTGAAGGAGACCCGCATTACTCCTGTCGGAACCGAAATAACGGATGCTGACCGTATTTTAGTAGCTGCCAGTGCTGTTATTCCCATATTTGGATTTCCAGAATGGCAGTACAGCAACCTGACCGATGTGTTGATTTACAATGATAGTTTTGACCAGGAATTTGATACCCAATCCCGCGACCGGAATATTCTTGGGATGGTCGGATCCGGTGTCATGAACCACAAAATGATTCTTAGCAAACAGGCTTTACGGGAAGGTTTTTCCAATAAAACAGACAAACACAATACGGCCATACATGAGTTTGTTCATTTGCTGGATAAGGCCGATGGTGCTGTTGACGGAGTTCCCGAGGCATTGCTATCCAAACAATATTGCCTGCCCTGGCTGAAACTGATTCACCGGAAAATAGAAGAAATCAAAGAGAATGAATCGGATATCAATCCATATGGGGCAACCAATGAGACGGAATTTTTTGCTGTTGCTGCCGAATACTTTTTCGAACGTCCGGCATTATTGAAAGAAAAGCATCCTAAGCTGTACGAAATGCTGGAGAAAATTTTTAAACAGGCACCGCCAACCCGGATTTCAGGATCCAGACAGTAAGTGCAACCGGACCATGTGCCCCAATAACCAGCGATTGCTCGATGTCTGCGGTTTTGGATGGCCCTGCTATAAATACACCAAATCCTTCCTGATTGATCCGGATACGTTGATAAGCCTCATGCATGGTGGGAACCAGTTCTTCTTCCCGCAACACCAATACAAGCTCCTGCGCAATGAATGGTAAAATTCGGTTGCCCATGGCCGTTTCCTCCACCCAGATTGCACCGTTCTCTGCAACACCCAGACTTCCCCTGATATAAACCCGGTCGAGTTTCTCCAACTCGCTAAGATCCGGCGAAACTTCATCCATGCTGGAAAATCCATTCAGCCTGTTTACAACTAAGAGGCCTTCCTGTCTTGCCTTTTCGATTTCCACGGTAAGATCAGCAGACTGATCAACAAACCTTACTCTGCCACCAACAGCATTTACGAATTGTTCAAAGGAGGATATCAACTCTTTGATGGGTGTTACCGCTGAATAATCCAATACAGGCAATGGTTTACCTGCCGGTTGCGCCTGTTTAATGTCTTCCAGTATTTGATTTCGGCTACTCATGAACGTTGTTGTTTTTTATACCATTCCTGAAAACTCTGCCTGGGCGCTTCCGGCATTTCTCTTTGTTTAAACCAGGGATTCCAGGTTTTATTTTTAACCAGGAATGGAAGATTGGCAGTCACCCATCTGGCAGTTTTTCCCGCAAAACGATAAACAGCCGGCCGGGCCAGGACCCAGGCCATCAGTTGCATGCTTATTTTTTTTGAAGGTGCTGTTAGTCCTTCTGCACTGATTACCTGTCGCCATTTCCAGAGTTGTTCGTGGATATTGATTTTAACCGGACAAACATTGGTGCAGGAACCACAAAGTGTGGAGGCAAATGGCAGATCTGCATTCGCTTTCATGTCCAGGTTGGGATTCAGTATGGAACCAATAGGTCCGGCTACAGCCGTATGATAACTATGTCCGCCACTTCGCCTGTAAACGGGACAGGTATTAAAACAGGCAGCACAGCGGATACACTTCAGGGAATTCCGGAAATCTTCTCTTCCTAACTGTCTTGATCTGCCATTGTCAACGAGCACAATATGCATTTCCTTACCAGGTGCCGGCTTGTGAAAATGACTGGTATAGGTAGTGATGGGTTGTCCGGTTGCACTTCTTGCAAGCAATCGGGTAAACACACCCAGGTGTTCTGCTTTGGGAATGATTTTTTCAAACCCCATGCAGGCAATATGAATCCGGGCCGCATGCGCTCCCATATCGGCATTGCCTTCATTGGTACAAACTACGATACCGCCGGTTTCGGCAATCGCGAAATTCACTCCGGTGATGGCCAGCTCCGACTGAATGAATTTTTCCCTCAGATGCAGGCGGGCTGCATGGGTGAGGTATTGCGGATCATTATTTCCTTTTTCTGTTCCCAGGTGCTCATGAAAAGTAGTACTGACATCTTCCTTTTTAAGATGAATTGCTGGTAAAACGATATGGCTGGGCGCTTCTTCCCTGAATTGTACGATACGTTCTCCCAGATCGGTATCTACCACCTCTATGCCTTTCTCCTGCAGGTAAGGGTTGAGGTGACATTCTTCCGTGAGCATGCTCTTGCTCTTGACGATACGATCTATTCCGGCTCCCTTCAGGATCTCATAAATTATCCGGTTGTGCTCTTCGGCATCTTTTGCCCAATGTACAGTTACTCCGTTGGCCTTTGCGTTTTGCTCAAATTCAAGCAGGTAATCATGCAGGTTAGCCAGGGTATGATCCTTTATATCCGATGCCCACTGGCGGAGCTGTTCCCACTCAGGCAGGGTATTGGCTGCACGATCGCGTTTCTGACGAACCCACCAAAGCGTTTGATCGTGCCAGTTAGTACGGGGTTCATCCGCATTGAATTGTTCGGCAAGGCGGGCGTGTTTGCTACTCATGTGCCGCGTTTAAAATTTCAGCAATATGCATTACTCGAACCTTACTCTTCTTTCGTTTTAAAATACCTTCCAGGTGCATCAGACAGCTCATATCACCGCCAGTCAGAATTTCCACCTGGTTTTGTTCATGTTCCTGTATCCGATCTTTTCCCATTTTTACACTAACCGCTTCTTCAAATACACAGAACGTTCCACCAAAACCGCAACATTCATCCGATCGTTCCGGTACCAGTAATTCAAGTCCGTTGATTCGATTCAGCAGATCAGCAGGTTTTGAAAAAACGGGTGCTACCAGTTCAGACATGGAAGAGAGGTGAAGACCACGCTGCCCATGACAGGAATTGTGCAGTCCTACCCGATGAGGAAAGGATCCATTGAAACTGGTCAGGTTTAAAACATCTGTCAGGAATTCAGTCAATTCATAAACACGCTGTTGAATCTGCATCGCTTTTTCAGGAAACTCATCGCTGTGGAGGTGTTCTTTTATATGGAGGGTACAGCTACCGGAGGGACAAACAATATAATCCAGCTCAGCAAAATTTTTGATAAAATTCGCATCACATCCTTTTGATAGACTGGCGAAACCGCTATTGGCCATTGGCTGACCGCAACAGGTCTGGTTAAAGGGAACTACCACTTTACAGCCCAGTTTCTCCAACAGTTGCAGGCTTGAAATGGCCACCTGCGGGTAAAATTGGTCGATATAACAGGGAACGAATAACCCGACAGTGTACATGGAAAATGTTTATGTGAAAGTCTGAAGATATTGCTTCCGATTTTTTTTAGATTTTACCCGATGCTAAAGGTAAATTATCAGATCACAGCGCCTATCCTGCGCTATTCGGTTCCCTATCCAGTCCCCTGATCTGCTCCTGGTAAGCACCCGGTAGCAAGATTTTTTTCAGCATCCAATCCATTTTCATGAGCCGGCTTACTTTGTACAGGGGAACAACCGGACTAAGCAATGAAAAATCACTGAACTGCAACAATTGCTTTACCTGTTCCGGAACCACTAGTTTCTGCGCTTCAATCAAAACCCGAAAACGCATATTGCCAAGGTGTTTTTTGTATTGCTTAAAAAGATCTTCGGTATAAGAAGATTTCTGAAGATCATTTTCCAGGTGGGAGTTTCTTACCGGTAACCATTGCTGATAATTGAGCGGTAATTCTTTTACGCCCATTCTTGAACCCATCCGGTAAAAAACATCGTATACTTCCTGTTTTTCTTCGTCTGATAGTTTCTGTTCCAGTAATTCATAAGCAGCAATGGAATAATAAATCAGCATAAACAACACATCGCGGTAAGACCAATCGGGAATCTGGCTTCCCCGCTTTTTTTCGAGACCCGCATGAATTGCAGCCATGATATCTATTGCTTTGTGCGCGTCCTCGGTTGGAGTGAAAACAATTTTACGGGCATATTCAACCGTAGAAAATAATCGTCCAATCGGATCCGCCGGCAATTTTCCGGTATAGTATAACCAGTCTACCGCCTTATTCAGGGCAAACTCAGCTGCGGCGCCGGCAAAGATGAACAATATGGTGTCGCTTTTACCCCAGATCTTCCTTACAATAGAATCCTGCTTCACAAAAAAATCCATGGAGATACTGATTTCTACTAAGTTAAGTTATAACAGGTATTCATCCCCTATCTTAGCAATTAAAGTCGAATGGCATGAAAAATTTCTGTTTCGCTCTCCTTATGCTTTGCAGTTCCAACAGTTTGCTGGCACAATCCGGTTCCCTGGAACTTACTATTGATAAAATTATGGCGGATCCCAAATGGATGGGCAGTTCTCCCTCCAATCTGCAATGGAGCGCAGATGGATCTACCCTCTATTTCGACTGGAATCCTGACAGGGCTGCGGATGATTCGGTTTACTTTATAACCAGAGAAAACAGAACACCTCAAAAGCTGGCGACTTCCCTGAAAAAAGATATCCTTTACCATCGGAGTCTTGTATATAATCAGTCGCGCAGTCAGGCGCTCTACCAAAAAGACGGTGATATTTTCCTAATGGATACCAAAACCGGAAAAACCCGGCAACTAACTGAAACCGCCGTTTCGGAAATGAATCCGGTTTTCTCTTTCAATGATAAAAAAATCGTTTTTCAGCAACAGCAGGATCTGTATGCCTGGGATCCTGAAACTGGTCAGTTGCAACAATTGATAAGTGTTCAGAAGGCGGCTCCTGCTGATTCGAAAAAAAATCCGGGTGCTCAGGAAGCATGGCTAATAAAAGACCAGTTGGAATGGATGCAGGTAATAAAAGAGCGTAAAGAAAAACGGGAAGCTACTGAAGCGTACAATAATTCCCTTCCAAAATCAAAGCTGGTACGGCAAGTTTACACGGGAGATAAAATGATGCGTAATCTTCAAATCAGCTCAGATGGACGTTATATAAGTTACCTGCTTTTCAAACCAGATCAGAGCGGCAAGCGCACTATTGTACCCAATTATGTAACTGAAAATGGATTTACCGAGGATATAGCGGCAAGAACTAAGGTTGGTAGTCCAACGGGTACCAGCGAACTATTTGTGTATGATCGGATAAAAGACAGCCTTCATGCGATTTCTCCTGATTCCATTCCTGGTGTAGATGAACTTCCCGATTATCTGAAAGATTATCCTGCCCGGTTAGCTGCTGCTAAAAAAGTAAAGCGGTTGCTTTCCTTTGGCCGGCTGAACTGGTCTCCTACCGGCAACAATGCTGTTGTTGAAATTTATTCTCAGGATAATAAAGACAGATGGATCATGCAATTGATTCCTTCGGAAGGAAAACTGAAACTGATAGACAGACAACGGGATGAGGCCTGGATCGGTGGCCCGGGTATTGGAAGTTTTGGTGGCTCTGCCGGATGGATCAATGAAAACGAATACTGGTTTCAATCGGAAGCCACTGGTTTTTCACATCTTTACCTGTACAATATTCTGAGTGGAAAAAAAACAGCGATTACACAAGGACGTTATGAAGTGCAGTCTGTTCAGCTTTCCAAAGACAGAAAGTATTTCTATATTACGACCAATGAAGTTCATGCTGGCGAGAAACAATTTTATCGCATAGCCACTACTGGGGGAAAAGCGGAACGCATCACCCAGCTTACAGGTGCTAACCAGGTGGTGGTTTCCCCCGATGAAAAACAACTGGCGATTTTATATTCGTATTCCAATAAACCCTGGGAGCTCTATTTACAGGATAACAATTCAAAAGCGAAAGCAATACAGGTCACCAACAAGGCGCAATCCGAATTGTTTGCCTCTTATTCCTGGCGTGATCCGGAGCTGGTACAGGTTCCTGCCGCGGATGGAGCGATGGTGCCTGCCCGCTTCTACCGACCGGCCAATCCTGACCCCACCAAACCGGCTGTAATTTTTGTACATGGCGCAGGGTATTTACAAAATGCGCACAAATGGTGGAGCAGTTATTTCAGAGAGTATATGTTTCATAATATGCTGGCAGATCAGGGATTTTATGTACTGGACATGGATTACAGGGGGAGTGCTGGATATGGTCGTGATTGGCGGACTGGCATCTACAGGCATATGGGCGGCAAGGATCTCACCGATCATATTGACGGTGCCAAATGGCTGGCCAGAGAACACGGAGTTGATGCCAAAAGAATTGGAATTTATGGTGGATCCTATGGTGGTTTTATCACGCTAATGGGACTGTTTACAGCACCTGGCACATTTGCAGCCGGCGCAGCGCTTCGGCCCGTTACAGATTGGGCACATTACAACCATGGATACACGTCCAATATTTTGAACAGCCCGGTAGAAGACAGTATCGCATACAGAAGAAGCTCTCCGATCTATTTTGCAGACGGATTACAGGATCACCTGCTCATCTGCCATGGCATGGTAGATGTCAATGTACATTTTCAGGATGTTGTGCGACTCAATCAGCGCCTGATAGAGCTGGGCAAAGAAAACTGGCAGGTAGCCATGTATCCGATGGAAGATCATGGGTTTGTGGAACCATCGAGCTGGGCGGATGAATACAAACGCATCTTCCAGCTCTTCGAAACTATTTTAAAACGAAAAACTAACTGAAGTATCAAGCAGCAGTAACGCGCCGAGTGCAGCGCCCTGTGAATTATCAACGCATTGAATAGTCAGTTCCGGTATCGCTTTGTTCAGAAAGTGAATAAAGAGTGCATTGGCGGCGAAACCACCTTCTACATAGAGTAGACGAATTTCCTCCGTTAGCACCAGGCGGACAGAAACCTCTAACAGTTTAACCAGGTCAGCAACCAGCTGATGATAAGCCGATGAGACAGATTCAAAATCCTGAAGAGATCGGTACCGGAATGCCAGCTGATTAATCATAGCGCCGGATATAGGTTGTTCTGGTGATGCAGCCGGAGTAGTAGAAACAAAATTTTCATCCAGTTGAGTTAACAGCACCTCTTCCGGTGAAATTTTAAAATGATCCGCTATTCGCTGAACCTGAATTTCATGCTCCTGACCACCAAAGAGCCGGCTTGCTTTTACCGGCGTGCCCTCGAAACTCAGGTAACAGAGGCAATCCATTGAGAGTTCTTTATCCGTTAGCGGATGGCTGTTAAAAGGATTCAGGGTAATACACCAGGTACCTGTTGACAGTAGCGTAAATTTCTCAACCTTTTCGGTAAGATAGGGAACCAATGCAGAAGAGCTGTCGTGCATGCCGATTCCACACCAGAAACTATGTCCTTTAAACGTAACTCTTTCTTTATACCGGGATGGAAAAATGGGTGCCAGTTTTTCGGTTAACCCTTCCTGTTTGACCCATTCATGGTAGTCCTGTTTTTCAAAATCCCACAACCCTGTATGACAACCAATGCTGGTGGGATCGGAAGCAATTAGTCCGGTCAATAGAAAGGAAAGATACTGAGGTAAATGCAGGGCGAAATTCAATCGGTCAAACAATGCCGGTTTTTCCATTTTCAACCGATACAATTGCAAACCTGAATTCAGACTTCCAAGATAAGGAGAAGCTGTTCGGCGCGACCAGGATTCTTGTCCCCCGTATTTTTCAAATAACTCTTCTGCGAGTTGTTCAGGATAGGGTTTTAGATAATTATATAACGGACTGAGTGGCTTGCCTGCATCATCGATGTAAACCAGGCTGGCTCCGTAGGCTGAAAAATTAACCCCTTTAAGATTCCAGGCAGGGTTATCCAAAACAGTATCAAGATGGGAAAAAACAAACTGCTGAATCGCCATCAGGTCATCACAGGGAAAACCGTCTTCGTCTTTAATTTCTTCGATCCGCCTGGAATATTGCGTAATAACCTGCTGTTGCTCATCAAAAAGCAGCAGTTTTTTATTGGTTTTTCCAATATCAAAAATTGCGTTTACGGCAATAGGGCTCATGCAAAGTAATTATAGTCCGGTAGCTGCGGTTTTGTCTCCTCTTTTTTTAATCAATTCAGCCCTGATTGCTTCTGACCGGAACAGTTCCAGGGGATCCAGGGCCCCGCCATTCCTGATACGCGCTTCAGCCACGAGTGGCCGACAATCTGTACGATAAGCGGCCTGCAGGATTTCCTGGCAGCGTACCACATCATTGATATCCTGCGCCGCTTTCAGTGCAGCTGTATCTATCAGTAAAGCCTGCGCATAGGCAATCAGGATGGCCTCAACAGATTGCAGCAGATCTTCCAGCGGATCTTTTACATTGTGAGAAGCATCAATCATCCAGCCAAGGTCTGAGGCATGATTCATATTTCTTGCATTCATGCCTTCCACCAGTTCGTTAAATATCAAAAACAACTGGTACGGATTGATGCTCCCAACAGTGAGATCATCATCACCGTATTTGCTGTCGTTAAAATGAAATCCTGCCAGTTTGCCTTCCATCAGCAGCAAGGCTACGATCTGTTCAATATTCGCATTGGGCAAATGATGTCCAAGATCTACCAGGGTATAGGCCTGCGAGCCTAACTTTGATGCATAGAGTAAAGATTGACCCCAATCCCCTACTGTCATGCTGTAAAAATTAGGTTCGAATGCTTTGTATTCGATAAACATTTTCCAATCTGCAGGAAGCGCCTGGTAGATTTCCTGCAAGCTCTCCAACGTACGTTGAAATGCCCCTCTGAAATTAAGTTGACCGGGAAAACAGGATCCATCCGAAAGCCAGACGGTAATTGCCCTGGAACCCAGTTCAACACCGTGTTGGATTACTTCCAGATTGTGTTGAATAGCCTGCCTTCGTACGGTTTTATCAACATGCTGTAAGGATCCGAACTTGTAACTGAGCGCCTGATCTGGCTGGTCCTGAAAAGTATTTGAATTGACAGCGTCAAACTTTAATCCGTACTGCTGCGCCAGCTTTCTGATAGCAGCCGGATCCTGCGGAACATCCCAGGGGATATGCAGTGAAATGGCACCACTTGACTGATTGAGCTGGTGCAGCAAACCAATATCTTCCATTTTTTCCTCGAGCGACCGGGGTTCACCGCCACCGGAAAAACGACCGAATCTTGTTCCACCGGTTCCCAGCGCCCAACTGGGAATCGCTACCTGGAAATCAGCAAGCTGTCGTATGATCGTTTCTGTTTCTGCGAATTCATCCTGCAAGGCAGCCAGCTTTAACTGATGGCGGCGAAGCCTTTGTTCATTGTGTTTTTCTATAATCGAGCCATTCAACAGCATAGTCAATCGTTTTCTGTAAGTTATCTTTTTTCGAACAATCCCTAGCGCAGGAACGCCATGCCCACACCACCGTCTACATTGAGTGCATTACCGGTTGATTTTTTCAATAACCCGCCTACCAGCGCAAAACACGCATTGGCAATATCTTCGGGCAGTATAATTTCATTCAGTAAAGTTCTCTTTGCGTAATAGGCAGGCAATTCCTCAATACTAATACCATAGGCTTTTGCTCTTCCCTCTGCCCATCCCCCCGACCAGATATTGCTGTCGGCAATTACGGCATCCGGATTCACCGCATTTACACGAATTTTATCCGTTCCCAATTCTGCCGCCATCAATCTTGTGAGGTGTGCCTGCGCCGCTTTTGCCGATCCATAACCCGGATTATTAGGCCCTGCAACAACTGCATTTTTGGAAACAATGTTCACAATATCACCTCCCATTCCCTGTTTGCGAAGAATGGCAATAGCTGCTTTTGATACCATGAACTGTCCTTTTACCAGGATGTCGTACAACCGGTCCCATTCTTCCAGGCTATGGTCCGCAATTGATCTGGAAATACTGATCCCGGCATTGTTGACAATGATATCCACTCCGCCGAACTGGAGGGCAGCCTTTTCAAAGGCGGATTGAATGCTGGTATCTGCTGTAACATCCAGTATCACCGATCGCACCTGGTCTTTTCCGAACAGCTGTGTAAACTCAGCCTGCGTATTATTTAACCGCTCCTCATTTAAATCATTCAATAAAATGCAGGCACCTTCTTCCGCCAATTTTTTTGCGATGGCTTTGCCAATTCCTCCGGCACTTCCGGTTACCAGCGCAATTTTTCCAGTGAGCACTTTGGGTTTGGGCATTCGCTGCAGTTTGGCTTCTTCCAGTAACCAGTACTCAATATTGAATGCTTCCTGCCTTGGAAGCGCAGTATATTCACTGATCGCTTCTGCTCCCCGCATCACATTGATCGCATTGAGATAAAATTCTGATGCTACCCTTGCGGTCTGTTTATCTTTTGCAAATGTGAACATTCCGATTCCGGGATATAGTATCACTACCGGGTTGGGATCGCGCATAGCCGGACTATCCGCATGTTTACAAGACTGGTAATAATCAGCATACATTTTCCGGTAAGACTCAAATGCGGGGGCTAATTGCTGGTGCAATTTTTCCTGGTTAGTCAGATCTGCATCCGGAGAAAGAGCAAGCACAAGCGGACTGATCTTTGTTCGCAGAAAATGATCCGGACAACTGGTGCCCATGGGTGCCAAACGGTCAAGGTCAACCGAATTTATAAATTGCAGCACAGGATCATCATCCGTAAAATGACCCACCATGGAAACCTGGCTGCTGCAAAAACCCCGAAGTACAGGTGCCAGTGCAGCTGCCTGTTTTTCCCGGTTTTCTTTAGTTGCTGCCCTTAGTTTTTCGCCTCCGAACGGATGGCCTATTGCTGCCTGTTTTTCTTCAATAAACCGGGCACATTGTTCAACTACTTCCAGTGTATTTACATAACAATCAAAAGCAGTATCTCCCCAGGTAAACAACCCATGTGAACCCAGCATGATTCCCTGTATTCCCGGATTTTCGGTTAGACATTGCCGTAACTTTAATCCAAGGTCAAATCCAGGGCGCTGCCAATCAACCCAACCGATTTTTCCATTGAATAATTCATGGGTGATCTGCTTGCCGTCTTTAGCGGCTGCTATTGCGATGGCCGCATCCGGATGCAGGTGATCAATATGTTTAAACGGAAGAAACGCATGCAGGGGAGTATCAATGGAGGGTGCTTTGCTGTTGAGGTCGTAGATGCAATGGTTGAACAATTCAACCATCCGGTCTTCCGTCTCTATTCCTTTGTAAATGGATTCCAATTGGTGAAGGCGGTTCAGATACAATGCTGCCAGGCCGGATTTTTTCAAGGTGCCAATATCACCCCCTGATCCTTTCACCCACATCACTTCCGTTGGAGTACCGGTAAGCGGATCAGGCTGCATAAGTTTACAGGAGGTATTGCCACCACCATAATTGGTTAACCGAAGATCAGCACCCAACAGATTGGAACGGTACAGCAGAAGGGCCACTTCATCGCCCTCCATCGAAGCTGCCTTTTCTGCATCCCACAAATAATTGACATGTTTGAATTGATCTGTCACAGTTGTCATATATACGATTTCAAATAAATGATCATGTTCGAATGGAATTGCCGTAGCCGACTACCAATACGGATAGTATAATCAGCAAAATTCCGATGATTAGATTTCTGCGTGCCTTAAGAGGAGTGCCTTTCCACTCATTGAGAAACAGTCCCCATGCATTTGCTACCAGAATAATAAATGCCATGTGCAGGATCCAGGAACTTGGACCATTTCCCAGTTTGCTTTCTCCCATACCGTAAAAGAAAAACTGCAGAAACCAGGTGGTTCCGGCAAGCGCACAGAAGAGCAGATTTTTTGCAACCGGAACAGTTTTACTGGTATAATCTCCAAAGGTTTTATTGCGATAATTCAGCAGCAGACACCATACCAGATTGGTCGTGAGGCCGCCCCATAATACGACTACATAGGTTACATTGTTCTGGTAGAGAAATTCTCCCTGGCCGGCATGGGTAGCTTTCCATAGTTCATTAGCCGTGTTAGCCATGGGCTTACCAGCTTCCAGTCCGAAATTGAAACAGGCACTCAAAATGCCGCTGATAATCGAAACCAGTAACCCGATTCCAAATTTATACTCCTGGTTGGCAGCAACTTCGGTGGTTGCCAGTTTCATGGATTGTTCTTTTTGCATCCCGGCTTTGCCGCACCAGATGATGCCAAGGATACAGATCAACAATCCGGCTAATATTGTAATGCCCCAGTAAGTACCGGTAAGCATGCCAATGGTATCCTTTCCTGCACCCGGATTAAACTGGTAATAAATGGCAGGAATAAGGGCTCCAAAAACCATACACAAGCCGAGAATAATGCTACTTCCCAGGGACACACCGAGGTATCGCACGCCGAGTCCGTAGGTGAGTCCTCCGATGCCCCAAAGCAGCCCGAAAAAATAGGTGAGTAACAGCGTAGGAAAAGCTGTTTCCGCGATGATGTTCGCAAACCCCGGGATGGTTATCCAGGCTGCTAAAGGTGGCACAATCAGCCAGGAGAATAATCCCCCGATCAGCCAGTAGGTTTCCCATGACCAGCCCTTTACTTTTTTATACGGGATGTAAAAACTCCCCGAGGCAAATCCCCCGATAAAATGAAACAGTACTCCTAATATGGCTTGCATTTCCTAAAACTACATGGCCGATATGGTTCAACTGTCCTGCGGTTACCCGTCGGGTACCCGACGGGTAGTTAGTTGATGGAATAGCGGTAGGTCAGCCCATAGGTAGCCGGGGGTGCAATATGAACCGCTCCGAAGTCGTACGCATAGGAAATAAATTGCTGATCGGTAATATTCCGGCTCCAGAAATAAAATTCCGAACGACGGGTATAAATGCCGGCTCTGGCATTCAGCAACTGATAAGGTGATTGCCGGATGGTGTTTGATAAATTGAAATACTGTTCGCCCAGATAGGTCCATTCTCCCCGTACACGCACACCCATATGCGCTTTTGGAAATACGATCCGCTCATACTGTACGGCCAGCATGGAAGTAACAGCCGGGGTGAATAGCTGACGTCTGCCACTCAGATCCACTTCTTCTCCATTGCTGGATACCTTGAGCGAGCTGTATTTCGCACGGGTGGTTCCGAAATTGTAATCGACCTGCAGGCCTTTAACTGGCTTGGAAGAAAGTTCGAATTCAACACCGCGACTTACCAGTTTGCCGGTATTCCGGGTGATGGTAATCGCATCAGGTAGCACCAGGGTAGGCACCTGGGCATCCGTAAGTTCGGTGTAGAATACAGTAATACCTAAGCGCAGTTTGCGATTCCATAATTCCTGCCGGAATCCCAGTTCCAGGTTCGAACTGTATTCCGGTTTATAGGAAAACAGCGGTGGTTGGGAGGGATCCGATCCCAGACTGGTTAACCCTCCGGTCCTGAATCCACGGGTGAAATTGGCGAAAAGCCGTCCCTGTTCATTCAATTCATAACTTACTCCCACTTTTGGAGAAAACGCAGAGAAACCGGCTTTGGCAGCTGTATCCGGACGGGTTACCATTGGATCAGCACCTTCCGGCTGGAATTCTCCCAGCACATTCAGCTTCCTGGATTCATAATCATATCGCAATCCGGCCAGCACATTCCACTTTTCTGATATCGCATATTCCAGCTGACCAAAAAATGCCAGGCCGCGGTTGCTTGCTTTGGATGTAGTTATGGACGAGAAATTGGTCATGGGCGCCCCTATCAGACCAGCATCTTCTCCAAAATATGTAGCCTGTTTGACCGGTGCCTGTTGGGAAAACAGGTAGGCTCCTGCAGTCCAGTTCAATCGGGATCCAGCCGGCGTATTACTTAACCTGAATTCCTGGGTCCACACGCTAACCTTGTTATACGCTTTTCCATAATCATTGATAATGG
>CAZJNY010000006.1:0-42090 GCA_964547405.1 uncultured Flavihumibacter sp. | reverse complement strand
TGGCGGGCAACGGAATCCGCCTCGCTGGAGAAATAGTAACCTGGCTGGTGAATATAGCCTTTCAGGTCGGGGCTGAGGAGCAGACCGGAGTAAATATCTTCTTCACCCTTCTGAACGGGATTGATATCGGCGTCTGTAATCGAGATGGAGAGATTACATTGAATATCGTCCGGCACATCTACCTGGATTACATTCCGGTCCCGTTTTGTCATTCCTTTAAGTGGAACATTGACATCGGTAATGAAGTAATAATCCTGGCGGTTTACAAAAACGATGCGTTCAGCCAGGGGCTTGTTATCCTCCGTAAAAAGAGTGACCTGCACAATACCGGCAGGCACATTTTCGGTCGGGATCATCGCCTTCACTTCCGCGGATTTGGTCAGGTTGACTTTCGCCCGGTAAATCATTTGTTGTTGGGTTTGTGCCACTACCTGTACGGACTCAAAAGCCGGATTCTCTCCTTCTTTTCTCTTAACGCTGTACTGAATGCCTGCCAATGTGTTCTCAACGGAAAGCACCACGCCCCTGGGTTTGGAAACAGGCAGGTTTTTTTGCTGGGCTTTACCGGCAGGATCCTTCCAGCTGGCTTTATAGGTTTCACCGGCAACAGGTGTCAGCTCAAAAACTCCCATTCCGTTATGGGCCGACTGAAAGCTGGCAACTTTTGCCCCTTTTGAGTTAAGGATATCACCGGCAACAGCCAGTGGTAAACCCCTCCGGTCATTAGCTTTAAAGGCAATCCGGGAAGGAACACCCTGTACAAGGTCGCCACCTTCAGGAAAAAAATCCAGAAAATATTGTGGAGCAGTATTAGATGCGGGTTTGGAAGCGGAGCTGGCTGCGGCAGCGGGTTGCAAAACCGGGATGGCTTTGGAATACAGGAATGCAGAATCGAAATTGAGCATCCAGCGGGTATAGGAGCGGATATAAACAACGGAGTCGGTTAGCTTTTCGGGCAGGTCAAAAGCAGCCGCAGCACCGCCAATGGCGATGGGACTGATTCTACGGTCAATGACTTTACCGCCTGCGTCGATCAATTCCGTGTATAAATTATTACTGATGGTAGTGATTCCGGCTCCAACCATAATATAAGCCTTCAGCCAGATCGTTTCACCTGGGGTATAGGCAGCTTTGTCGTATTGTATGTAAATTTTTTCCTGTGGATATTCGCTATCCAGCTTAAGCAGGGCGGAATCAATTACCTGCGCGGAGGCAGTCCAGGCAGAACAAATAGCCAAAACGGCAACAGACAGAAATCGGTAGTTCAGTAGCTTCATATTCGGTAAACTTCAATCAGGCCCAATATCCTTAATTTTTTTTTGCCTTCCTACATTTGCCTGATTAAAGAAAACATATGAGTACGTTAATTCAGGAATTTAATGACTATCGGGCAAGAATGAACGAGGTTATCCTTAGTAAGAATAACCTGGTAATGAAAAGATTGTGGAACCTGGATACCAATACCTATGAAGAGGGAGCCCTGGACAAGAAAACCAAGGAAATGCTGGGACTGGTAGCCAGTATGGTATTGCGCTGCGATGATTGCATTAAATACCACCTGGGCAAGAGTTTTGAGTTGGGTATAAGCACTGAACAGGTTTATGAAATTTTTGCGGTGGCCAATATTGTTGGCGGAACCATTGTAATACCACATACGCGGCGGGCAGCAGAATACTGGGAGGAGCTGGTGAACAGTGCTGAAGGATCAGGTAAAATGTAGTAAGCATGTGCCGCAGATCGGGTTGAATTAACCCTTAATTTCAGTGGTACAAACCACGCCACATGAAATTTTCAACATTTTCGAAACTGGCTGCCATAGCAGGAGGAATACTGCTGTCTGCCGGATTGCAAGCCCAGACCTATACACCGGCACCTGCCAATCTGGAAGCCAGAAAGGAATTCCAGGATAATAAGTATGGCTTATTTATTCACTGGGGATTATCCAGTATGCTGGGCGATGGTGAATGGGTAATGAACAACCGGAATATCCGGGTGGAGGACTATAAGCGGCTGCAGCCTGCATTTTATCCAGGACGGTTTGATGCGAATGAATGGGTACAAACGGCTAAGAAAGCCGGCATGAAATACATTGTATTCATAACCCGTCACCACGATGGATTTTCCAATTGGGACACTAAACAATCCGATTGGAAAATCACCAATACACCCTTTAAGCGGGATGTGTTGAAAGAACTGGCGGAAGCCTGTAAAAAAGAAGGTATCAAGCTGGGATTGTATTATTCAACATTGGACTGGTACCGGAATGATTACCCGCATGAGACGGGTCGTACCGGACAGGGAACCGGTCGTACCGGTAAGGGAGATTATGCTTCTTACCTGCAGTTTATGAAAAACCAGTTGACAGAGTTGCTCACCAATTATGGAGAGATCATGTCGATCTGGTTTGATGGTCATTGGGACCAGACCAATCCGGAAGGATCCCACGACAGAACTTCGCGTATAGATTGGCGTTATGAAGAGATCTACGGATTGATACATTCGCTACAACCGCAATGTATGATTGGTAACAATCATCATCTGACACCCTTGCCGGGAGAAGACTTCCAGATGTTTGAGCGCGATTTACCAGGTGAAAACAAATCCGGACTGAGTTTCCAGGAGGCTTCTGCGGAAGTGCCACTGGAAACCTGTGAAACCATTAATGGAGCCTGGGGCTATAATATTACCGATCGCAGGTTTAAGACAGTAAAGCAAATCATTCAGTTACTGGTGGGTGCTGCCGGAAGGAATGCGAATCTGCTGCTCAATGTAGGTCCAATGCCGAACGGGCAGATACAACCGGAGTTTACGGATAGCCTGGCGGCTGCCGGAAAATGGCTGGAGCAATATGGTGAAACCATTTATGGAACACGTGGCGGTCCGATTGCACCGCAGCCTTGGGGAGTGAGTACACAGAAAGGGAAGAAAATATATTTACACCTTTTCAAACAACCCTTTGGCAATATGATTTTATTACCCGGGTTTAAAGCGAAGGTGAAGCAGGTGCAGGTGTTTATCAATCGCCAAACTTTGAAGTTTAAACAACAGGCAGAAGGATTGATACTACAAACAGAAGGAATAGACTTTGATGTTGCTGACTTGGTAATACAGATTGAATTGAGTTAAACGATTCAACAAGAAAATAAGTAGGACATATTGGGAATTGTGCAAAATAAGCGCAAACGTTTGATCAACGATTTCAAACGTTTGCGCGTTTTTTTGCAAGCTATCATGATGGTTATATAGTGATGGTTACTGAATAAAACATTTCATATTCGTTTGGAAGAATCAAAAAATAAAGTTCTAAAACCAAACTAGTATGAGAAATTTATTGCTATTAATTGCTATGCTGGCAATAGGCTTTTCGTCTGTTGCACAAAAAGTTCCAATCAGGGGAACTGTCCGTGATAAGGTGGGAAATCTCCTGCCGGGTATTTCAGTAACGGAGAAAGGAACCTCCAATGTTGTCGTTACCAATGCCGATGGGGAGTTTTCCATTTCAGCAGCACCGGGCGCTACGCTGGTCTTTAGCGGGGTGGGCTTTTCAACCCAGACGAAGGAAGCAAAAGCCGGCACTGTGTTAGTAATTCAGTTGGATACGGAAGCCGCTGAATTACAGGAAGTAGCTGTGGTTGGTTACTCCAGTAAAAAGAAATCGCAATTATCGAGTGCGGTAAGTGTTGTATCAGCTGAAAAACTGAACGATGTAACTTCCAGTAATCTTAACTCCTTATTGCAGGGAAAAGCGCCTGGTGTTGTCGTTTCATCCGGATCGGGTGATCCAACATCCGGCTCCAGTGTAGTAATCAGAGGAGCGGGTACAATTAATGCGAGCACAAGTCCGCTATATGTAGTTGACGGAAATATCGGTGGCACATTTAACCCAACTGATGTAGAATCAGTAACTGTTTTGAGAGATGCAGCAGCAACTGGTTTATACGGATCAAGAGCTGCCAACGGTGTAATCATCATTACAACAAAATCAGGGAAAGCAGGAAAAACAAAAATTGAACTGAATTCCATTTTAGGTGTGGCAAAAGCAACAACAGGCAATTTTAAATTAATGAATGCTCAGCAGTTGTATGATTACCAGCAAACCTTTTATACTCCTGAGCCTGCAGCGCTCAACAATAATACAGACTGGTGGGATCTCGCTTTCCGGAATGCGATGGTGAATAGTTATACGCTGAGTGCGAGTGGTGGAACGGAGAAGAGTCAGTTTTATATCTCCGGAAACTACTATAAAGAAGAGGGAACCCTGATTGAGAACAGTAATGACCGGTATAACCTCCGGGCGAACTTAACTAGTAAGCTGACCAATAAGCTGAAGTTAACAACGATGCTGAATGGAATCTTTGTTCAGGACAAATACAATCCGGATGCAACCGTGTATGATGCTTATCTGAATCTGCCCTTTGATCCAGCCTATAATACCGACGGCACACCGGTGGATGCACGATATGGTACCTGGTATGGCCGTGACCGCGACAATTTCCTGCATTCCCTGCAGTATAATACATCCAAGGCGCGCAGCTTTAATATGAATGCGGATGTAAACCTGGATTATTCCGTAATGAAAAATCTAACGCTATCATCCTACAACAGGGCCAGGATCTATCATTTCAGAAGTGATTCCTATAGCGACAAGCGATCCAAAGAAGGAGCTACCAATAGTGGAGAAGCATATATGGGGAATAGTTTTACCAGTACCCTGGTATCTTCCAACCGGCTTCGGTATGCGGTGGATCTCGGGCAGCATTCGATATCCGCATTAGGAGTGTATGAAATTGAAAAAGGTTATTCCGAAAGCAGTGGTGCTTCGGTAAAGGGGCTTCCACCGGGCAGGGATGCCTTCAGTACAGCAACAGATATCATCCGGAATCCGAATGGTGGAAATGACCGGTACATGTTCAGCAAATACCTTGGGCAACTGGATTACAGTTTTGCCAACAGGTATTTTGCAGTGGCATCTGTGGTTAATGAATTCTCTTCACGTTTTGGCAGTAATAATCCGGCAGCCACATTTTATCAGTTGGGTGCCAGCTGGATTATCAGTAACGAGAACTTTATGGCGGACATCACCCCTATAAGTTTTCTGAAACTCAGGGCAAGTTATGGTACAACCGGAAATGCAGAAGGCATCGGATATTATGCGTCTATGGGTCTTTACAGTATTTCTACGGGTGCCAGTTATGCAGGATTGCCCGGTGCATCTCCCAGCCAGAAGGCCAATCCGAATCTTACATGGGAAAAATCAAAGTCACTAAATATCGGTGTAGATATGAGTTTCTTTAAACGGATTGACTTATCGATTGATCTGTATAACAAAGAAACATCCGACCTGCTGTTTTTCCGTGGCTTACCGGCAACATCCGGATTTGACGGCGTGTTTGAGAATGTTGGTGCGATCCGCAACCGTGGTGTCGAGTTTAGCTTAACTACAAAAAACATTGTACAAAAAGATTTTACCTGGGAAACCAATTTCAATATGTCCTTTAACCGGAATAAAGTGCTGGAAGTAAATGAAGGCAGAACTGAAGTAAATACCGGTGCCCGTCAGCCAATTGCAGTTGGACGTGATATGGACGAATGGTTTATGCCGGTATGGGCCGGTGTGAATCCGGATAATGGAGATCCGCTCTGGCAGAACCTGGTAGCGGATGCTGATGGTAATAAATATGTAACCTATACGAATAACTACAATCTGGCATCGCGTGTATACACGGGAAAATCCGGTGCTCCCAAATTCACCGGGGGTATGTACAACAACCTTCGTTACAAGGCTTTTACCCTGTCGGCATTTTTCAATTTTGTATATGGTAACTACGTATATAACGACAGTCGTTTCTATTTTGATAATGATGGCCTGTATGAGAGTTATAACCAGATGCAGTTGGCAAAAGGATGGAGTCGCTGGACAAAAGCCGGTGATATTGCCACACATCCCAAACCGGTTCATGGACGTTCGGATGCATCGAATTCAACATCTACCCGTTACCTGGAAGATGGCAGTTACCTGCGGTTGCGAAATATTACTCTTGGTTACAACCTTCCTGAACAGGTTACAAAATCACTTCGTATAAGCAGCTTCAGAGTATTTGTAAGCGGAGATAATTTGTTTACGGCAACTAATTTTTCCGGTACAGATCCGGAAGTTGATCTGGGCTCTGGTCAATCCAGCATCCGGTATCCAATCAGCCGGAAATTACTGGCAGGAATCAATATCACTCTTTAAGCCATTAGTAAAATCAGAAAAATGAAAAAATCAATAATAACTGCATCGCTGGTTACGGTGGTATTAGCCGGAAGTCTGGTGTCTTGCAGAAAAACATATTTACCATCTACCGCCATTGATGAAAACTCAGCGTTATCCAATGCAGGAGACATTGAAACCGCAACCATCGGTACCTATGCCTTATTTAAAAATGAAGGGTATGTGCGGAGCGGGCATTTTTTAATGGAATATCCCAGTGATGAAATTGCGCAGGGACAAAACTCGTCGGATGATCTGACAAGAGCCTACCGTTATACGCATCTGGTAACTTCAACCCATCCGCAATTGTTCTGGTCGCAGGCCTATAAGGCTGCAGGAGCAGCCAACCGGATTATTGAAGTAATACCGGACAATGCAACACCAGATTTATTGCAACTAAAAGGGGAGAATCTGTTTATCCGCGCAATGATGCATTTCAATCTGGTACGGATCTTTGGACGGCCCTATGCGCAGGGTGGTGGTGCTGACGAAGGAGTTCCGATACTTAAGGATGGATTGACGGAAGAAGAAAAGCTGACCATACCAAGAAGTTCAGTAAAGGATGTTTATGAATTTGTAATAGCTGATCTGATTAAAGCGGCGGAATTTATGACGCAGCAGAAATCTAATTCCTTTGCATCAAAAGAAGTGGCATATGCCTTATTATCAAGGGTGTATTTGTACATGGAGAACAATGCAAAAGCGATTGAATATGCGAACCTGGTAATTGGCAATGATGTGCCGGGAACCGCAGCGAGCGGACGGTATGCTTTATTGCAGGGTGCAGAATTTTCCAATTATTTCAGAGGGGTACCGGATGGAAATAAGGAGACTATTTTCTGTATCCGTCATATTAAAACCGAGGATCGCGGTTATTCAGCAATTGGTTCCATGTATTTCAGCGGAGATGCAAGCGGAAATGCGCAGAACCAGGCATTTAGTGGCTGGGGTGAAATTTATGCATCGGAAAAATATGTGAATTTTCTGAAGCAGGAAGCGGGAGATCGGAGGTTATCTTTTATTTCAAGTTATACAGTGAATGGAGTGCAACAGCTCAATACCAAATTGACGCCGAATACTCCCATGCATTATATCAACAAATACAGTTTACAGGAAGGAATTGTAAACCTGAGTTCTCCGGTATATATACGGTTGGCAGAAATGTACCTGAACCGTGCAGAGGCAAATGCCAAATTGGGTAATACAGCAGCAGCGCTGGAAGATATCAACCTGATTCGTACACGTGCAGGAATTCCAACTTATACAGAACAGGATCTGACAGATCTGAATAAATCGATACTGGATATTGTTTTGGAAGAAAGGTGGCTGGAGTTAGCGTTTGAAGGACACCGGATGTATGACCTATTCCGTAATAATCGCTCTATGGTCCGGAATTATCCCGGGTCGCATGTTGTTGGTGGAAATGTAAACCAGACCATAACAGCAGCAGATAACCGGGTGATATTCTATATTCCTCAGGGAGAAATAGATAAAAACCCGGCCCTGACGCAAAATCCCTAAGCCTTCATAGTTAAAAATCAGTTGAATGCTAGTACTAAAACAGTTGGTTAGCTGCCTGCTTTTATTCTCGGGATTGGGTTGCGACAAATCGTCCGGGGAAGGTAATGCCAATCCGGTTCCGGACCCTGTCATAACGGGAACCAATATCCCACTGGCAGGAAATGGTTACCTGATCGAGAAGAAGGCTGGTGCGGCAGAAAAAATCGAAGCATCCGGACTTATAAACTGGAGCAGTGCGGAAACCGTTTGTGCCGTTTATTTTATGGTAGAAAAAGCCGGTGAAGTTTCAGTAGCCATTAAAGCAAAACTACCTGCAGGAAAAAGTACCATTGAGGTAAGTATTGGAGATAAGCGTTTTCAGAAGGAGATCAATAACCCGGAAGTAAAAGTAATCCCGATCGGATCTGTACAGGTGAATCAACCGGGTTATTTGAAAGTCACGTTAAAAGGTATTCAGAAAACGGGCGCCGAATTTGCCAGGGTTTCTGATCTGGTTGTATATGGTGCTGCTGCCAGCCAGGTAAAATTTGCCAATGATCCCGAGAATTATTATTGGTCCAGGCGTGGCCCTTCTGTGCACCTGACCTATGCGACACCTGCTGCAAGCAAGGTAGAATGGTTTTATAATGAACTAACCGTTCCTGTTGGAGAAGATAAACCGGGCTCATTTTTTATGAGCAATGGGTTCTCGGGTGGTTATTTCGGTATTCAATCAAGGGAAAAAGATCGCTGGGTTTTATTTTCAGTGTGGGATCCCGCAGTTGGACAGGGAACAACCCAGGCTATTGAGCAGGGCGAAAATGTAGTAGTACAACGATTTGGGGGTGAGGGAACAGGCGGACAGAGTTACCTGGTGTATGATTGGAAAGCAGGAACAACCTATCGTTTTCTCACAAGGGGCAGGCCGGATGGAGCAGGAAATACCTTGTTCAGTGCCTGGTTTTATGCGCCCGAGCTTGGTAAATGGACATTCATTTCGACCTGGAAAAGGCCAAATACAGTTACTTATCTAACGGGCAATCATTCCTTTCTGGAGAATTTTTACGATGAGAATGGCTGGATGGGACGTAAAGTTCAGTTGCACCAGCAATGGATGAGAACTGATTCCGGTGAGTGGAAAGAGTTAACGACTGCAAAGTTTACCGGAGACGCAACAGCCCGCAATAAACAACGATTTGATTACGCCGGCGGCCTGGCTGGCGACCAGGGATTTTATATGCAGAATGGCGGCTTTTTTTCGCCATCTGTGGCCATTGATCAGGATTTTACGAGACCTGCAACCGGGCAGGTACCAGACATCAATTTTGAAACATTACCAAAAATTAATTAATTATGAAAGCATACTATCTTGGAATCAGCCTCTGTATTTCGGTTATACTTGCCTGTAATAAACCGGAAGCGGTATTATTCAATGATAATTCAACAGCCATCAAGGCAGATAAATCAACCTGGACAGCCACAGCAGACAGTGAAACACCGGATGGTTGGGAAAATACCGGCAAAGCTTCTGCATTGCTGGATGGAAACATGGCCACTTACTGGCATACCGACTATTCTGTTTCTCCAACACCGGGGTACCCGCATTGGGTATTGATAGATATGAAAACAGAACAGCAGATGATCAGTGTTGCGGTAACCAACAGGCAGGCAGCTACTCCTAACCGGGTTGGTATGAAAAAATTCAGATTGGAAGGAAGCAAGGATGGTCAGGCCTTTACCTCTTTAGGAGAATTTGATTTTGCCATCACCAATGCTGCTCAAACCTATCCGTTGTCTCCAAAGGAAGGATGGAGATACCTCAAACTAACTGCATTGGAAAGTCAGACCGGAACAACGGCGCATACATTTCTGGCAGAGATTGATGTGTTTACGAAGAAGTGAGAAGGGAAGAGGGGGAAAGGAAGAGGGAGAAAGGAAGATGGGGAATGGAAGAGGGATGAAAGGAAGATGGAGGAAAGGAAGAGGGGGAATGGAAGATGGAGGAAGGGAGGATGGAGGAAGGGAAGATGGAGGAATGGAAAGGGGGGAGAATACTGAACCCGCGGAGTTTTTCGCGGGTTTTTTGTTTCCCGTCTCCCGTTTCCCATCAGTGGATAAGTTGTAACTTAAGGCGATCCTGTGCGTAGAAAAAATAACTATTAGGTACAAGCTTTTCAAAATTCAGCCGAATGACTGCGAGAAGAAAATTTTTACAATCAGCTTCCCTCTTTGGAATGAGCTGGCTTTTTCCGGGTTCCATCAAAGGGCTAAAAGCAGCTCCGGTTAACCTGGCTACAGCGCAGAGGAATGACTGGTACCGGCTCTTATATAAGATATCCAAACCGGTACTTGAACCCATGAGCAGCGATCAGCTCAAAGTTCATATGCCAGTAGAGTATAGTCCCGCCTGGGATGGCAGGGATAAGAGCGTTGCCTATATGGAGGCGTTCGGACGTTTAGTTGCAGGACTGTCACCCTGGCTATCCTTGCCGGAAGACAAAAGCGAAGAAGGGAAACTAAGAACAGAGTTACTAACCTATCTTTTAAAAGCGCATACTCACGCTGTTAATCCTGCCTCCAAAGATTATCTGACCTGGCATAAAGAAGGACAGCCACTGGTAGATGCTGCTTTTATTGCACACAGTTTTCTTCGGGCACCCAAACAAACCTGGGAGCCGCTGGACAGCATTACCAAAAAGCGGTACATTGAACATTTCGTATCCCTTCGAAGGGTGAAAATTCCGTATAATAACTGGTTGTTGTTTGCAGCCATGCTGGAAACATTTTTGTTTTCAATCGGAGAAGCATATGATCCATCCCGGATTGATTTTGCGCTACGTAAACACGAGGAATGGTATGCCGGAGATGGCTGGTTTAAAGATGGACCGGTATTTCACTTTGATTATTATAACAGTTATGTAATACATCCGATGTTGCTGGATATCCTTTCCGTAATGCAGGTGCAGGGGAAATCAATGGAGGAAAAATTCAAACTGGAACTAAAGAGAATGCAGCGCTATGCGGAACAACTGGAGCGGTTGATTTCACCAGAGGGTAGTTTTCCGGCCTTCGGAAGATCGGTTACCTACAGGATGGGGGCCTTTCAGCCCTTATCACAGCTGGCGCTCATGAATCAACTGCCGGATGGGCTTTCTCCCGGTCAGGTAAGAGCAGGGTTGTCGGCGGTGTTGCAACGTATGTTTGGTGTGGAAGGTAATTTTTGTGAAAAAGGATATCTTACCCTGGGGTTTGCGGGCCACCAGCCGACCATTGCGGATTCTTATTCCAATTCCGGCAGCATGTATCTCACCTCCCTGGGTTTTTTGCACCTGGGATTACCCGCTGACCATGCTTTCTGGACGGCGCCGGCGGAGGACTGGACGGCCCGAAAAGCCTGGTCTGGTCAACCTTTCAAAAAAGATTATGCGGTAAATTATTAACCCTCCCCTTTCCCCGTCTCCGGCCTCCTTTCCTCCATCTTCCATACTACCTCTTATGTTCCACCAGTTCACCGTCAATGAGAACATTTTGAGGAGCAGGTGGCTGATCTTCCGGTGCTTCAATTAACTGAAGTAAAATTTCTGCGGCCTTGATGCCCTGTTTCCGTGGGTACTGTTCAATGGAAGCCATAGGGGGGCTTTCCAGGTAGCCCGTAATAGGCAGGTTGGCGTAACTGACGAAAAAGATATCCTTGTTATTTTTTATTTTTTTGGATTTGCAGTATTGAATTGCATCCAGCGCAACATAATCGTTGATCGCCAAAACTGCTGTGGGTGGTTGTTTCAGACTAAGCAGACTTTCCATTGCTTCGGCTGTGCCTTCCCGTGTGAGATTGCAATAGGCCACCAGTGTAAGGTCAATTTTAAGTCGTTTTTTCTGCATCACTTCCATATAGGTATCCGTTCTCTCCTTGGAAGATTTCATTTCTTTAGGGCCATTGATGATACCAATACGGCGATGTCCCTTTTCCATCAGGTAGGTAATTGCCTGGTGGGTACCCTGAGGCATATTAAATGCTACTTTATTATAATTGCTGGAAGCTGGAACACGATCAAAGAAAACAACCGGAATACCATATTTTTCAAGCATCGTAAAATGATCCAGGTTCTTGGTGTGTTTGGATAGAGAAACAATGATGCCGTCAACCCGCTGGTTTTTCATGGCAGTAAGAATGGCAATTTCCCGCTCAACATTATCCTGCGATTGCCCGATGAGCACATTGTATTTGTGCTGCATGGCAACTTCTTCAATTCCGCTGATGGCACCAGCGAAAAAATCCTCAATAAGATAGGGCAAAATGACCCCGATGGTAAAGGTCTTGCGCTGTTTAAAAAAAATGGCTGTCTGATTGGGTTCATACCCTAGTTCTCTTGCCAGCTCCTGAACTCTGGTTTTTGTCCGTAAACCGATACTGGGATGATCATGTAAGGCCCGGGAAACAGTGGAAACCGAAATTTTCAACTGTTTGGCAATTTCTTTGATGGTAGGTACCTTATTCATTGTAGCAGTATGTTCTGTTCCTAAAAATAACCATAAAATAACTAAACTATCGGAGCGGATAAATTGTATTATTGCCTTTGGTTATATGATCTCTGATAGCAGCGTTTATTCAGCAAAATCTGAACAAATATGAAGCGTCTTTTCTGGCTATCAGGCATAGCCACTTTATTGTTTGCCTGTAACAATAATTCCGGTGAGCAGATATCTGGTAAAACACCACTTGTCGATAGTATTCAAACTTCGGATAACCAATACTGTTATAAGAATGCAGCAGGTTCAGATTCAATTTGGCTTCAGCTGAACCTGGTAGGTACAGATGTTTCCGGAGAACTGCTTTATGCAATACAGGGAAAGGACCGAAACCAGGGATCCGTTCATGGTGAATGGCTGGGGGATACGCTGCTCCTTGATTATATGTTTCAATCGGAAGGAACTCTTTCCTCCAGGCAGGTAATCTTCATCAGACAGGATAGTTTGCTGTTGGAAGGATATGGTGCCAGTGAGGAAGTGGATGGCAAGCTCCGATTCGTAAACCGTTCTGCACTTTCATTTGGTTCCGGCATCCGGTTAAAGCAGGCAGATTGTGTGGCAACCATGGAAAGCACCGGAGTATCTTCCACCGCGCCGCTTCAAGTGGAGCAGGGAAGTGAAGCCCTCTACAAATATCAATGGCAATTGAAGGAGGTGAAGGGGACCCTCATTCCTGAAGCAAAAAGGCCTCAGTTTGCGCTGTTACTGATGCCAGGCGAACCCGGGCACGTTTCTGGCAGAGGGGGATGTAATCGAATTTCCGGATCCTTTGATTTAAGTGGAAGCGATGGGATAAAATTCGGTGCGATTGCCAGTACTAAAATGGCCTGTCCGGATATGGAACAGGAAGACCTGTTTCTGAAATCGCTGGCTGAAGTAAATCAATGGAAAATCGTAAATAATGAATTACACCTGCTGCAAGATGGAAAGAGCATTGTGATTTTTCAGGCAGTAACCGGAAAAAAATAATATGAAAAAATTAGTTTGTTTACTGGCAGCCTGGATATGCTGGAATAGTCCGGCTGCTTCTCAAGCGCTTCAGCCAGGATTTGATAAAGCGGAATACGAGGAATTGCTGAAAATCTCTGTTCGTACAGCCAAGGCACCTGCCTATGCGGATACTTTTCCTGCTCCCCAACGGTTTGAGATGGTGTATGAATCACCGGTTATGGGGCTGGAGAACTTATGGGATTTATGGACCGACCGGAAGGGGCAGGCGGTAATCAGCTTAAGGGGCACTACTGCCAATATGGATAGCTGGCTGGCCAATATCTATGCAGCGATGGTTCCTGCGGTAGGTAGCCTGGAGCTGGAAGAGGGGTTTCAATTTGACTATAAGCTGGCATCTCATCCCCAGGCAGCCGTTCATGTAGGATGGTTACTGGCAACTGGCTATCTGACCAGGGATATTCTACCCAAACTGGATTCTACCTATCAGTCGGGCACGAAAAACATTTTGATAATGGGGCATAGCCAGGGAGGGGGTATTGCCTACCTGCTGACGGCACATCTGTATAGCCTGCAGGAATCTGGCAGGTTACCGGCAGATCTCCGGTTCAAGACCTATTGCAGTGCGGGGCCAAAGCCGGGCAATCTTTATTTTGCCTACGATTATGAAGGCAGGACTTATGGGGGATGGGCCTATAATGTAGTCAATGCAGCCGACTGGGTGCCGGAAGTTCCGCTGTCAATTCAGACCATCCAGGATTTTAACCGGACCAACCCGTTTACCAATGCAAAATCACTGATCCGGAAGCAGAAATTTCCAGATAAGTTGGTTTTAAAATATGTCTATAACCGGCTGAGCAAGCCAAGTATCCGGGCTCAGCGGAATTATCAGAAATATCTGGGAAAGCATACTTCCAAAATAGTGGGGAAGAAACTGAATGGATTCCATGCTCCGGGATATTATAATTCCAATCACTATGTACGTACGGGAGCAACCATTGTGTTACAACCGGATGAGGAGTATCGGTCCCGCTGGCAGGACAGTGACACCAGCATGTTTGTGCATCATATGCACAGTCCGTATCTCTATTTATTGCACAAGCTTCCCTGATTACACTACCCGACGGGTAGATGGAGTGAAAAACCTAACTTTGCGGATTATTTGAGGTTATGAGTACAATTGAAGCGGCCCCGGCTCCACTACCGGGATTGACACCCAAAGATTTTGCAACGGATCAGGAAGTGCGCTGGTGCCCCGGATGCGGGGATTATTCCATCCTTGCCCAGGTGCAGAAAATTATGCCGGGTATTGGAGTGCCCCGGGAAAATATTGTAATCATTTCAGGTATTGGGTGTAGCAGTCGTTTCCCGTATTATATGAATACCTATGGAATGCACTCCATACATGGAAGAGCAACTGCCATTGCAAGCGGCCTGAAAGCCACCCGTCCGGAACTGAGTGTATGGATAGTAACAGGTGATGGAGATGGGCTGAGTATCGGGGGTAATCATACCATCCATTTGTTGCGGCGCAACTTCGATGTAAATATCCTGCTCTTCAACAACCAGATTTATGGCCTTACCAAAGGGCAATATTCACCTACATCGGAGGAGCATAAAATCACTAAGAGTACACCTTTTGGGTCCATTGATCACCCCTTTAACCCGCTTGCGCTGGCTATGGGAGCGGATGCAAGTTTTATAGCCCGTAGTATGGACCGGGATCCGAAACACCTGCAGGAAATGCTGATCCGGAGTCATGCCCATAAGGGCGCTTCATTTCTGGAGATCTACCAGAACTGTAATATTTTCAACGACGGAGCATTTGAAATCTTTACCGAGAAGTCATCCAAGCCTGAGCAGGCCCTTTTTCTGGAGCAGGGCAAACCACTGCTGTTTGGTGCCAATAAAGACAAGGGGATCCGCCTGGACGGATTGAAACCGGTGCTTGTTGACCTGAATGAGGGCGCCAGTGCTGATGATTGCTGGATTCACGACGAAAGAGATTTTTATAAGGCACAGATCCTGGTTCGTCTCTTTGATGATCCGAGAACGGAAGGTCATATGCCAAGACCCTTTGGCGTCTTCTATGAAACGGAGCGTGCCTGTTATGAAGATATCATGGCCATGCAGCTTGAAGAAGCAATTTCGCTTAAGGGTAAGGGTGACCTCGACCGGCTACTCCGCGGTTCAGAAGTGTGGACCATTCAATAACAACTTTACATAGAATAAAAAATAAGCCAGCGATGGACATCGCCGGCCTGTGCTTACCTCTGAAACCACAAAAAGAAAGAGGTTATATATGGGTTTTCAATAATCTCAGTTGGTATGCAAATAAATTGCACACGAAAAATAAAGGTGTAATTGATCAGCTGGCTTTGTCAGGATAAGGCAGGCAACAAAATGCGTAAGGAAAAGGCAGGTTCAGGAATCGCAGGAATTGGATTATGGTACAAAATGTCTAAACAATTGGTTAAAATTAAAGCCTGAACCAATACAACACAAAAATTAGTCTGAAAAACCCTGGATTTTTTTTCTTTTATACGCATACCACCAGTTGGGTACTGTTTTTTTCATAAGGGTGTCGATGTTTCTCATTCCGAAGAGATTCCAGGCCCCGTGCAGTTTGCCTTCCAATGATTGCTGCAAAGCGCGGAGGCTCATCGCGAAACCACTTTCCAGGTACTCCATATGGTGCCAGTAACCTGCGGGCATGAAGAGTGTATCACCATGATCAAGTACCAGATCAAAACCCACTGCTTTATTCAGAAGGGGAAATTCCTCCAGGTTCAATTTGGAATGGGCGGGGTCATAATACTTTTCAAAATTGGCAAAGCTCAATACTTCCCAGGGTTTACGGTAGATATACCGATGCTGGTTGTAAGGAAACAGCAGAACGCGTTTCCTCCCAACAAACTGTGTATGCAGGATATGTGACATATCAATATCAAAATGCATATGGGTAACGGACCCCTGTCCACCGATAAAAAGCATGGGAAACCGCTTCACAAATCCTTTCAGGTATTCATCCGGCCAGGAAAAATCCTTCACCAGTTGGGGAGCGTGAGTAAAGAGGTTGAACAAAAAAATACGCAGTTCAACAGGCCCCTGTTTGACCTGATCGATATAATTCCCGAAAAGCATATAATCGTCTGCTGTATTGATGGGTGTCCGGGAATCACTCTTGCTATTATTGTAGACGCCCACTTTTACATTTCCTACAGCCTCCTTAAAATAATCCCAGTTCCATTTCTGATAAGCAGACCATTGGTGCGAGAGTTTTTTTATAACAACAGGTATGCCTTTGTTGTAGTAACGCATTTTGAACTCTTCCGGACTGATTGAATCGAAAACATCCACTGATTTCAATAACATAGGTCTGTTGTTTCTTCTTAACTTAGGATATGCTTATTCATGTGCATCCGGAGAATCCGCAACCACGGGCAATCCGGACCATTGTTGAAACCTTACGCGAGGGAGGGATTATTATTTATCCAACCGATACCATTTATGGAATTGGTTGTGATATTTTTCAACCCAAAGCGATTGAACGTATCTGCCGGATCAAACAGGTTGACGCTGCCAAAGCGCAGTTGTCATTTATCTGTTATGATCTGAGTGATCTGAGCCAGTATACCAAATCCATCTCGACGCCACTGTACCGCTTGTTGAAAAGTCATTTACCGGGTCCGTATACCTTTATTCTTCCGGCGAGTAAAGAAGTACCAAAAATATTAAAAAGCCGGAAAGATACCATCGGATTGCGGGTACCTGATAACAATATAGCCCGAACCATTGTTCGGGAACTTGGCCGGCCCATTTTAAGTGCTTCTCTGCCGGGCGAAATGGTAGAAGAGTACACCGATCCCGAAATGATGCAGGCTAATTTTGGAAAGCTGGTTAACCTGGTTGTGGATGGTGGCATTGGAGGCTGGACGCCCTCCACCATAGTAGACTGTACCCAGGATCCACCTGAACTGCTTCGTCAGGGTGCCGGTGAATGGCTGGAAGCGGAATGATCAGAAAAGCGAGGGAATGGCAGGATTGATCTGGAAACTTTTCCGGTGAAATTCACAAAGTCCATGTTGCAGAATGGCATCGCGATGCAGTTTGGTGCCATATCCCTTATTTTTTTCCCAGCCGTAATGTGGATAGGACTGGTGAAGCTGGTTCATGTAATCATCGCGGCAGGTTTTCGCAAGAATACTGGCAGCAGCTATGGAAGCGAATAGAGAATCTCCTTTGATGATACAACGGTGAGGAATACCCGAAAAAGCGCGAAACCGGTTGCCGTCGATCAACAGGAGTTCCGGTTTGGCAGACAGTCCCTCAATGGCGAGATGCATCGCATTCCAGGTAGCCTGCAGAATATTGATGCGATCGATTTCGGCTTCGGCAACAGAGGCTACTGACCAGGCCAATGCTTTTTCCTGGATCAGGCTGCGTAATTCGTACCGGTCTTTTTCCTTTACCTGTTTGGAATCATTCAGCAGCGGGTGATAGAAATCCGGTGGCAGAATCACCGCAGCAGCGAATACCGGTCCGGCATAACAACCCCTTCCGGCTTCATCAATACCGGCTTCCAATAAATCTGTCTGGTAGTAGGTTTTAAGCATCTGCAGGCTCAAAAATAGAAAGAATCTTTTGTCGTATTTTTATTGGTTTACTAAAATTCAGAAATATGTCAGTAACTGAAATCAAACAGCATTTTCCTGCTTTTGAGAAAGAATTGATCGATGATATAGCGTCCAATAGTGAAATCCGCTCTTTTACTGCAGGGGAGCAGCTGATGCGAACCGGCCAGTATTTCAAAAGCACGATGCTGATTGTTGATGGATTGGTAAAAGTATACCGGGAAGATGACCAGGGAAATGAGTTTTTCATGTATTACCTGCAACCCGGACAAGCCTGTGCGCTGAGTATGGTATGTGCGGTGAAGCAGGAAACCAGTCAGATCATGGCAAAGGCGGTGAAGGACACGGAAGTAATCAGTATTCCCCTGGCCTTTATGGACGAATGGATGAGCAAGTATAAATCCTGGTATCATTTTGTGCTGGAGACCTATCGGTCACGTTTTGAAGAGTTGCTTGTAACCATCGATCATATCGCCTTCCGGGCGATGGATGAACGACTGGAATTCTATCTCAAAAAACATATTCAGACCCTTGGCTCGAATATAATTCCTATCAGTCACCAGGAAATTGCCGATGAGCTCAATTCCTCGCGGGAAGTAATATCCCGTTTGTTAAAAAAAATGGAACAATTAGGGAAAGTAAAGCTGCAGCGTAACTCCATTGAAGTCATCCACCTGAGCTAGGGGAACAATGTGACAAAAGTCATAGACCAGGGCTTTAATTAGTATCAAATTTGTGTTCGTAACAGAGAAATACAAGCAATATGAAAATTGAACAAATATATACGGGATGTCTGGCGCAGGGTGCCTATTATATAGAAAGTGCAGGTGAAGCAGTGGTGATTGATCCGCTTCGTGAAGTAGAACCTTATCTGGAGCGGGCCAAAGCTGATGGTGCCAGTATCAAATATGTGTTTGAAACCCATTTCCATGCTGATTTTGTAAGTGGTCATATAGACCTTGCCAAAAAAAGTGGAGCAACCATCATATACGGACCCAATGCGAACCCCAGTTTTGATGCATATATCGCCAAAGACGGAGAGGAATTTAAAGTAGGTAAGCTGACATTCAAGGTGATTCATACACCGGGACATACCATGGAAAGCACCTGTTATCTTTTGAAAGATGCACAGGGAAAACATATCGGTCTGTTTTCGGGAGATACTCTCTTCATTGGAGATGTAGGCAGACCTGATCTGGCGCAGAAAGCGGCGGATATGACACAGGAGCAGCTGGCAGCAACACTTTTTGATTCGCTACGAAACAAGATTATGCCCCTGGCGGATGATATCATTGTATATCCTGCTCACGGTGCCGGGAGTGCCTGTGGCAAAAACATGAGTAAGGAAACCACCGATACACTTGGGAATCAGAAAGCAACCAACTATGCGTTGCGGCCGGATATGACAAAGGAAGAATTTGTAAAAGAAGTAACAACCGGACTGATGCCTCCGCCTGCATATTTCCCGCTGAATGTGATGATGAATAAAGAGGGCTATGACAGCATTGATGAGGTACTGAAACGCGGACAGCATGCGCTTTCACCTGCTGCATTTGAAGTAGCTGCCAATGAAACCGGCGCACTGGTATTGGATACCCGTGATCCGCAGGTTTTTGCCAAAGGATTTGTTCCCAATTCAATAAATATTGGAATCGATGGAAATTTTGCTCCCTGGGTTGGCGCACTGATTCCTGATGTTAAACAACCCATCCTGCTGGTAGCAGAACCGAACCGGGTAGAGGAAGTAGTAACCAGATTGGCACGAGTGGGATATGATTATACCATAGGATTTCTGGAAGGCGGCTTTGAAGCATGGGCAAAAGCAGGAATGGAAGTTGATACCATTCAATCTGTTTCTGTTGATGAACTGGCTGCGAAAACAGCAAAAGAGGAAGTGAATATCCTGGATGTGCGCAAAAACAGTGAGTATCTGAGCGAACATGTGTTGAATGCTGAAAATGCACCGCTGGATTTTGTGAATGAAAGCATGCTTAAAGTAGATAAAAACAAAACCTATTATGTACACTGTGCAGGTGGTTACCGGTCCATGATTTTCAATTCCATTCTGCGTGCAAGAGGATATACTAATCTTATTGATGTGAAAGGTGGATTCAAGGCAATCAAGGATAATGGAAAAATGGAGGTGACGGATTATGTATGTCCGAGTACCTTATTGTGAGATGTGAGACGTGAAAAAAGAAAAACTATGATGAATATTTTCAAATCAATGTTTGGGCCGGCTACGGATTTTAAGGCCCTGAAAGAGTCGGGAGCAATTGTGCTGGATGTACGTACTCCGGCTGAATTTCAAAGTGGACATGTAAAGGGTTCCATTAATATTCCCCTTGACATTCTGAACAAACAATTGAGCAGTCTGAAAAAAGAAGGCAAAGCGGTTATTGCTGTTTGCCGGTCTGGTAACAGAAGTGCCATGGCGGTGTCTCAGTTGAAAGCGGCTGGTATTGATGCCTACAATGGTGGGGCATGGACCAGTTTGCAGGGGAGGTTGTGAGCAGGGAGGAAGGGAAGATGGAGGAAAGGAAGAGGGAGGAAAGGAAGATGGAGGAAAGGAAGAGGGAAGAAAAAAATAGTAAAACATGGAAAGAGTACTAAGGGGTTGGAATTTTATGCGGTGGTTGAGACTGGGTATTGGCGTATATGCGCTGGTGGCTGCGGTGCAGCAACAGGAACTGATACTTGGTATTGCAGGAATCTTTCTGACTGCGATGGCTGTGTTTGGATTCGGATGTTGCGCAGGGGGCTATTGTGCGCCGATGCCCGGAAAAAAATCTGGCACTAACTCCACCGGAACATCCATCCAATTTGAAGAAATTAAATCAGATAAATAATTGCCATGAATAAATTTCAGGAACTCATCAATGCTGATAAACCGGTGCTGGTTGATTTTTTTGCAGAATGGTGTGGCCCCTGTAAAATGATGGCGCCCATTTTGAAAGAAGTCAAAAATAAAATGGGCGATGCAGTAACGATCGTAAAAGTAGACGTGGACAAAAATCCCGATGCTGCAAGGCAGTTCAATATTCAGGGGGTGCCCACCTTATTGATTTTTCAGAAAGGGGAAGTGAAATGGCGGCAAAGCGGAGTTGTGCAGGCGCGCCAGTTAGAACAGGTATTAAGTTCTGTGTAATCAACATCAAATCGTAAATATTAATTGATTCATATGCTCGAATGGTTAAAGCAGCCCTGGCCCTGGTATGTAGCTGGTCCGTTGATTGGGCTTACAGTGCCTGCACTGTTAATTTTAGGAAATAAAAGTTTTGGGATATCCTCTTCCCTGCGGCATGTTTGTGCAGCCTGTTTGCCGGCAAAAATTCCTTTCTTTCAGTATAACTGGAAAAAAGAAGTCTGGAACCTGTTTTTTGTGCTGGGGATATTTTTTGGAGGAATGATAGCCGCCTGGTTATTATCCAATCCGGATGCTATGATTGTACATCCGAATCTCCAGGCTGAGATGGCTGGTTATGGAATTACTGACTACAGCGGCCTGGTGCCAACTGAAGTTTTTAACTGGCCTGCCCTCTTAACATTGCGTGGTTTTTTAATGATGGTGGCGGGAGGTTTTCTGGTTGGTTTCGGTACCCGGTATGCAGGAGGTTGTACTTCCGGTCATGCAATCATGGGTATCAGTAACCTGCAGCTGCCTTCTGTAATTGCTACCTGTTGTTTTATGGTGGGCGGATTTATTATGGCCAACCTGATTTTACCCTTCATTTTATCACTTTAAGATTATTTGAAAATGTCAACTACCAATACATTTATTCAACCCCAGGAACCTGCGTTGCATGACACGGACTTTGAAGTCCGTTCACTGGACACCATGTGTGTCAGCGACACAGCCATCAAAGAGCCCTGGTATGGCAATCTCAAATACCTCGTAATCGGAGTCCTGTTCGGAATAGTGTTTGTAAAAGCAGAAATTATCAGTTGGTTCCGGATTCAGGAAATGTTCCGGCTGCAAAGCTTCCATATGTATGGCGTGATCGGATCGGCCATAGCAGTTGGTATGCTCTCCATCTTTCTGATTAAGAAATTCGATATCAAAACCATTCACGGGGAGAAGATTGAATTTCACGATAAAAAATTCAACAAGGGACAGATCTATGGCGGATTGCTATTTGGTTTAGGTTGGGCAATCACAGGTGCCTGTCCAGGTCCGCTGTTTGCCCAAATCGGAACCGGAGCAACAGCAGTGGTTGTTACCCTGCTGAGTGCGATTGCCGGAACCTGGGTGTATGGAAAGTTCAGAGAGAAATTGCCGCACTAAAGAGGTGAGACGTGAGAAGTGAGACGTGAGAAGACTAGAGGACCTGGAAACCATAGGCGTAAGGGTCATCTTCGGGGTCAATGGTGATGGTATTGTATCCATACAGTTTTGCCCACCCTTCAATACCTGGACGAATAGCCGGTTTACCGGCTATCGTTGTTTCTTCTTCTATGGTGCCAATGAAAGTGGAGCCGATAATACTTTCATGAATAAACTGATCTCCTTTTTTTAACAGGCCTTTGGTATACCATTGCGCCATCCGCGCAGAAGTTCCGGTACCACAGGGACTGCGATCAATGGCTTTATCTCCATAGAAAACGGCATTTCTTGCAGTGGATGCTGGATTAAGCACAGCTCCTGTCCACAAAATATGAGAACAACCCTGGATGGTTGGATCATCCGGATGCACGAATTCGTATTGTTGATTGATTCGTTTTCTCAATTCTCTTGCCCAGGCAATGAGTTTATCGGCAGGATAGTGTTCCAGTCCGGCAAAATTCTTCTGCACATCCACGATCGCATAAAAATTACCGCCATAAGAAACATCGATTACCAGTTCGCCGAGTTCCGGGCAATCAACTGTTAATTCAGTTGCTGCGAGATACCCCGGTACATTGGTGAGCTTTACCGATTTCACCTTATTGCCCTCCTGCTTATAGGAAATTTCCACTAATCCGGCTGGCGCTTCCATGCGGATGCGGCCGGGTATTTTGGGAGTAATCAATCCTTCTTCGATAGCTATGGTAATGGTACCAATTGTGCCATGACCGCACATGGGCAAACAGCCACTGGTTTCTATAAAGAGCACCCCCACATCGTTGGCGGGATTATGCGGGGCATACAAAATGGAACCACTCATCATATCATGGCCACGGGGTTCAAACATCAGTCCCTTTCGGATCCAGTCATATTCTTTCAGAAAATGCTGCCTCTTCTCACTCATGTTCTTACCATCCAGTGTTGGTCCTCCACCCGCTACCAGCCGAACCGGATTTCCACAGGTATGTGCATCAATACAGAAAAAAGTTTTCTTCATATAGCCCATTTGATTGCCGAAAATAAGCGTCTGCTATCAATTTGTTTCCTTGTAATTAGTCCATTCTTTACCAATATTATCCAAACCGGCAGGCAGGCACCAGCCTATTTGGGTTAAAATATGTTAACTATAAGTTAAAGCATATCTGCTTTTAAAATAATATAATGGATAGGTTTGGAGCAAGGAAAACTACTGCATATGAAGAATTATTTAAAACAGGGTATACTGTTGGCCTTGCTAACATGTATTTGTCTTTTCGGGACCGCCCAAACGACCACTCTACAAGGTAGGGTACTGGATACAAAAGGCTCACCTATACCAGGAGTGAGCATTCGAATTAAAAATGCGACAACAGGTGTATCAACTGCTACAGATGGCAGCTTTTCAATTACGTATCCTCCAAATGCTGAATTGATAATTTCTGCAGTTGGCTATTCAGAACAGCAAGTGCAGCTAAGCGGTCAAACGAATATCAACATTACATTAAGTGCTTCTACCGCTCAATTGGAGGAAGTAGTTGTAACGGCATTGGGAGTCAAAAGAGAAAAGCGCAATCTTACCTATAGTACGCAGGAAGTAAAAGGTGAAGAATTGCTGAAAACGAAGGAGCCAAATGTTGTGAATGCATTGGCGGGTCGTGTTTCGGGTGTTCAGATTACCAGTTCATCCGGAACTCCCGGTGCATCTTCCCGAATTGTTATCAGGGGGAATACCTCTATTTATGGCGATAACCAGGCATTGATTGTTGTGGATGGTGTACCTATTAATAATGATGAAACGGGTAATTTGTATTCTGGTCCGGGTACCAATCGCCTTGCCGATATAGACCCTGGAACCATCGAGAATATCAATGTGCTGAAAGGCGCCGCTGCTGCGGCTTTGTACGGGTCAGCGGGCTCAAGGGGTGTTGTTATGATTACAACCAAAAACGGAAGCACTAATAAAAAGCCTACAATCACATTTAGTTCGGATCTCTCTTTTGAGAAACCCTTGTTTCCTGAAATTCAAACCCGGTACGGCCAGGGTGAAAGAGGTGTATATTTTGACGGAGAAACTCAAAAGACCAGCGCGGTATGGGGACCTTTGATGGACACCCTTCGGGTCAACGGACAAAAAGCACCTGTATATGATCAACTGGATATGTTTTTTCAAACCGGCATGACTTCTAATAATACAGTAAGTGTAAATGGAGGTAGCGCAAATTCCAGTTATTTCTTTTCGTATTCTTATTTTGATCAGAAAGGCACTATTCCGCAAAATGATTACAAGCGGCATTCCATTTTTACCAAGTTTACCAACCGGATAACGGATAAACTAACCAGCACCTTTCAGGTTACCTATTCCGGTTCAAAAAGTAATCGTGCGCCGGAGGGCTATGTTTTGGAAAGTCCGGTCTGGACCATTTATACCGCTCCCGTTTCATGGAATCCATTGCCTTACAATAATGAGAATGGAGCACAGCGGGTGTTTCGCTTTTCCCGGAACAATCCCTATTGGGTTTTGGATAACATCCGCAATAAATCTACAGTTAACAGAATCATTCCGGTTATCACATTCAATTATAATCCCACCAGCTGGTTAACCATCACGGAGCGGTTAGGGGCAGATATCTATACAGAACAGGCAAAGTATGTGGAGGCACCAAGTTCCATGTTAGGTACAAGAGGAAGAATCATTGATCAGAATACCAATTTCAGGCAGTTCAATAATGATCTGATCATAAATGCACATAAGGAATTTGGAAAGTTTAATACCAATCTCCTGATAGGTAATAATATCCTTAGCACATTCTCGCAGAGCCATTATGCAAATGGGTTGGGAACTTCGATCCTGGGTTTGGAGAATATGAGTAATGCGTCAACCATTACCTATAGTGAAGGTAATTATCTGCGTAGAAAAGTTGGATTTTATGCGCAGGCAAATATCGATTACAACCGTGTCCTGAATTTATCGTTAACAGGCAGATACGATGGAAGTTCGGTGTTAGCTGCTGACAATCGTTTTTATCCTTATGGTTCTGCAGCGGCTAATTTTGTTTTCTCCGAATTACTTTCAGGAAAAGTGCGCAACTGGCTGGATCTGGCAAAATTCCGGGTATCCTATGCCACCGTTGGAAACGAGCAGATTGGTCCCTACCAATTGCTGACTCCTTATAATTCTGCAACGATTGGGACAAATGTATTTCCATTGCAGGGGCAATCAGGTTTTCTGATAGACGGAAATCTGGGTAATCCGAATTTGAAGAATGAAACTATCCGGGAATTAGAGATTGGCTTTGAAGGAAGATTTTTCAAAAACCGGCTTGGAATGGAAGTTTCTTATTTTCAGAAGAAAACCTATGATGGCATCATTCCAGGGGTAGCGATTGCTCCGAGTACTGGATTTGGTTCTACCTCAATTAATTCAAGCCGGATGGAAAACAAGGGACTGGAAATTTTGATTAATGCCACCCCGATCAGAACTTCAAAATTCAGCTGGGATGTAAACTTTAATTTCACCAGGATCCGGAATAAAATATTATTCATAGCAGATGGTGTTGAGCGTCTTGGAAATGGATTTACCCAGGTGGTAGTTGGTCAGCCCTATGGCGTTAAGTTCGGTGGTGCTTTTGCCCGCACTGCAACCGGTAGTTTACTGATAGATGATGCAGGCTTGCCATTCCGCACTGCTAATGATGAAATTATAGGAAATATTACTCCTGATTGGTTAGCAGGATTAAGTAATAGTTTCCGGTATGGGGCCTTTAGTTTTACACTCTTTTTTGATATGAAAAAGGGTGGTGATATCGAAAACAATGTAGATGGATACGGGTACTTTTATGGAACACCAAAAATCACAGAGAACAGAGAGGACCGCATAGTGCCGGGAGTCAAAGATTCCGATGGAAAGGAGAACGATATAACGGTAGCGGGGCAGGATTATTTCCGCAGGTTAAATAGTATTACGGAAGCTGTCATTCAGGATGGAACATATATCAAACTGAGAAATATAAGTTTGAGTTATGCAATCAATCCCAGGTTTTTACCTAAAAACATCATTAAGGGAGCCTCTTTCACGGTAACAGGAAGAAACCTGTGGATTTACAGTCCCAATTTTACAGGAGGTGATCCTGAGGTAAGTTCATTTGGATCTTCCAATGGATCGCAGGGTATTTATTCTTTCTCTACACCCACTTCCCGGTCTGTTGCAGTTTCCCTAAATGTCAGTTTTTGATTCACCCGATAATTAATAAGTATGAAAAAGATTGTTGCATTATATATATTGAGTCTGCTGTTACTGATCAGTGGATGTAAAAAATTCATCGACGTAAACAATGATCCGAATCGTCCGATTGATGTTCAGGAGGCAGCGATACTTCCTCCCATTCAATTGGCGATATCGCATAATCTGAATGCCGGTTTTGCTTCGATTCTGTCGCAGCATTATACACAGGCAGTTTGTTTAAATCAACCGGTTCCCAATGAAGGCACCTACCTATTGGTAAATGGACAGATGGACGGAGATTGGGGCACTACTTATGTAACCTGTCTGAATAACCTGAAGCAGTTAATCAATAAGGCGGAGGCAGGAGAAAATTTCGCATATGCCGGTATAGGAAAAATTCTGAGTGCCTATTGTTACGGCACGGCAACGGATTTCTGGGGAGATATCCCTTATAGTGAAGCGTTACAAGGCAGTAATAATTTTACGCCAGTATATTCAAGCCAGTCGGATGTATACCAGGGAATCCAGTCATTGCTTGATGCGGGCATTGCTGATTTAAGTAAACCAAGTAATAAAAAACCTGGTAACGATGATTTTTTCTATCGGGGAGACTTGAACAAGTGGAAAAAACTTGCCTATACACTCAAGGCCAGGTATTTTATGCACCTGACCAAAGCCGGTAGTAACAGTGCGGCAGCCTTGGCCGACCAGGCACTCGCGGCATTGAGTAACGGTATGACAAGCAATGAAGATGATTTGAAAATGGAATATTCAGGGGGTGCTGGAAATGAGAACCCCTGGTATTTAACCTTTTTGCCCATTTCTACCTTAGTGTTGTCTGAACACCTCGTAGAGGAGTTAAAGGATCGTAATGATCCCAGATTGGCATTACTGGTTGCTCCGGCAAAAGGAACTGGTTTGTTTACAGGAAGAGCCATTGGAACAAGGGATGTTGGAAACCTTGAAGCGTATTCCATACCGGCAGAATTTTATGGAAGTGCAGGCTCCAATCATTACCTCGTCAACTTTTCAGAAGCCTTGTTTTTAAAGGCGGAGGCGACACTGACCAAATCAGGAGCCGCAGCAGCTCAGCCGGTTTATCAGGAGGCTATTTTATCTCATATGACCAAACTTGGACTGGCTGCTACTGCAACAGAGGTTACCAATTATCTTACTTCAAGAGGAACATTAAGCAATTCCGATGCTTTACAACGTATAATGGAGGAAAAATCCACCGCCAATTTTTTGAATACTGAAAATTGGGTAGATTGGCGCCGAACCGGTTTTCCTGAATTGGTAAAAGTACCCAATGCGGCAAGTGAAATACCTCGTCGATTATTATACCCACAGGTTGAAATAATTTCCAATCCGCAACCTCAGCAATCCGCAAAGCTAACGGATCGTTTGTGGTGGGATGCACAATAACTTGAAACAATGATGAAAAAAGTTGCGCTTGTTTTTATTGTAGTGATAATAGCCGGGTGTTTTCAACCAACCCCGGCCTTCGCACAATTCGACACAGAAAAAGAGCTTTCGCACCAGGTTTCGGAGCTAACCAATCTGATCGTTCAGTATAAAGCAGATAAAGGCAGCCTGGATCGCTTTTATTTTCTTGAAACATCTCCTGAACGGATTGATCGAATGCTGCAGTTCAATGAGGCTTATTTAACCAAACTGAAACAGGTTAATTATAATAAGCTATCAATGGATGGAAAAGTGGATTACCAGCTTTTTCAACGGAATGCTGTTAATGAAATTCGTCTGTTGCAGGAGGAGTTAACCGATCATAAAGTAGCTGTTATCTATTTGCCATTTTCGGAAAAGGTAATTGAGTACGAAAAGAAGAGAAGGAGAGGAACTGTACTTCCAGCACAGGTATTCTCTGCTGAATTGATGCAATGGAAAAAGAGTTTACAGGAGCTGATAAAACAGGCAGAGTCAGATACCAGGATAAACCTGATCAGCGCTTATGCCTGTCAACGAAAAATTAAGGATTGCAGGGATGCATTACGGAGTATTTATGATTTTTATTATGGCTATGATCCCCAGTTTACCTGGTGGGTAGAGCAGCCCTATAAAGGGCTGGATAGTTTAATGGATAAGTATAGCAACAAATTGCTTTTCCAGGCCAGAAAAAACAGTTCGGCTTCTGACGATGGAAGTGGAATCATTGGACGCCCGATTGGTGCTGCTGAATTAAAGAAGCAATTAGAACTGGAGTATATTCCGTACACTGCTGATGAGTTGATTCAAATTGCAGAGGCAGAATTTGCCTGGTGCGACAAGGAATTACTAAAGGCAACGGCTGAAATGGGATTTGGTACCGACTGGAAAGCGGCTATGGAGAAAGTAAAGAACAGTTATGTGCCGGAAGGAAGGCAGCCTGAAATGATTCTTGATTTATTTAATCAGAGTGTTGATTTTATAAAAAAGCGTAAACTGATTACGATTCCTCCTATTGCAGAAGAGACCTGGCGAATGAATATGATGTCTCCGGAAAGACAGTTGGTGAATCCGTTTTTTCTGGGAGGAGAAAGTATTATCATTTCTTATCCGACACATACCATGGAACAGGAGGATAAGCTGATGAGCATGCGGGGGAATAATCCGCATTTTTCAAGAGCAACCGTACATCATGAATTGATTGCAGGGCATCATTTACAGATGTACCAGAACCAGCGGTATAAAACCTATCGTAATTTTTATACTCCTTTCTGGATTGAGGGATGGGCGCTGTATTGGGAGATGATCCTCTGGGATATGAAATTTCCACGTGGACCAGAAGATAAAATCGGGATGTTATTCTGGCGGATGCATCGTTGTGCGCGCATCATATTCTCATTGAATTATCATTTGGGAAAATGGACACCGCAGCAGTGTATTGATTTTCTGGTGGACCGGGTAGGGCATGAACGGGCCAATGCAGAAGGGGAAGTGCGAAGATCTTTTCAGGGTAACTATGGACCCCTTTATCAGCTTGCCTATATGATTGGCGGATTGCAGTTTTATGAACTTAAGAGAGAGCTGGTTGACAGTGGTAAAATGAGTTATCAGCAGTTTCATGACCGGATTTTACAGGAACACCAGATGCCGGTGGAAATGATCCGGCATATTCTTACCAATCAGCCGCCGAAGAAGGATTTTAAAACCGAATGGCGTTTTTATCCCAAACTCAAGTAAAACCGGTCAGTTAAAATCTGTAAATTTTTCATCAAATGCCGGATAGCTGGCAGGAAAGACTTAAACTAATTTCGAATCATCATTTTTGTAAAACTAATTCTATGGCAAGTATTAACTGGAGTGGTGTATATCCAGCCTTATTAACGCCCTTCAATCAACAGGAAGAAATTGACTATGATCTATACAAAATCAACCTGGATGCTCAGGTGGAAGCTGGTGTAGACGGGATTATTATTGGCGGTTCACTGGGTGAAACCAGTACCCTCCTGGGTGAAGAAAAAAGAGACTTACTCATTTATTCCAAAGAAGCAGCTCCGGCGGATTTTCCTGTACTGGTGAATATTGCAGAGCAGAGCACCAGGGTGGCCGTAGCACTTGCGCAGGAAGCAGAGCGGAACGGAGCAGACGGGTTAATGGTATTGCCTCCCATGCGCTACAAGGCAGATGATCGTGAAACAGTAGAGTTTTTTAAGGCGGTAGCAAGGAATACCTCCCTGCCCATACTGTTGTATAATAATCCGGTTGATTATAAAATCGAGATTACACTGGATATGTTTGAACAGTTGCTGGACAATGAAAATATTCAGGCAGTAAAGGAATCTACCCGCAATACCATGAATGTAACGCGGATGCTTAACCGATTTGGGGAACGTTATAAAATATTAACAGGTGTTGATCCGATTGCATTGGAGAGTCTGATGCTGGGAGCACATGGCTGGGTAGCAGGATTGGTGGATGCATTCCCACGCGAAACAGTTGCCATCTTCCGACTGGTGAAAGCAGGCCGGTATGAAGAGGCGGTTGCCATTAACCGTTGGTTCCTGCCCTTGTGTGAGCTCGATATTCATCCCAAGCTGGTACAGTATATCAAACTGGCTGCAAAAGCGACCGGTATCGGATCTGAATATGTTCGGGCACCCAGGTTATTGCTCGAAGGAGCAGAACGGGCTGCTGTGCAGAAAGTGATTGATGATGCATTGGCCTGCCGCCCTGAACTACCTGATTATCTCAACCTGCAAAATGTAACCAATGCTCAGTGGGCTTAGTATAATTGGCAGTTCCCGAGGTGCTGAAACTGCTAATGGTTCAAGAGCCTGGAGCCCGCTTACCGGCCAATCCTTACCAGAAACATTTTATGTAGCAGGTCCGGATGAAATTGATCGTGCAGTTGAACTGGCAACACAGGCAGCTCCTGTATTCAGCAGCCTGACAGCCGCACAAAGAGCTGGTTTTCTGGAAGCCATTGCTGCAGAAATAATGGCTATCGGTCCTGTTTTACTGGAACGGGCCAATCTCGAAACCGGATTACCGGAAGCAAGGTTAAGCGGTGAACGCGACAGAACCGTCAATCAATTAAAATTATTTGCAGCGTTGCTGCGGGAAGGAAGCTGGGTGGATGCGGTAATCGATACTGCGTTGCCGGATCGTAAACCACTACCCCGCACAGATCTGCGTACCATGAAGGTTGCGATTGGTCCGGTTGCAGTATTTGCAGCGAGCAATTTTCCGCTGGCATTTTCAACTGCCGGAGGAGATACAGCTGCCGCATTGGCCGCTGGTTGTCCGGTTATCGTAAAAGCGCATGGCTCGCATCCAGGAACCAATGAGCTCATCGCCACAGCCATACAAAAGGCGGCACTTGGCAGTGGCATGCCCGAGGGTGTATTTTCATCCCTCAATGGAGAAGGTGCTGTCCTCGGTCAGCAACTGGCCAGGGATGAACGTATCAAAGCAATTGGATTTACCGGTTCCTTTAAAGCAGGCATGGCCTTATTTCATACAGCAACAAAAGAACGGAAGGAACCCATCCCGGTGTATGCCGAGATGAGCAGTATCAATCCGGTACTGTTGTTACCTGCTGCCATACAGAAAGATCCGGTTACGCTGGCTTCTCAGCTGGCAGGATCCATCACATTGGGTGTTGGACAATTCTGTACCAATCCGGGTTTATTATTCCTGCTTGAAGATGAGCATACAGATAGATTTGTAAATGCGCTAACAGACGCTTTGAATAAAGCTACAGCTGGTGTAATGCTGAACCGTTCCATCTGTAAGAGTTATTATTCAAACCGGTCCCATATAAAGGGTATAGCTGGCGTGAAGGCCTTACTGGAAGGAGCGGATGAAACGGACAATTGCAAGGGAACTGCTGCTTTATACGAAGTAAGTGCAGCTGATTTTTTGAAACAGCCCGCTTTGCAGGAAGAGATTTTCGGTCCTGCATCACTGTTAGTAAGGTGTGATTCCGTTGAAACAATGCTGCAGGCTATTCATCATATGCAGGGTCAGTTAACCGGAACTGTGTTTGGTGAACTGCCGGAGCTGGATGGGTTCAGGGATTGTATTACTGCCTTACAAAACCGTGTTGGCCGGCTGATTTTCAACCAGGTTCCAACGGGTGTGGAAGTATGCCATGCAATGGTTCATGGAGGACCATTTCCTGCTACAACGGATAGCCGGTCTACATCTGTAGGAGCAGCTTCCATCGAGCGTTTTCTACGTTCAGTCTGCTGGCAGAATTGTCCGGCTGATTTTCTACCCGAAGCCTTACAGGACAGTAATCCATTAGCCATTATGCGCAAAATAAATGGTGTCTTTACAAGAGACGCCATAACCAGTTAATTAGAATGAAAGCGGTAATCATCGGGGGTGGAATCATCGGGTTAAGCAGTGCCTGGTATTTATCTGAAGCGGGCTGGGAAGTTGAAGTAATTGATACGGGAGATTTTTCAGATAACTGTTCCTTTGGGAATCTGGGTATGATTGTGCCCAGTCATTTTGTTCCGCTTGCGGCACCGGGTATTGTAGCGCAGGGGTTCCGCTGGATGTTCAATTCGAGCAGTCCGTTTTATATTAAGCCCAGCCTGAATCCGGCTTTGTTAAACTGGGGATGGAAATTTCTTCGCAGTGCCAATGCTACACAGGCAGCTGCAGCAGCCAGGCCCCTGCTTGAATTGAATCTCTTCAGTAAATCCTTGTACGAAGAGTTGGCCACCCAACTTTCTATCGGGTTGGAGAAGAAGGGGATTTTGATGTATTTCAAAACGGAAGCAGTTGCAGAGGAGGAAAATCATCTTGCTGAAAAAGCGCGCTCCCTGGGATTGGATGCTGTTTACCTGAATCAGCAGGAGCTGGTACACCTGGAACCCGATCAGCAACCGGATGTACTGGGAGCGGTGCATTATCGTTGTGATGCACATTTGCACCCTGCTTTACTGATGCAGGAACTGATACGGGTGTTAAGGCAACGGGGCGTTCAATTATCCGGGAGAAAGCAGGTGCAAAAAATTATCCGCAAACAGGATCGCATCCAGGAAATACATGCAGGTGGAGAAGTTGTTAAAGCGGATCTGTTTGTAATGGCCAGTGGCTCCTGGTTACCCGAAACAATGAAACAGGCGGGCTTATCAATTCCGCTGATGCCTGGCAAGGGTTATTCCTTTAAAGCAATGCAGGACGGACCAGCATTGCGTTATCCTGCTATTTTATGTGAAGCGAGAGTAGCTATCACTCCGATGGCCGGAGAGCTACGGTTTGGTGGTACGATGGAACTGGCCGGATTTCAGCATAAAGTGAACATGAACCGGGTGCGGGGAATTGTAAAATCGGTGCCCGACTATTTTCCCGGAATGCAACTGTCAATGCCGGATGAAAAAGAGGTTTGGTATGGTTTCAGACCCTGTTCACCAGACGGATTACCGTATATCGGGTATGCAAAAGAGGTTCAAAACCTGCTCGTAGCAGGCGGACATGCCATGATGGGCCTCAGTTTAGGTCCGGCTACAGGGAAACTGATTGCAGAACTGGCAACATCCCGGAATACATCTGTTGCTATCAATGCTTTTGACCCGAATCGTTTTTCCTGATTGCATAAAAGATAGGAATTCCCAGCAGGGTAATAATCAGTCCGGGCCAGGTATAGTTTGGTTTAAAAAAGATCAGCAGCACACAGAAACTCAATCCCATCAAGATATACAGAATTGGTAATACCGGATAACCAAAGGCCTTGTACGGTCTTGGGTGATCCGGTCTTTTTTTGCGCAGGATAAAAATTCCGGCGATGGTAAGCATATAAAAGCCAACCACCACAAAGGAGATCATATCCAGTAACTGTCCGTATTGTCCGCTTACACTCCAGGCACAGGCAAACAGACACTGAAACCAAAGCGCATAACCGGGAACGTTATTACTATTCAGGGTACCGGCCTTTTTGAAAAACAACCTGTCTTTGGCCATGGTATGATATACTCTTGCCCCTGCGAGGATCAGGCCATTATTGCAACCGAAAGTGCTGATCATGATCATGACCGCGATGATAATGGTTCCTGCGGGGCCGAAAATTACTTGTGCCGCAGCTACACCAACCCTGTCTTTTTCTGCACCTGCAATGCCGTCAAGGGGAAGTACACCAACATACACGAGGTTGGTGCAAACGTAAATAATGGTAACCAGCAGGGTTCCGAGAAATAAACTAAGTCCGATATTCCGTTGCGGGTTTTTGATTTCGCCGGCAATGAACGTGACATTGTTCCAGGAATCGCTGCTGAAAATGGAGCCTACCATGGCTGCTGCGATGGCCCCCATTACTGCCATACCAGTATATAATTCAATACCCTGGCCGGGGGTTAATTTCCCCAGGGCCCAGGGTAGATCCCAGTTCTGTTTCCAAACTTCCGGTTGAAAGGCAAAGATGCCGAAAAGGATCAGTCCGAGTAAGCTTACAATTTTCGTAAGTGTAAACGTGGTTTGAATCAGTTTACCGCTTTGAATACCGCGGGTATTGATAAACGTAAGTAACACGATGATCACAATAGAAAGCAGCTGGGCTGCGGAAATTTTGAAACTGCCAATTGTTAACAGTATGGTATCCTCTCCAACAACCGGAAAAATATAGGCAGTGAATTTTGCAAAAGCGACGGCCACGGCTGCGATGGTAGCAGTTTGAATGACGGAGAAAAAACTCCATCCGTACAAAAATCCGATCAGGGGGTTATAGGCTTCTTTGAGGTATACATATTGTCCGCCTGCTTTTGGGAACATGGAACTCAGTTCTCCATAACTCAGGGCAGCGGTAATAGTCATAAAACCGGTAATTAACCAGATGGCGATAAGCCAGCCGGCGCTTCCCACATTTCGGGTGATATCAGCACTCACGATAAAAATTCCGGAACCAATCATGGAGCCGGCGACAATCATGGTAGCATCCAGTAATCTGAGGGTAGGCTTAAAGTTCGAATCCTGCATACAGTTCGTTTGGTAGATGGAAATTAAGCATTTCATTTTCCTGAACGCCATCCGGGTTAAAATCTGAACAACTTCCGTTAAATGAGGTAAAACCCGGACCTGTGGCTACGTTTAAGTTTGAAAACAAAAGGTTATGATGAGAAAAGTAATCTTTCTACAGCTTTTTATACTGATCGCCGGAGTAACGGTTCAGGGCCAGCAAAAGCGTACTACAACAGCTTACCGGCCTTCGCGGGAAGAGATGCTGGCGCGGTATGAGAAAGCAAAATGGCTGGATAGTGTGGCAAAAACAGCCGTGTATTTTCAGTCTGTTCAACCGGTTTGGGAGGACAATGGGGCAGGCTTCTGGTTTAAACGAATACATCCGGATAGTACCATAGAATACCTGCGGATTGATCCGGTCAGGAAAACCCGGCTCCAGGCCTTCAATCATCAGCAATTGGCGGATAGTCTGTCCGCTTTAACAGGAAAAAAGCTTTCATCAGATCGGTTGTCCATAACTGTTATCTCCATTGATGGAGCAAAAAAAATACTGGACTTTGATTTTGAACAGAAAAGGTATCAGGCAGATCTGCAAAATTATTCATTAACGCTGGTGCAGCAGTCGGGGCGCTATAGCCGTCGTAATTTCAACAACAATGGCTGGACAGCCAGAAGTCGCTGGATGAGTTATGCTACGGATGCGGTTTCACCAGACAAACAGTGGAAAGCGGCAGTAGTGAATAACAATATTCAATTGCAGTCAGCAACAGGTAAAACAATAAAAGAACTGACAGTTGATGGAACGGAGGCGGCAACTTATGGATCAGTGGCCTGGTCGCCGGATAGCAAATACCTGGTTTTTTACAGGATTCTGCCATTTACGGACTCCGTGATCCACTATATAAAAAAGGCGGTGGAGGGCAGCAATCGCGGGCAGCATTATTCCATACCCTATAAACAGCCGGGTGATCCCTTTACTACTTATGAAATGATGGTGTACCGGATCGGCGGGGAGCGTCCGGTGAAAATTCAGACGGAACTGATAGATTTTTTTAGTGCGCCTTATTTGCATTTCAGTAAAACTGAACCAGGTAAATTTTTATTTGAACGGGTGGATCGGGGTCATCAGCGTTTTCGCATACTGGAGGCAGATAGTGAAACCGGGCAAACCCGAATGGTCTATGATGAACAGTCACCCACCTTCATATATGAGTCAAGGATCTTTACCGGTTACCATCCGGATACGCAGGAAATAATCCTGAGTTCTGAAAAAGATGGATGGCGGCATCTGTATCTACTGGATGTGGCCACGGCAAAAATCAAACATGCCATCACTTCCGGGAATTGGATTGTGAAAGAGATTGATAGCATAGATTATAAGAAAAGGCAGATATGGTTTCGTGCTGCAGGCATTCAACCGGGGGAGGATCCTTATTATGTACATCATTGCCGGATCGGAATGGATGGAAAAAATCTGGTAGTTCTTAATCCTGAACCCGGCCATCACCAGGTAAGTTATTCTCCTGATGGAAAGTATTTTCTTGATACCTATTCCGAGGTTAACAAAGCGCCGGTCATCAACCTGCGATCAGCGGTGAATGGCAAGCGGATTATGCAGGTTGAACAACCGGATACCAGCCGGTTACTGGCATTGAAACTGCCTGTTCCCATGCCATTCAAGGCAAAAGCACGGGATGGACTAACTGATATCTGGGGAGTGGTATGCTGGCCCACGGAGCTTGATTCCTCAAAACAGTATCCGGTAATTGAGAATATATATGCAGGTCCGCAGGATGCATTTGTACCCAAATCCTATATGCCGTACAGTGAAATGCAAAGTATGGCCGCCCTGGGTTTTGTGGTGGTACAGATTGATGGTATGGGAACTGCCAACCGATCTAAAGCATTTCATGATGTTTGCTGGAGAAACCTGGCGGATGCCGGATTTCCGGACCGGATCAATTGGATCAGGTCACTGGCAACTGTTTATCCCTGGGTAGATACCAGCAGGGTTGGATTGTATGGAACATCAGCAGGCGGACAAAATGCGTTGGGTGGATTATTGTTTCATCCTTCATTTTATAAAGCGGCCGTTTCTGCCTGTGGTTGTCATGATAACCGGGTAGATAAACAATGGTGGAATGAGCAGTGGATGGGATATCCTGTTGGTAAGCATTATGAGGAACAATCCAATATTACCAATGCTGGTAAACTCCGTGGCTCCTTATTACTGATTGTTGGAGATGAAGACAGCAATGTTCCACCAGAGTCAACTTATCGGGTGGCGGATGCACTCATTAAACAGGGAAAACATTTTGAACTCTTAACTATTCCAGGAATGGGACATAGTGATGGCGGGCCATATGGTCGTATTCGTAAACGCGATTTTTTCGTACGTACATTTTTTGAACTCCTGCCGCCTCATCGCAATTAAAAAGGGGCTAATATCTGGTAACAATTAAATAAAATGTGTGAATCCATAGCTATTAACTCATTCTACATTTAAGTGTAAAAAATACAGTTAACCGATTGCTTTCTGTCACAACCAAAAATTGTCAAGCTATGAGAATCTCTAACGGGAGGACCAGTAGGATGCTGGTCTTTCTACTTCTGACTGCATTTCTTGTTGGCACCGGTCTACAGCTCCGGGCTCAGGAAACAACCCGAAACCGGGTAAGTGGAAAAATTACCAATGAAGAAGGAGTTCCCCTTCCGGGCGTTTCAGTCACTGAAATTGGAACACAAAATGGAACGACCACAGATGAAAAAGGGGAGTTCAATCTGACACTCACCAAATCCAATTCAAAAATCCGCGTAAGTTCTGTTGGTTTTGCCAGTCAGGATATTGATGCTACGGGCCGCACCAGTTTTTCCATTCAATTAAGTGCGGCTGAATCCAGCCTGGATGATGTTGTGGTGGTTGGATATGGCAAACAGAAAAAGGGCGAAGTAACAGGTGCGGTGGCGAATGTAAAAAGAGAGGACTTCACGCAGGGATTTGCAAGAGATGCGGGACAATTGATCCAGGGTAAAGTTGCCGGACTGGCAATTGTAACACCCAGTGGCAACCCGAATGCTACTACGCAGATTTCTTTACGGGGAAACAGTACGATATTGTCTTCTACAGAACCACTTATTCTGATAGATGGTATTCCTGGTTCACTCAATACCATTGCTCCGGAGGATATTGAATCCATTGACGTTTTGAAAGATGGATCAGCTGCTGCGATTTATGGCACCAGGGGTACAAATGGTGTTATCCTGATCACCACCCGTAAAAGAAGTGGTAAGATGCCGGCTACGCTTAGTTATGACAGTTATGTAAGTGTACAGAATATTGCCCGCCGCATGGAGTTCCTGGAAGCAGCGGATGTTCGCAAACTGGTGGATGAAGGATTTTATGATCAATCCTATGATAAAGGAACCAGCACCGACTGGTTAAAAGAGATCAGCCGCAATCCGGTAAGCCATGTACACAATGTATCCATGCAGGGAGGTACAGCGCAGTCGAATTATATCGCTACACTGAACTTACGGAACTGGGAAGGATTGTTCAATCGTTCTGATAACAAACAATTTACAGGGCGTATTGATCTGAATCATTCCATGCTGGATAACCGCTTACGGTTTAATGTGAGTTTACTGGGCAGAAACAGAAAATATTTCTCAGGTCCCAATTACGATTATATCTACCGGCAGGCAATCATTCGCAATCCAACAGATAGTGTATATGATTACCTGGGGCGTTGGAAAGAAGATCCGAATGCTTATAACTACGACAACCCGGTACGCAGTATTGAAGAAACATCCGGAGAGTTCCGCACTTCTGAACTTCGTTTAAACGGTAGTGTGATTTTCACTCCCATCAAAGATCTGAATATCAAATTACTTGTTTCGAATGTAAAGATCAATTCACTTTCGGGTTATTCTGAAACCTTTAATCACCGGGCTTCGGTAGTAAATAACAGAACGGGGTATGCTTTCCGTACAACCAACCTGTTCCAGGACAACCTGCTGGAGCTTACAACTGATTATACCAAATCAATTGGTCAGCACCGGGTAACCGTATTGGGTGGATACAGCTGGCAGGATGTTACCAACGAAGGATTTAATGCAGCCAACTCCAATTTCCCAACAGACCTCTATACCTATAATAACCTTTCAGCCGGAGATGCCCTTCTGTTGCAGAATAACAGTGCATTTGGATTGGGATCCTTTAAAACCAATCATAAGCTGATCGGATTTTTCGGACGACTGAACTATTCATTAAGTGAGAAGTATCTGTTGATGGCGAGTGTGCGTTATGAAGGATCTTCCAAGTTTGGAGCCAACTACAAATGGGGAACATTTCCGGCGGTTTCGCTGGGATGGCGCCTTAATAAGGAATCCTTCCTGGCCAATGCCGATTTCCTGGATGACCTGAAACTAAGGGCCGGATTCGGAGTAACAGGTACAGTTCCAACAGATCCTTATCAGTCGCTCATCTCATTGGCGTATAGCAATAACCGTTATTTATACAATGGTCAATGGATTCAGCCTATTTCACCAACGCGTAACCCGAACCCGGATTTACGTTGGGAGAAAAAGGAAGAATACAATATCGGTCTTGATTATGCGATGTTTCGCGGTCGCCTGAGTGGTAGTATTGATTTCTACCAGCGTAATACAAAGGATATGCTATACAATTTCCCGGTACCGGTACCACCGAACCTGTATGGTACTACACTGGCGAATGCTGGCAGTATGTTGAACCGCGGACTGGAAGTTTTGGTGAATTATGATTTTATCCGCAAAAAAGATGTGGAATTCAGAGCCAATCTTACTTATTCTGCCAATAAAAACAAGCTGATCTCCATCTCCAACGATCTGTATCAGACAACCAATGATTTCTTTTTCGCAGGATATACCGGAGAGCCCATTCAGGAATCCACGCATCGGGTGAAAGTGGGTGAATCAATCGGAAACTTCTGGGGTTATAAAACAGTGGATGTGGATCAGGATGGAAAATGGATTATCGAAGGAGAAGATGGAAAACCCAAGCCAATCGGGCAGTCAACTCCATCTGATAAAAAAGTACTGGGCAATGGTATCCCCAAGCATGTAGCCGGACTGAATCTTTATTTCCGTTACAAGCGGGCAGATATTGCGATGAACATGCGCGGTGCATTTGGTTACCAGATCCTGAATTTCCAGCGGATGTATTATGAGAATCCAAAGATCAAGCAATACAATATGCTAAAATCTGCCATGGATCCGGTTTATGGAAAGCGGGTGCTGGACAATGATCTGGCCTATGTATCCTACTATATTGAAGATGGTGATCACTGGAAACTGGACAACGTAACACTGGGTTACAATTTCGATGTACAGGGTAGCAAATACTTCCGTACGGCGAGAGTATATGCGTCGGCACTCAACCTGCTGGTGCTGACCGGCTACAAAGGAATTGATCCTGAAGTTAATCGGCTGGGACTGGATCCTGGAGTTGATTCCAGGGATAAATATCCAACTACAAGAACCTTCACAGTAGGAGTAAACATTGGTTTTTAATCTGAAAAAAGCGTAATCATGAAACAACATAAAATACTACGTATTTCAGTATTGCTGGCAGGTGCGGTCCTGCTGAATACAGGATGTACCAAACTGGATGAAGAAGTGTATGACCAGGTATTGGAAACTTCTTTTCGTCCGTCGGAAAAAGATATCCCGGCTATTATTGGTCCGGCTTATACCATCATGCGCCCCATGTATGCCGGCTGGCAGGGAAATTTTGATCTGCAGGAAGAGCCGGCGGATATGATTGTAACACCTGCCCGTCCGAATGGATGGTATGATGGTGGTACCTATCAGCGGATGCATAACCATGAATGGAACCAGGTACAATGGCAGCCGCAGAATTTGTGGAACAACTGTTACAATGGTATCAATACGGTGAACAGGATTCTGTTTCAGATTGAATCAGGTTCTATTCCCATCGCGAATGGCAAGGAAGCGCTGGTTTCTGAACTGAAAGCATTACGCGCGTTTTATTATTCGCTGCTGGTAGATACGCATGGTAATGTTCCCCTGGTAACAGATTTCTCTGATGTCAATTTACCGCAGCAGGCAACCCGTCAGCAGGTATATGATTTTGTAGAGAAGGAATTGCTGGAGAATATGAACAACCTGAGCGTGGTGGCTGATAAATCAATGTATGGCCGGATCAATAAGTGGGTGGCGAAAGCCATACTTGCCCGTCTTTACCTGAATGCGGAAGTATATACTGGTACGGCACAATGGCAGAAATGTATCGAGCAATGCAATGATATCATCAATGCAAACATTTATATCCTGGAGCCGAATTACAAGAACAATTTTATTACTGCGAATGAAAATTCAAAGGAGCTGATCCTGGCTGTTCCCTATGATGAAGTGTATGCCACACAGAATTCCATTCATATGAAAACCCTGGCAACTGCGCATCGCAACGTGTTGAATATGGCGGCGCAGCCCTGGGGTGGCAACTGTGCAGTACCTCAGTTCATTGATACCTATGATCCGGATGATACAAGGATGAAGGATACATGGATTATGGGACCACAATACAGTGTAACAACCGGAGAAGAAATCCTGAACTATACCAAAAATGTTGATGGTATTGCACTGGCCGGATTTTTCCAGGGCTATCGTATTGGTAAATATGAAATTAAAGTAGGAGCACGGGGTGGATTGAGCACTGATTTTGCGGTATTCCGTTATGCGGATATTTTGATGATGAAAGCCGAATCGCTGCTTAGAACCGGAAATGCGGCAGATGCTGCCACACTGGTAACACAGGTACGTCAGCGCGCATTCACCACAACCAATCCGGCAAAGGCAACTGTAACCGCGGATGACCTTACAAAAGGAAGTGTGTACAACTATGGTTACTGGAGTAATGGAACAGTAACCGAAGTACAGGGTGGTGCGGATATTCCATTCGGACGTTTTTATGATGAACTGGGATGGGAGTTTGCTGCGGAAGCACATCGTCGCCAGGATATGATTCGCTTTGGTGTATTCCATCGCAAAACATGGTTTAATCACCGGCCCAAAGGGGATGGAAAGCTGAGAACCCTGTTCCCGATTCCCGAAGCTGAATTGAATAAAAATCCCAATCTGGCACAGAACCCGGATTACAGATAGTTCACGTTGGTCAGTTTGCTTACAGAGGTCGTTCCGGAAGGGGCGGCCTCTTTTCATAACAAACAGCGAATATTCGGGAACAAAGAGTGAATTTGCGTATATTGTTGTATAAATGTCATTATTACATTTA
>CAZJNY010000005.1:0-43207 GCA_964547405.1 uncultured Flavihumibacter sp. | reverse complement strand
TTGTTCTTCATCCTAATTGCAGACACACCCGAATGGCCCTTATTGAAATTACCTTACCTAAAACGATTGCGAAGGCGCTTCGCCTGCCGGAAAGTTCTCCGCGCAGACAACAGCTTAAAGTGTTGAAGAAGTTGTTGAAGAAAGCCCGTTTTACAGAATTCGGGCAGCATTACCGGTTTGATGAAATCCTGCTGAGTAAACATCCGGGAAAAAAATTTCAACAGATCGTACCGAGCCATGATTACAATTCCATTTACAAGGAATGGTGGCATAAGACCCTGGAGGGTAAGCAGGATATCTGCTGGCCGGGAAAAATAAAATATTACGCGCTTTCTTCCGGCACTTCCGAGTCGGCCAGTAAATACATTCCCATTACCGAAGACCTGCTGGCGGGGAATCGGATTGTGATGATCAAACAGTTGTTTTCCCTTCGTCATTATAATAATATTCCTTTTGGAAACCTGCGTAAAGGCTGGTTAATGCTGGGGGGTAGTACCCAATTACAGAAGGCCCAGGGGTATTATGCAGGTGATCTCAGCGGCATTACGGCCAAAAAAGTTCCTTTTTGGTTTACGCCTTTTTACAAGCCGGGCAGAAAGATAGCCAAGATGACCGACTGGAATGATAAGATTGAAGAAATTGTTGAAAGTGCTCCTAATTGGGACATCAGCTTTGTTGTAGGCGTACCCGCCTGGATTCAGATGTGCATGGAAAAGATTGTGGAACGGTACAAGCTGAAAACCATTCACGATATCTGGCCGAACCTTTCTTTTTTTGTGCACGGCGGTGTTTCTTTTGAACCCTATAAAAAAGGATTTGAAAAGTTATTGGCCAAACCGCTCACCTATATTGAAACCTACCTGGCATCCGAGGGCTTTATCGCCTATCAGGATCGCCAGTTTGCGAAAGGAATGAAACTCAGCATCAATGATCATATCTTTTTTGAGTTTGTTCCGTTTGATCACGAAAACTTTGATTCCGAAGGCAATCTGGTTCCCAATCACAAAGCCTATATGATACATGAGGTGGAAGCCGGAAAGGATTATGCCATCCTGCTTAGTACGGCTGCCGGTGCCTGGCGCTACCTTATTGGAGATACGATTCGGTTTGCGGATGTGGATCGCTGTGAAATCGTGATAACCGGCCGCACCAAACATTTCCTGAGCCTGGTAGGGGAGCACCTCAGTGTGGACAATATGAACCGCGCGCTTAAAATGGCCGCCGAAGACCTGAATGTTTCGATCCCGGAATTTACTGTGGCCGGAATTCCGCATGGAACTTTTTTCGCCCATCACTGGTATGTGGCATCCGACGATCATGTGGATGCAGAACTGCTGCGTACTAAAATTGATCAGTACCTGATGGAACTCAACGATGACTATGCAGTGGAAAGAAAAAGTGCACTAAAAGAAGTATTCCTGGATGTGCTGCCGGAAGATCGTTTCATGGACTTCATGAAATCAAAAGGAAAGGTAGGCGGACAACATAAATTTCCAAGAGTATTAAAGGGGCAAATGCTGCTGGACTGGCATAAGTTTTTAAGTGAAATGTAGACCTGAGAAATCAGAACCAGCCCCGTTTGCGGAAAAGCCATAACATATATATGGGAACGATCAGCATCAATACTACCGCAATGTAAAATCCATTTTCATGATGCAGGTAGGGGATGCGGTCAAAATTCATTCCGAAAATACCTCCAATCACGGTTGCTGGTGCGAGTAAACAGGTAACAATTGCCATTACCTTCATCACTTCGTTCATTTTCAGGTTCACATTGTTGATATAGAGATCCTGCAGGTTGACCATCACATCCCGGTAGTTTTCACAGAGGTCATTTGCCTGCATGATATGATCATAAACATCTTTGAAATATTTGGTCGTCCGGTCGTCCAGTAAATCACTCTCACTCCGGATTATTCCATTTACCAGATCCCGTACTGGCGCAATATTTCGCTTTAATACAATCAGCTCTTTTCTGAGCGAACTGATTCTGGCCAGGGCTCGGTTATTCGTGCTTGCTACTACCTGCTCTTCGAGGTCTTCAATACGCTCCCCCAGTTTCTCCATCACAATGAAATAATTGTCAACAATCATATCCAGCATGGAATAACAGAGATAGTCGGCAGAACGCTGGCGGATTTTGGAATTGCCCATGCGAAGTTTATCACGCAGGGGGTTGAACACATCCCTGGAGGCGTCTTCCTGGAAACTGATTACAAAATCCTTACCGAGTACAATGCTGATCTGCTCCTGTTCTACTGTGCCTTTGATTTCATTGAAGTATAACATATTGAGTAGGCAGAACAATACATTGTCGACCTCATCCATTTTGGGTCGCTGCTGCATGCTGAGAATATCTTCTACAAGAAGGGTATGAATATCAAAATGCTGACATATCGCCTCTACATCCTGTTTTCTAATTCCGTCTACATTGATCCAGCTGATCCGGTTGCTTTTTAGAAACTGGAAGCAGGGTTGTACAGCATTGAATTCATGCTCCTCCATTTGCTGTGCATTGTAATCATACACATAGGTTCGTACCTCACGGGCTTCTTCCCGATGGGGTAACACCGTTGGATTAATTTTCAGAATCTGTTTGGTCCGGTCAGTTCCAAACAGGTTTTTTATACCCAGATAACGCAGGTATTTTTTGGTGGGTTTGGTGATGGCCGTTTCAATGGTTTTGCGAATCATGACACAACAGGTTCAATGAAAAAAAGTGGCCCGCCAGGCGAACCGGTTTAAAAGTACTATATAAACCATTAAATCAGTTTTCATCCTTACAGGTAGATTCATCACAGCAGCCGGTACTAAAGGTCAGGTTTGGCAGTTTCGCTATTCAACAGACAAGGACTTTTCCGGGTGTCAGAGGAGCTGATTGCAAAGGCATCCGATTCCCCGTGGTTAATGGGTAATTTAGATAGAAGAAGTTAGCATCTGCCATTTTCAAAGATCTCCGGGTGAAATGATAAAGTTTCGACAGAATGTAACAGGATCAAGTATTTTTACGTTTCTGAATTTGCACATGACTGACGCATTAATCAAAGGGTTGGCACTGGGAAGTATTCTGGCATTATCTGTCGGGCCTGTAATTTTTACCATTATCAAACAGAGTTTGAACAATGGCAGAGAAGGTGGGTTCAGCTTTGTAGCGGGGGTATGGCTGAGTGATATCCTGTTGATTGTGATCAGCAACGCATTTTCAGAGTGGGTAAAAGCATTGCTTCAGTATAAACAGACGATCGGTTATATCGGAAGTGTCTTTTTGATCGGTATGGGTCTTTTTTATCTATTTCTCAAAAAAGTACAGCTGGCGCAACAGACGAATGGTGAGGAACAGCGCTTTCGCAAACGGGATATGATCAAGATTTTTACCTCCGGATTTCTTATCAACAGTCTGAATCCGAGCGTGCTTCTTTTCTGGTTAATCAACGCAACTACCTTTGCTTTGACGCATTCCTTCCGCGATCGCATACTGATCTTTACGGTATGTATGCTTTTCAATATGGTAGCCGATGCCCTGAAAGTATTACTGGCCGGCAAACTGCGAAAAAAACTCACACTCCATAATCTTTCGCTGGTTAATAAAGTTTCGGGCGTAATATTGGTGGGCTTCGGTGTGGCTTTATTATGGGGCATTGCATTTCACCTGGAGAATGGTTGAATTAAATTGATTTCATGCGCGGTATACTTATCTTGTTCTGTTTATTGGCAGTTGCTTTTGATGGTTTCTGCCAGATGAGTGATTTCATTTCGCTCAAGCGAACCAATAACCGCCATGTGGCCAGTTATTTTAAGGGAAGCCGGATTGAATTACAACATGTAAATGGGCAGGTTATTACCGGTCCGATTGAAGATGTAAGAAATGATTCGGTATTTGTGCGGCAATGGCATATTGTTAGTTATATCACCCAACTGGGCACCTCTAAAGTGGACACACTCGGTTCCATGGTTTATGGCTTCCATTATCAGGAAATCTTTCGCATCTTCCATTCAAAAAAACAGAGCTGGCGTTTTGTGAGAAACGGATCCATTTTTATGATTGGCGGAATTGGCTATTCTGTACTGAATGTGCTGAATGGCTGGTACCGGAAAGAACCTATCGGAGATCCCGATAACCTCAAATCTCTTGGTATCGCCGGCGCTGTTGCAGGAGGCGGCTTTTTGCTCAACCGTCTTTACCAGTACCGCGAGAAAAACGGAAAAAAATATAAGATCCTGTATGTAAAGATGACGAACTGAGCAGCCATCTCATTTTCCCTATATTGCAGCCGCAACAATTTTTCGATGTTTCGTGAAGACAAAAGGTTTAATCCCGCGTATCGGCCGGTTTCTTAAAAAACTATTGCTCATTCTGGTGATCGGGCAGTTTTTGTATATCCTCTTACTCAAATGGATAAATCCACCAATTACGGTCACTCAGCTTTCCAACTGGGTGAGTGGCTATGGCCTGAAAAGGGATTATGTAGATTTTGAGGAAATGTCTTACCATGCTAAGCTCGCGGTCATTGCTTCCGAAGACCAGTTATTTGCAGATCACTCGGGATTTGACTGGAAAAGCATCGAAAAGGCGATGAAGTACAATGAAAAAAAGCCCAACCGCGTGCGGGGAGCAAGTACCATCAGCCAGCAGGTTGCCAAAAACGTATTTCTCTGGCAGGGGCGTTCCTGGATTCGAAAGGGACTGGAGACTTACTTTACCTTCATGATTGAATTGATCTGGGGTAAACAGCGCATATTGGAAATGTATCTGAATGTTAGTGAAATGGGTACCGGCATCTTTGGTATTGAAGCTGCTTCACAGGCCTATTTTAAAAAGCCGGCCTCCAGGCTTACCAGAGCAGAAGCAGCGCGTATTGCGGCCTGTTTACCCAATCCCAAAAAATTCAAGGTTCAACCAGCTAGTAAATACGTAGCCGGAAGAGGCTGGATCATTCAGCGGCAAATGAATAACCTGGCAGGTGATGAAGAAATCAAAGCAATCATTGGTAGTAATTCCAGGAAATGATCAGTTGATCGTAAATGGTAAAGCCGGACTATTCTGAGAATACTGATTGGTGACGGAACTTGCAATTCCCAGTTTCATAATGTATTGGCCGGGTTCAAGGGATATGGGTTCTCTGCTGGTTAAAACCAGCCTGTTTTCCTGTAGTTCACCAGCATCAAAGTGTAGTCGCTGAACCATTGATTTTCCAACAAATATGTCCGCAATCAACTGATCGGGTTGAGTTCGTATTTCCTGCATATTCCTGTATGCGGGGATGGATTCTTTGGAAAGTTCTGTCAGCAGTTCCACTCGCTGGCCTTTTTTTGCGGATGCGGAACCGGTTTTAATTGTCATTCGGATATGGGAAAAGGATTGCAGCCGATTGATTCTAAGGGCTGGCATGTTTCCTCTGACGGTTGGAATTTCGAAGGATTTTTCCACTGTTGCCATTTCCTTGTCCACTACCAGTACGGTTTTCTCCTGCCATTCCTTTTCCATCGGCCAGAAATTATAATTGTTCCTTCTGTAATTGGTGGTATTAATGGCAAAGCTGGTATCACCTGAGTAAAACCAGTATTTGGAGGGTCGCTGGTAACTGTTCAGAAAAACGACGGGAAGTCCGCCGGATTTTTCCCTGATTGCCTGCGCCCATTCCCGGTTGCCATGCATTTCATCTTTAAACAGACGGGTTAGTCCGGATATATCAGTAAGCATATACAACCTCACCACCGCTACCAGCACAAGGGAGGGCACAAGCAGTTTGAAGATCCATTTACGTTGAGCGGTGTTTTCGGTTATCCATGCATGTGAAAGAATAATCACCGGGATAAGTGCGGGAACAGTCCAGTTGGCTTCCACTCTGCCTTTGAGAGTGCTGATTAAAAAGAAGCCATAAAAGCCCCACATACTCCATTGAAGAGCCCGTGTCAGTTTATCTGTTGTTTTATACCGGTTGGCAGACCGCAGCAGTAAAAATCCAATCAACGGACCAGCCAGCAGAATCTGCCCGGCTACATATTCGAGTGTGAAGGCAAATTGGTAGGCAGGTGCATTTCTCTCTTTCAGGTGATAGGAAACAGAGGGAAAATCATGCTGGTATTGCCAATACAGGTGCGGGGCAAAAAGCAGCATACCGGTAAATACGGCTATCCATGCCCGTGGGTTCAGCGCTAATTTCCAATTGCTGAAAAGGGTAAACAGAATGATGAGCACCCCATGGTATTTACTGTATAACATGCCCGCCATCACGATACCCAGCAGGAAACCCTGAAGCCAGTTATCCTTGTCCAGAAATCTTTTGTATTGCCAGAAAAACAAGGCGGTAAAAAAGGTTAGCGGAATATCCGGTACGGCAAGGATACCTCCTATCTGCAAGACGCCCATTGAAGCAGTCAGCGCATAAAACAGGATATCATCTTTCTTAACGAGTAGTTGATGGACCAGCCAAAGGGTTGCTGTATTCATAACTGCCATCAATAAACGAACACCCAGTTCATTCGGGAAAAGCAGGTAGCCAAGTTTAATGAGAATGGCAATCATCGGAGGATGATCAAAATAACCCCAATCAGGGAATTGACTGTATACCCAGTAGTATGCTTCATCGTGCAGCAACTCGGTGCCATAGGACTGAACCAGGTTTATTACCAGCCATCCAATATAAAACCAGGCAGCCGGCCGACTGCGAATAGAAGAAGTCAATGCATTCATGCGGCAGATTTCAACTGCAAAAATAGGGGAGCTTACCCGGCGAGCAAGTTGTCTATAACTTTGATAGCGGCATTTGTTCGATCCTTTCCGAGTCCGGAGATGACAGACCATCCGGTGTTTTGTCTTTGAAGGATATCATAATAATGCTGAAAAAGCCGGTTGCGGCGCTCCTGGTCGGGATACTCGCGAAGGATATCAAAGGTCCAGGGCAGATCTGTCTGCATCAGCAGATAATGATCGTAATTGCGCCTGGCAACTTCATTGAGAATAAACGAATCACATTTATCAAACACAAATTCAGACCAGACCTGCATCACCATCATATCGGTATCAATAAAGAGAATGGATGGCTGGTTTCCGGATGCTTCCAGTAATGCCCGGCAGGTTTGCTCTTCCAGTTCAAGTTGGCCTTTTGCGATCGGAACTAAATCTTCATACGTATAGGGGCGATCCAGTTTGTCGAGGTATTCTCTTGCATACTCAGGCACCCAGGCTGTCGCAAACCGGGTCGAATAGTGCTGACATAGTTCCTGCGAAATAGTGCTTTTACCTGTTGATTCAGGTCCCACAATCACAATTTTCTTCATCATTACAATGGCAATTTACTGCTTTGACTCTTAGTTTTCCAAGACTGGAGTCCGGAGATGGCAAGCAGGGTCAGAATAGCAAACTGAAAACCGGTAAATACATAACCTTTTGAAAAATACAGAGGAACTGATGCAATGTCTGTTATGATCCACCAATACCAGCTTTCCACTTTTTTTCTTGCCATCAGCCACATGCCGGTATAGGCACTGGCGCTGGCAAAAGCATCCGCCCAGGGTATGGCTTCCGGCGCAAACTCTTTCTTTAGCCAGTTCAGGCTAAAGTAGAGGACCGCATAGAAAAACAGAAAAAAGAGCAATTGGTTTATCCAGTCACGGCGATTTGACCGGGTTATTTTTAATTGAGGGCGATGATCCGGCGCTTTTTTTGACCATAGCCACCAGCCATAAATACTCATAATGGTATAGTAGAGGTTGACACTGGCCTCCCCATAGAGATGTCCTTTTAAACTCAGGTAAATAAAAATGGTGGTGCTTATTAGTCCCACCGGGTACAGTAAAATATTCTCTTTCCGACTGTATAAAACACTGGCGATCCCGGTGATCACCGCTATGAATTCAAGGGCGGTGGTTTGCATGAGACCAGTCAGGAATTGCTCCCAGATTGTTTCCATTCGTTAAAAATGCGTCAGAATTTTTAGATTGCTGGAAATTCTTTGCATGAAAATAGCTGTATTGGGTGCTGGTATGGTCGGAAGAACCATCGCTGTTGATCTTGCTGACCGGCATGATGTTTATTCTTTTGACAGGGATGAAACAGCGCTTCAACTGCTGCATCAGAAAGCATTGAAGGTAACTACCCGCCAGGCCGATTTGTCGGATGTTTCATCTTATCCCTCCCTGCTTAAGGAGATGGAACTCGTTATTACTGCGGTTCCCGGATTTATGGGTTTTCGAACACTCGAAGCTGTAATCAGATGCGGAAAACCTGTTGTGGACATTTCATTTTTTCCGGAAGATGCTTTGCAACTGAATGAGCTTGCCCAATCAAAAGGGGTTACAGTTGTTACGGATTGTGGTGTGGCTCCAGGCATGGGCAACCTGATTCTGGGCAGGTATAACGAGGAAATGAAAGTGAATCGGTTTGAGTGTTATGTAGGCGGATTGCCGGCTATCCGGAAAAAGCCCTTTGAATACAAGGCACCTTTTTCACCGGTGGATGTGATTGAAGAATATACACGTCCGGCCAGACAGATGGAAAATGGACGAATTGTTACCAAACCGGCCTTATCAGACAGGAGCCTGATGGATTTTGAAGGCATAGGTACCCTGGAAGCATTTAATACGGATGGGCTTCGTTCCCTGCTTTATACGATGGCACATATTCCGGACCTGAAAGAACAGACCTTGCGGTACCCCGGACATATAGATTTAATTCAGGCATTACAGCTGGCAGGGTTTTTTAGTGAAGAAAAGATGGAGCTGGCGGGTGGTCAGCAGATTCGCCCGATTGATTTCAGTTCCGCCCTTCTTTTCCGGCAATGGAAATTAGGGGAAGAGGAAGCAGAGTTTACAGTGATGAGGGTGATCGTGGAAGGGGAAAAGGAAAACCGGCCGATGCGGGTGGAATACAATTTGCTGGATCAGTATGATCCAACCACAAAGACCTCTTCCATGTCGCGTACTACCGGTTATACCTGTACTGCAGTTGCTGAACTTGTTGCAACCGGACAGTTCAGCCAGCACGGGGTATTTCCTCCCGAGCGGGTGGGTAGTCACAAAAACTGTTTTGAATTTATTCTGCGTTACCTAACCAATAGGGGTGTAAATTGGAAAGCTATTATCAACCACTAAAACGATAACTATGATTCGTAATGCAACTGCCGTATGGAACGGCTCCGGTAAAGAAGGAAAAGGACATCTCACAACCCAGAGTGGTGTGTTGAGTGAAACACAATATTCATTTGGATCACGCTTTGAAAGCGGTATTGGTACCAATCCGGAAGAACTGGTAGCGGCAGCTCATTCAGGCTGCTTTACCATGAAACTGAGTTTTGTACTGGGGGAAGCAGGTTTTACACCGGAATCCCTGGAAACAACCTGCCAGATAACATTTGAGAACGGGGCTGTGACCAAATCTCATTTAATAGTAAAGGGTGTGGTTCCTGGTATTAGTGCCGAAAAATTTCAGGCATGTGTAAAAGATGCCGAACAAAATTGCCCCATCAGCAAACTGCTCAATACCTCCATCAGTTCTGAAGCAACACTTGGATAGTTGTCCAGGTTAGCATAGCGGCTATCACCCAACCGGTAAATGTTAGCATTTTCGGATGTTGATAGCCGTTCTTTTTTCTTTGAACCGCCAATAACAGGATTATCAGTGATATCGGTAAGATAATTCCATTGACCAACCCCGCGGCCAGCAGCAATTGAACGGGTTTCCCCCATAACAGAAAAACTGTTGCGGAACACAAAATGAACAGGATGGTTCCCTTTTCAGGATGTTGATCCAGCCAGGGCAGGTAAGTTCTTGCAAAAGATACAGACGTGTAGGCTGATCCCAGTACGGAAGTAACCGCAGCACACCACATAACGATCCCGAATAACCGAAAACCAGTTTCTCCCGCCGCCTGACGGAAAACATCCGCTGCCGGATTTCCGGATTCCAGCACTATTCCGCGGCTGACTACTCCAAGCGCCGCCAGGAATAATACATATCGCATAATGGATGCCGCCAGAATTCCGGTTGCTGCTGATTGCCGCACTGTTTTTATTGCGATGGATTCGGTTTTCGAAGCATCCAGCATTCTATGCGCGCCTGCAAAACAGATATAGCCTCCCACTGTACCCCCAACAATAGTAAGGAGCGCGCGGTAGTCAAAACGATCCGGCCAGATCGTTTGCAGCAACAGGTCATTTACCGGGGGTGAAGAGGATACAGCTACATATCCCGTAAGCAGAATCATAGCAATGCCCATCCATTTTACAGCCAGATCCATCAACGGCACCGCTTTTCGTTTGTTCATCAGTAATAGCAGAATCAGCAATACACTCAGGACTGCACTGGTTCGGTTAGATATCCCCGTTAATGTTTCCAAGCCCAGACCGGCACCGGCGATATTTCCAATATTAAACGCGAATCCTCCAATTACTATCAGTATGGTTAGCAGTTTTCCAAGACCTGGCAGAAGCTCATCGGCAACCTGGTTGGCGGTTTGCTGACGCGCAAACAATATTTGCCAGATATTCAGTTGTACCCCTATGTCCAGCAGAATGGATATGGCGATGATGCAACTGAAGGAGGCCAGCAGATCCTGGGTGAAAACTGTTGTTTGGGTCAGAAAACCCGGACCAATGGCCGATGTTGCCATGAGAAAGGCCGCAGCCCAGAACCCGGTGGCTTTTTTTCCCTTCATGCCTGGCTATTGGTTGATACCCATACCTGTATTGCTTTTGCCAGCTCCACGGCATTGCTACCATCGCCATGTATGCAAACAGTATCAGCAGAAAGGGGAATCAGGGTGTTTTCGGTTGTTCGTACCCGTTGTTCAAGCCAGATCATTTTCACCTGCTCGAGCACTTCCTCTTTTTGGGTGAGTACAGCATTTGGCAGATTGCGGGATGCCAGCTCACCGGTAGCGGTATACCTGCGATCGGCAAAAGCTTCTTCTTTAACAAGCAGACCAGCGTCTTTGCCAAGTTTTGCAAGCTGGCTTCCTGATAAAGCGTAGAGTTGAAGGGCCGGATTGAAAATCCTGATCGCGGTTATTATGGCATTTGCAATAAACGGGTCTCTGGCTGCCTGGTTATAGAGGGCACCATGTGGTTTGACATGTTGCATGGGATGGTCGAACTGCTGGCAGATGGCTTGTACGGCCCCCAGCTGATAGAGCAACAGCGAAATAATTTCAGATTCCGGCAGCATTTGTTCTGTTCTTCCGAAATTCCCGGGATCGTTCCAGGAAGGGTGGGCACCCACCTGAACCCCATATTGTTTTGCAAGAAGAATGGTTGCTGCAATTTCAGAAGGCGACCCTGCATGTAATCCACAGGCAATATTTGCTGCAGCAATGAAAGGCAGTATCGCATTCTCCACTCCCATGCCTTCACCAAGGTCACAGTTTACATGCATGTAAAATCATTTAGGAAAAATAAAGATAGTAGTCGCGCCTGAGCTGAACCAATTGCTTTTCCTGGTCAATCAATTGTTTTTCCGCTTCTTCCAGGGTGCTTTTTCGGAACCGCAATACCGAACCGGGTGATTTTTGCGCGGCAAGATGCAGGTCAGCGGCAAAGAGCTGCCCGATTCTTGGGTATCCGCCCGTGGTTTGAGCATCGGCCATCAGCAGCAGTATTTGTCCATCCGGACTTACCTGCATAGTGCCAGCTAAAACAGGTTGAGATAAAAATTCATCTAGTTTTTCGCGATTCAGCGGGGGGCCCGCAAGCCGGTAGCCCATCCGGTTGGAAGCAGCGCCAACCTGAAATGTTGACGTCTCGAGTAAGGATCTGGATGGTTGGGTAAACCAGTTGTACTCAGGTCCGGCAAAAAACCGGATTTCATCCTTTGCATAATCAGGAATGGTAACCGGACTCAGTCGTACCTGCCCGGGAACGCGTGAAAGATAGTTGATGAGTTGCTGACCATGTTCATCCGGAAAATGGGAAATGGGGAGTTCATCACCGGGTTGCAGCGCATTTCCGGAAAGTCCGCCAATTTTCGAGGGTAGATGAGTTGACCGGCTATCGAATTTTATTTTGGTCCGGATACCTCCGTGTACAGATACATAGGTGAATCCCGCTTCCTTTGGAAACAGTTGCAGGAACTCTCCCTCTTTTACCAGGAAGGGCTGCCAGAAAGCAACTGGCCGTCCGCTGACAAAACCATCGTAACCTTTTCCGGTCAGGGCTAAGAGGGTTGTTCGGCCAAAACTGGCAGAAAAAGCACCGCGACTAATTTCCAGGCAGGCGGCCCCATCTTCATTCCCTACCAGTAAGTTTCCCATTCGTGCCGCCAGGGGGTCCATGCATCCGCTGATAGGAATTCCCTGGTTCCGGTGTCCAAATCGACCTCTGTCCTGAATGGTGGATATTCCGGATTTAAGAATTCGCATGCTGGTTGAGGTATTGAAAAGTGGCTGAATCGATTTGGGTAAACCGGACTGTATCACCCGCTTTGAACAAGCTGGGTTGAGCTTCAGAAAGGTTGAAAACAGAAAGGGGTGTGCGACCGATGATTTGCCATCCCCCGGGAGAATTATTTGGGTAAATACCGGTTTGCCTGCCCGCGATTCCAACGGATCCGGCAGGAACCTGTAAGGCGGGTGTTGCTTTCCGGGGCATGGCCAGGGTATCGGGGAGAAGGCCCATATATGCAAATCCCGGATTAAAACCAATCATGAATACGTACCAGTCCTGGGCACAATGCGCTTCAATTAATTGTTCGGGACTTGTGTTATGGAAGGCGGCTACTGCCGGCAGGTCAGGCCCCATCGCCATTTCATAACAAACAGGAATCAGGTGCCGGGTAGCATCCTGTTCAACAGTTTCCTGCAAGTAAGTGCGGGTGGTCAGCCTGGTCTGGATTTCCTGTAAAACGAAGGCCAGTGGTGTATACTGGCCTTCTCTATAAAGTTCAGGGGGATCAAAGAAAACGGTGAGACTATTATAAGTTATTGTGGTATCCCTGAATCCAATAAAAGGGTTCTTGTGAAAATCCTTTTGAAGCTGTAATAATTCCTGGTGAACTGATATAGAAATCACCATTCCATGTTCTATGGTAATAGCTGATTCAGCAATCGGATAAATATGGAAGGGGTCTTCCTGTACCAAGGCACCTGTTTTATTCAGCTTCTGCCACTACTTCTTTTACTTCGGGGATCATGCGTTTCATCATTCCTTCAATACCCGCTTTCAGCGTGATCATGCTGCTGGGGCAGCCGCTGCAGGAGCCCTGCATCATCAGGTTCACCACCCCATCCTGGTAGCTTTTAAACTGGATCGCACCACCGTCCATTTCAACAGCAGGTTTCACATAGTTTTCCAGCAATTCCTTGATTCGCTTCACCACATCGTCATCATCAGCGCTCACTTCATTGCTTCCCTGGGGTTTCAATGCCGCAACTTCTTCTTCATTCACAACCACTTTTCCTTCTTCCAGGTAATCTTTCAGGAATTGGCGGATGGATGGAATCACATCACTCCACTCAGTTTCCGGAGTTTTGGTGAGCGTTACAAAATTGCTTGCAATAAAAACGCTTTTTAAAAAGGGGAAGCCGAAGAGTTCCATCGCCAGGGGAGAAGCCTTGGCGCTATCTATATCAGGCAGATCAATACTGCGACCTGGATACAGAAGTTTATTGGCTACAAACTTCATGGTTTCCGGATTCGGAGTCATTTCTGTATAGATACTGATAACGGGATTTCCAGTCTTGATCATAATTCAACGCGTTTAACTGCAAAAATAACAAATGCCCGCGGGCAATGTTTGTGAATTTAGGAAAACTTCTCGAGGAAGGTCCGGCGGCTAGTGATTACAGTCGCTGGTATGGCAATGATTCGCCCTGCGACAAAGCTGATAATTCCGAAAATGAGCGTAAACGATGGCGATTACTGCGGGAATCAGGAACCAAAGCTGCCATTCATGCCAGAATTGTTTAGCGAGCAGGAGCAATATCCCGATGCCAAAAAGGATATACGGACTTGCCTGGTGGTGATGCCGCTTGTAGCCATGCCAAAGCGCATTGGCTCCAATAATGAAGGCGACTAGGATCATAAAATATTCAAACGCCTCATTATCAATGATGTTGGTTCCTAAAATAGGGAGGCTTGTGAGCAATAAGGGTAATACAGCACAATGAATAGCACAGGCAATGGAAGTTGCAATACCCAGGGCGTCCCAGTTAATTTTAAATGACATCGGACAGCAAAAGTACACAGATGCAACTTTGTTGCAAAATAATTTTTACTTTCACCGGTCGGGTGGCACCGGTCGGGTGGCACCGGTCGGGTGGCACCGGTCGGGTGGTGGAAGAATCGTAAATTTGCGGATATGAATAAGAAGACATTGTTTTTCCTGGTATTTTTTGCTGTGCTGTTTGTGGGATTTGTGTTCGCTATGAGCAAGCTGCTGCCTGGATTCGGGGATGTTAAAATGCCGGTACTGAGTTATGTCCAGCCTTTCCGCTTCAATGATCAGTACGGTAAATCCTTTAATCAGGAAAAGGTACAGGGTAAGGTTTATGTGGCGGAATACTTTTTCACTACCTGTCCGGGTATTTGTCCAAAGATGAATACCAACATGAAAAAAGTGTTTGAGACCTATAAGAACAATCCCGATTTTCTGATCTTGTCGCACTCCGTTGATCCGGCTACGGATACGGTTGAACGGATGCGGGTTTATGCTGATTCTTTGGGAGTAAACAACGCCAACTGGTTTTTTCTGACGGGTCCGAAAGATAGTCTTTACCTGGCTGCCAGGGTGAGTTATCTGCTGGATGATCCGAAAAACAACAACGAGTTTATTGAAGACCAGTTTATACATACCCAGTTTTTTGCCCTGGTGGACCGGGCCGGCAGGGTTCGCCGGATTTATGATGGTCTGAAAAAAGAGGAAGTGAATCAGATGATCGAAGACATACCTGTATTATTGGAGGAAACAAGTGCGGATGCCTCCCGATTACCCAAGACAACCTTTTAATTTTGTACACTATGCAGGAAGCAGTGCAGGAGATATTGAAAAAAAATCAGCTAAGCATCACCGGTAGTCGGGTGAAAATACTTGAATTATTTTTCGAGCAGCAGGGTGCGCTTGCGCATGGAGATATTGAACGCAGAACCGGAGAGAAATTTGATCGCGTTACTGTATACCGTACCCTCCAGGTTTTCCTTAATAAAGGAATCATTCATTCTATTCCAACTGCAGAGAACAGTGTATTGTATGCTTTGTGTAAGGATGAATGCGGAGAAGGACATCATCACGACAATCACGTGCACTTTGTTTGCGATAAGTGTGGCAATACGCTTTGCCTTGATGATGTAACGGTACCGGCTATACGCTTGCCAAGGGGATATAAATCCACACAGATTCAGGTCGTGGTAAATGGAAGGTGTAAAGACTGTAACAGGGATTAACTAAAAAATAAAGCCCCGATGTAGACACACCGGGACTTTTGGTTAAGGCTCTGATTAGTAGCTATTTTGAGAATCTGTTTGGATTCGTTTTATCTTTCTAAGTGTTTTCTTGTACAAATATATTGTTATAAATCATTCTTTTCAAATTTTACCCATACCCTAATGTGGGTATTTTTTCCCTTTGTTTAGAGTTTTGCCATCTCGCCAGCTACAAAGTCCATCAATGTTTTAACACGGTTAGGCCCCAAATCAAATGGAATTCCCGCCGCCCGGTATAATTCCGGCAAAGTACGGGTTCCTCCCAGTGCCAGTGCCCTGGTATAATTATCAAGCGCCTGTTCTTTATTCTCTTTAAACTGCATCCACATACCAATTGCCCCCAATTGAGCAATGCCGTATTCGATGTAATAAAAAGGAACCTCGAATAAATGTAACTGACGCTGCCAGCTATATTTCCGGAATTTTTCCAAACCGCTCAGATCAAGCACTCCGGTTGAAAATTCATCGTTTATGGCTATCCATTTTGCAGCCCTTTCTTCGGGGGTATGCGTTGGATTTTCATAAACCCAGTGCTGAAACTTATCTATGATCGCAATCCAGGGGAAAATCGTAATTACTCTCTCCAACTGGTGCTCTTTAGCGCGTTTCAGTTCTTCTGAATTGTTAAAAAAACTGTGCCAATAATCCATGCTAAACAATTCCATACTCATACTGGCCACTTCAGCAATTTCCATTGGATATTCCTTAAACGCTGAAAGCCGCAGTGGGTGGGCCAGGAAGCTATGAATCGCGTGTCCGCCTTCATGTACCATCGTGGTAACATCGTGCATCTGACCGGCTGCATTCATGAAAATAAAAGGAGCACCGCTTTCTGCGAGTGGACAATTATACCCACCCGGCGCTTTTCCTTTCCGGCTTTCGAGGTCCAAATGCCCCATCTTTTTCATGGTGAGCAGGCAATCGGCAAACATTGGCCTGAGTTCCTTAAAACATTGGATCGTTTTTTCCAGTAACTCTTCACCGGATCCGAATGGATGAAGGGGTTCAACTCCGGCTGGTTCTGCTTCCGTATCCCAGGGACGAAGGCTTTCCAGGCCAAGCTTTTCTTTTTTCTTCCGGTAGATTTCCGTCACCAGGGGAACTACATGTTGCTTCACTGCTTCATGGAAGGCAAAACAGTCTTCTTTGCTATAATCAAATCGCCCCATTTCCACGAATTTGTAGTCGCGGTAATTGGCGAAACCGGCATTCTGTCCAACCTGGTGGCGTTTTTCAACCAGTTTGGAGAATAATTCATTCAATTGCCCGCGATCCTCGTAACGGCGTTCCTGTATACTTCTGTAAGCAGCCTCCCGTTTGCTTCGGTCGGGATGTTCCAGAAATTTCGAAGCCTGTTGGAGCGTATATTCTTTGCCGTCAATGGTTACACTCATTTTCCCTGAAATGACACCATATTGCTGGGCCATTACAGCCAGATCTGCCTGGAGGGGAATATTTTCTTCCCGGTAGAGGTCTATTGATTTTTTAACAGAACGCAGATAAGTGAAATATTCACCCTGGTCCAGCGCTTTTGCGTATTCATTGCTGATCAGTTTCCTGTTCAGTTGATCGGCGAAGGGCTGGATTTTTGGCTGGATCTCCATTACAAAAAAGGTAAATGCCTCTTCCAGGGATTTGTTTTCCGTATCACAAGTCATCCGGATCTGTCTCCAGCAGGCGTCTTCGCTTACTGCCGCTTCGAGTTCACTGCTGTCCGACAGCCATTTTTCCAACTCTTCCAGGGAATGTATAGGCCGGTCAGCCAGGTCTTTAAACCAGGGTTCCAGGCTTTCCCAGTCGGTTATTACAAAATCGGCCGGCAGGTAATGCCGGGGCGTTTTCTGAATAGAGGCAATTGACATAGTCAGCGAATTAATCTTCTGATTTTTTCTTACGGGCTGTCTTTTTGGGCTTTTCTTCGGAGGATGCAGCTTCGGATGCTTCATCAGCGGCCTTTTTGGGGGCTGCTTTTTTCTTCGCTTTTGGCTTCTCTTCTTCGCTTTCCGCTTCAGTTGCAGCAGGTTTTTCTTTCGCTGTTTTTTGAGTTTCAGGCGCAGGTGTTTCTTCCAGCTCCGTTTCTTCTCCTGCTTCTGTGGGCTCAGAGAGTTTGAATTCAATATTGTTTTTGTCAATGATTTCAAACCATTTCACCATTTTCTTCATGTCGCTGGCATAAACCCGTTCGAAATCCATATCCGGAAATGTGGTTTCAAAATAGGCTTTCAAGCCATTATTGTCTTTCGCTTCCGGAAGTTTTCCGCCGGCAGCTTTCATGGCTTTAAATATTTCAACCAGGTTGACATTATCACGTTTTGTATAAATCTCAATACTTTCCAGGTGAGAGAAGTTATGCTTTCGGGAAGAAACAAATTTGGTAGACTGATCCTCCAGGGAACGAACAATCGCTCCATCCGTTTTACTGGCCATTAACTCAAACAATCCGGGTAAACCGGTTACGGCAATGATTCTATTGTATTCCATATCTGCAAAATTGTAAGGGAGGTGCAAGATAAAACAAATTTACCACCCGGCCGGTGGGGGCTCAGGCATCCAGCCATTCTTTAAAAGCAGCCGTCTGATCGGCACTAATCCATACCTCTTCAGGGGCCGGGGGCGATAACTCCACCAGCAATTTTCCTTTACCCGCTGTTTTTAGTTTTTTGATGGCATTAATCTGGGCCAGATATTGGCGGTTGAGCCGGAAAAATTGCACCGGATTCAATTCTTTCTCGATATCAGCCAGGGATTTATCCAGCAGGTAGCGATGCCCGGCCGTATCTACCAGACATACCATTTTGTGGCTGGCATAAAAAAAGGCGATCTCTTCGGTTTTTAGCGCGATATAATCCGCCCCCCTTTTGATTAACCATCTTTTCTTGAAACCTTCCGGATTTTTATGAAAGCGCTGCAATTGTTCAAATGATTGGGAAAAATGCAACTTAAGGTGTTCGTATTTCTGGATTGCTGCTGCCAGTTTTTCCCGGGATACCGGCTTCAGCAGGTAATCTATGCTGTTGTGCTCAAAGGCTTTTTGCCAGTATTCATCATAGGCTGTACAGAAGATAACCGGACAATCGAGCCGGATTTCATCAAAGATCTGAAAGGATTGTCCGTCTGTGAGCTCTATATCCATAAAAATAAGATCCGGTTGTCCATGCGACCTAAGCCAGGCAACCGATTCCTTTACTGTAGTAAGCACAGCTAGGGGCTTTAATTCCTGTTTTATTTCAATGAGTGATTCCGTAAGCCGCTCTGCAGCCGGTACCTCATCCTCAATCAGTACAATTTTCATATCAGCGAAGGTTTAATAAGGGTAACCGAACAGAAAAACGATGCGCTGTTTTTTCTATTTCCACTGGCCTTGCGGTTATCAGGCGAAAACGTTCGAGCAGGTTGTTTAACCCAATGCCATTGGATTGCTGCACTTTCTTTTCCCGCAGTTCATTGGTAATATGCAGTTCACCACCGGTTTCCCGGATCTCAATATGAAGCGGCTCGCTTTTTGAAAACTCATTATGTTTGATGGCGTTTTCAATGAGTATCTGAAGCGAAATGGGAGGCAATACAAACTGATCAAGACATTCGGGCGAGAGCTGTTTATCCACCATAATGCTGTTGCCAAAACGGATTTTCAGCAGGGCGATATAATTATCCATAAAATCAAGTTCCTCCTGTAACAATACCAGGTCCCTGGACTTATTCTGTAAAATATACCGGTATACATCGGCCAGCGTATCATTAAAAACCTGGGCTTTTTGGGGATCCGAGCTGATCAGATGACTCAATGTGTTTAAGGAATTAAACATGAAGTGGGGGTCAATCTGATTTTTGAGCGCCTGCAACTCCGCTTCGGCCCGGGCCTTTTCGAGTGAAGCATTCCGTAAAATTTCTGATTCGGATTCTTTTACCAGGAATACGGTTTCATAAACATGTACAATGAAAACAACCGCGATGAAAATGATCAGGCTGTTGTTCCAGACCTTGTTCCAATCGATGATACCCTGCATGAACAGGTGGTACCAGCCAACCAACAGCAAGACAGTGACCGGGATTGTATAAAAAGGAATGACCAGCAATAAGGCCAGAATCTTTTTTACAGGCTGATTGAACCAGTTTAAATAAGAGCGAAGTGTAAAGAGGAGAAACCGGTTGCCTTCCCAGATAATAAAGGCCATTCCTATTGTATAGAGATAACTTAATTTGATCTGTACCAGGCTGAACTGATGATGAGGCACAAGGGCTGTAACCAGCGGAATGCAGATACCAAAAACAGGAATCAGGAGCACCCGGAATCCTATATCGTTGATCCTGCTGTCTTCTTTTGGAAGCTTTGTCGGAAAAAAATCGGCATTTGTCGCCCTTGCTTCCGGATTCATACTGGTTGTCTTGGTCACTATGAAATTAGACAATAGTTTAGGATTCAAAACAGCTATTATGGATATAAGCAGCATCAATTGGTTAGCCATTCTGGTTGCCGGTCTGTCCGCTTTTGTCATTGGCGGTATCTGGTATTCACCCGGTTTATTCGGGAATGCCTGGATGAAAGAGTCGGGTTTGACTGAAGATCAGATCAGATCGGGTAACAAAGGGAAAATTTTTGGTTTTACCGCTTTGTTCTCCCTGCTTATGGCAGCCAATCTAGGTATGTTTCTGGTAGACAGTGCCGAAATGAAAACAGATCTTTCCTGGGGTGCTACAGCCGGATTTCTGGCCGGCATCTGGACATTTTGCGCCATTGCCATACATAGCCTGTTCGAATTAAAATCCTGGCGGTATATTCTGATCAATGGTGGTTATTCCATTGTATCCCTGACCCTGATGGGAGCAATTATTGGCCTTTGGCGATAAACAACCTATATATGACACATTCAATCAGCTGGTTCGAGATCCCGACGACCGATCTTGCCCGTGCTCAAAAATTTTATGAAACTATACTTGGTGTGGAGCTGGTACCAATGGACATGCCCGGTTTCTCCATGCGGATGTTTCCGGTTCCCGATCAAACCTTTATCAGTGGAGCGCTTACCTATGCGCCTGATTTTTACCAGCCACATACCAATGGTACATTGGTTTATCTGAATGCCAACCCGGATGTTCAGTTAGTACTCGACCGGGTGGAAGCAGCGGGTGGAAAAATAATCGTTCCAAAAACCGAAATTAGTCCTGATATGGGCTTTATGGCAGTAATTCATGATACGGAGGGAAACCGGGTGGCATTTCATTCCATTCCGGTTGGATAAATGTTCAATTATGAGTAACGAAGACTGGAGCCGGTTTACGGTTCGGATAAATATTCGTGCACGACGAAGTGATCTGTATGATGCATGGACCACAAAAGCCGGCATGGAATACTGGTTTCTCCGAAGTTGTGAATTTGTCGATCCCAAAGGTTATATCCTCGATGATGAAGAGACCATTCGTCCCGGTTGCCAATATACTTTTCAATGGCATGGGTATCCGGATGAAGTAACAGAAAAGGGGGAAATTCTGGAAGCGAATGGCCAGGATCTGGTTGTATTCCGTTTCGGAAAAGCAGGCATCTGTTCTGTTAGAATTCTACTGGCAGGCGATGAACAGCTTGTAGAAATGGAGCAATCCGATATTCCAACCGATGAGGCATCAAAGTTCAAATTTCATGTTGGTTGTAAAACAGGCTGGACCTTTTATCTGACTAATCTGAAAAGTCTTTTTGAAGGAGGAATTGATCTCCGTAACAGAGAGCTGAACCGGCAGGAAATGTTGAACTCCTGAACAAACTACAAGTAAACTACATGCACCTGATTTTTATACTCGCCTGTTTTTTGCAGCAGGACCCCGGACCGTTTGATCAGTTAAAACAGCTGACTGGCTGCTGGCAACGGATCGGAACAGCAGTTCCGGAGTTTGAAGAATGGAAGCGCAGAGATTCTGTATCCCTGGTTGGCCGAATGTATAAAGTAAGGGGAAAAGACACCCTGGTATCGGAAGAAATCCTGCTGGTAAAAATGCAAAACCAGATAGTTTACCAGGCGAAAGCATTTAATCAACCGGAGCAGGAGCGCATCAGTTTCCGGCTGACAGGATACCAGGACGGGACTTTTGTTTTTGAAAATCCGACCCACGATTACCCCAAACGAATTGTTTACTCTTTTACGGGAACGGATGCATTGCATGCCTGGATAGATGCCGGCGATTCCAAATCTTCAGAGCGGATTGATTTTAGATTTAAAAGGATCAGGTAGGATTTCAACAAAAAAATGCGCAATATGAAACAGTTACTATTTATTTGTCTGATCCTTTCCGGAAAATCGGTTTTCGCGCAAGATTTTAAAGTTGCCTATAATATTTATGACACATTGCAAAAAGATTATGAGGTATGGATCATGGATATGGATGGCAGCAACAAAAAAAACCTAAGCAACAAAAAAGCGGTTGACTGGACCTATCACGCAGATGGACAAACGATTTATTTCATAAGTGACCGCGATACCTGTTACCGCTGTTTTTTTCTTTACCAGATAAATGCCGACGGTTCTCAGCTCCGGAAAATCAGTGATCTTCAGCTGGAAGACTCCTGGATGGATAATTATGGGAAAACCATGATTGTTAGCGCCAGGCAAGGAGCGGCAATTCGTTTCCAGTTAGCGACCATTGACCTTGAAACCGGTTTATTTACCTGGCTTACCAAAGACACGGCTTCTTATTTCAGTGACCCTGTATTTGTTGAAAACGGGCAAAAAATCGCTTACAGATTTCGCAAGAACCGTAGAAACCAGCAGGAAAAGGCAGAAATATGGTTGATAAAAAAGGGTGCAAGTGAGCGGACCCGCTTAACCAGTTATCCTGCTACAGATACAAGTTCAAAATGGCATAGCTATCACGCCGGCCCACCAAGATGGAACGCGGCAAAAGGATTCATTAGTTATCAGTCGCTTCAAAAAGGCAACTATCAGATATATGCCATTACTCCTGATGGTAAAAAACAATGGCAGCTGACTGAAGGGGAACAAAAACCTGGTTGGCACGACTGGAGCGCAGATGGGAACTGGCTGGTAGCCGATATAACAGATAGCACCAGTCGCTATTTTGATATTGGCATCATGCGGTTCGGAGAAAAAAAGTTCCAATTACTTACCGGTCGGACGGACTGGAAAACTAATATGTCCCCGGCAATTGTAGAATACCGTGAATAAAGATGCTATCAGGAATGCCTGACCAGCCAACTGTACAGGCGGTCGGCATCTGTCGGGTTAAATAGTTGAGTACCGGGATTCATGGTAGCCGCTGTTCCGCAGGCAACACCAAAACGGATAATATCTGCGGCACTTGCATTTTTCCAGATCTGGTAACACATGCCAGCAACCATAGAATCGCCCGCACCTACCGTACTTTGTTTTTTTACTGTCGGAGCCGGCACCTGGATAACCTGCTCCGGGCTGACAAGTAAAGCGCCCTGTGCACCCAGTGAAACAACGACCATCTTACAGCTGCCTTTTTTAAGTAGGATCTGCGCCGCATCCACCACCTGATCGGTTTCCAGGGAGGAGACACCAACCAGTTGACTTAATTCACTCAGGTTCGGTTTTACGAGGTATACGCCTGCTTCCACGGCGAGTTCCAATGCTTTTCCCGAACAATCAATTATTGCTTTTGCCTCCATTTGGTTTGCCAGCTTTGCCAGCCGGGCATAAAAATTTTCATGGAAACCGGGTGGTAAACTGCCGCTGCCAACAATAATCTTGGGTTTAATAGGGAGTTGTTGTAGCGTATCCAGGATAGCGGCTTCTATATCTGATTGGAGTGTCGGTCCTGGCAGTACAAAGCGAAATTGGTTATTGGTTTGTTCTTCCAGTACCACCAGGTTTTCCCTGGTTTCACCTGGTATCAGCACTTTGTGATAGTGAATCTCTTCCCGCTGCAGGCAGGCTTCCAGCTGGCTGCCATTAAATCCTCCACAAGTGATCAGGGCACTGTTGGGAGCACCTAATCGCTGCAGCGCTTTACTTACATTGATCCCTCCGCCTCCCGCTTCAACCACCATCTCTGTGCACCTGAGTTTTTTTTCCGGAATTAACCGGTCTGTCCGGGTGCTTTTATCAACTGCCGGGTTGGGCGTAACAGTAAGAATCATCTTGCTTAGTTTTTGTTCAGGTCAGCCAGAACTGCTTCAATTCGTTGTATAAAACCGGCTTCTTCAGTATAACCCCGGGCTACCATAAAAAACTTGGTTTCACTTACCTGCATCAGTACGCAGGGGTATCCGGTTACCTGGAGTTGTTTGCAAAGCTGAAATTCATAGTAGGCTTTCTCCTTGTACTCTTCGCTACTTAATTTTTCATAAAACTCAACCGGATCAATCGAATACTTTTCCAATAAATGGCGGTAGGCTTCATTATCGCAAAGATCCCGTCCCTCAAAATGCAGGGCATATTGTAAATCAGCCGCAAATTCAACCTGCTGATCGGGATACAGTTCTTTGAAAATGCAAAGAGCTATCGCAGGTTTTTCGGAATTGGGGTACCAATCGCTCAGATCGGGATTAAAGATATGCCAGAGATAATCCTGCCCGAATCGGATACCCGTCATTTCTTCCACCGATTTGTAAGCGTCGGCAATATATCCTGCCATTACACCAATATGCCTGGGCTGATCCGGAAGAATCATTCCTCCGGACAAAACCTCAAATCCGATCCGGTCGGAGTATAGTGCGTGAATTTTTTTTATAACCGGACTAAAACCGTAACACCAGCCGCAATAAGCGTCATAACAATAATAAAGTACAGGGGTCATACTGCAAATTACCTGCTTTCAGCGGGACTTTCACCCAGGATTAATGAGATCTTAACAACCAGGACTATTGTCCGACTGTTAATGTTTACCTTAGACCAAAGGCAGTAATATGGAAAATGCATCAATCGAAGTACGGAATTTAACAATAGCGGATTACCAGGAATTAAAAGAGTCCATGATTGAAGCCTATGCCAGCATGGGCGGACAATACTGGGGGGAAGAATCATTGGGCAAGCTGTTGAAAAAGTTCCCCGAAGGACAAATCTGTGTTACCCTGGATGGCCGTGTAGTTGGATGTGCACTGACCCTGATTGTAAATTTCAACCGGTTTGGAGATACCCATTCTTACCGGCAGGTGACTGGTAATTATACTTTTGATACGCATGACCCTCAGGGAGATGTGTTGTATGGAATAGAAATGTTTATCCACCCAGACTTCAGAGGCCTTCGACTGGCACGCCGCTTATATGATGCAAGGAAGGTGTTGTGTGAAAACCTGAATCTTCGGGCCATTGTAGCGGGAGGCCGCATTCCGGGTTATGGTAAATATGCAGAAGAAATGACACCCAGGGAATACCTGGATAAAGTAAAACGCCGCGAATTGCATGACAGTACGCTTAGCTTTCAGCTGGCAAATGATTTTCAGATCAAAAAAGTGATGCAACATTACCTGCCCGAGGACAAGGAGTCGCGCGGTTATGCAACCCTGTTAGTCTGGTACAATGTATATTATGAACCGAATCAGAATGCGCTGAACCTTCGGAAGGATTTTGTTCGCATTGGCCTGGTTCAATGGCAGATGCGGCAGTACAGCACATTAAAAGATATGATGGACCAGGTCGAGTACTTTGTGGATGCTGTGAGCGATTATAATTCTGATTTTTGCCTGCTTCCAGAATTGTTCAATGCGCCGCTTATGGAGCAATTCAATCACCTGCCCGGGCATGCGGCCATAAGGGAACTGGCTGCCCTTACACCTGAAATTGTGGATTCGCTTTCCAAACTGGCTATTTCCTATAATGTGAACATCATTGGCGGATCCATGCCGTCACTGAGAGATGGGGAACTTTACAACACCTCCTACTTTCTGCATCGGAATGGCCGGATAGATTACTACGATAAAATACATCCAACCCCTTCAGAGGAATATGAATGGGCGATTAAGGGGGGTGATAAAATACAGATTATCGAAACAGATGCGGGAAAAGTGGGTGTACTAATCTGTTATGATGTTGAATTTCCGGAGCTTTCCAGGTTACTTGCAGATCAGGGAATGCAGATCCTGTTTGTTCCTTTTCTCACAGACACACAAAATGCGTATAACCGTGTGCGTTACTGTGCCGCGGCACGGGCTATCGAAAACGAATGTTTTGTAGCCATTGCCGGAACCGTGGGTAACCTACCTAAGGTGCACAATATGGATTTGCAGTTTGCTCAATCTGCTGTACTGACACCTTCAGATTTTGCTTTTCCGGTAAATGGAATCAAAGCGGAGGCTACCCCGAATACTGAAATGATCATTGTTTCCGATGTAGATCTCACGTTACTGTCTGAGCTGCATGAATATGGAAGTGTTACCACCATGAAGGACCGGCGCCATGATCTGTATGAGTTGAAACTACTTAAGTAACTGCTGCCGGAAGCGGGATGGGTCAGTTGTATTTCCGGTTGCGGTTTTTTCCATCGGCAATCCATTCTACTGCCTGGTTGATTCTTTTTTGACGGGTGGACTCAGTTTTGGCATCTGTAATCCATTCAATGTATTCTTTTCTGTGGCTGTAACTGAATTTATCAAAGACTTCCCAGGCCCTGTGATTTTTTCGAAGTGCCTGCTCAAATTCAGGAGGCAGCATACATTCTTTAGGGTTGGTGGTTGTTTTTCGTGGAATTTTTATACCCTGTTCATTGAGGAGCATTGCTTCCTGTAGCAGGGCGGTAAAATTTCCCGGTAAATCCTGTATTGATTTGATGGGTCCCAGCTGGCCCATCGACTTTTCTTCGCGGGCATGTTCAATTAATATAGGGTCCTTCAGCAAAGCAGCTTTCCAAAAGGTGAATGCGCAGTGATTCTTAAAGGCGGCGAAACTGCAAAGCAGTTCGTTTTTATATTCAAAATGTGGCATGCCCCATTTAATGGTTTCACTGATGTCCGGACAGGTCAGGTGAATCTGCTCCCTCATATGCAAAAGGACAGGTTGCGCGAAAGGCTGCGCCTTTGCTATATACTCATCAATGCGGGAGTCAAGCTGCGGCATAACCTAATTTACGCAAAATCCATGAGACCGTGCTCAGGGGTCAGGACAGGGATTAATGTGCTTCCAACCAATTCGTTCCCTGTCCCACTTCTGCAATTACAGGAACCTCATTCGGCAGCGGCAATGCGGCCTGCATACATTCCAGAATCAGGGGTTTTAGCAGATCGACCTCTTCCAGCCTGGCATCAAAAACCAATTCATCGTGCACCTGCAGAATCATTTTGCTTTTCAATCCGGCTTTTTTAATTGCCGCATGAAGAGAGGTCATGGCCAGCTTGATCATATCTGCTGCTGATCCCTGTATGGGAGAGTTGATCGCATTTCGTTCAGCGAATCCACGAACGGTAAAATTGGAGGAGTTGATATCGCGTAACCAGCGCTTTCGTCCCATCAGCGTTTGAACATACCCATGTTCTTTCGCAAAATTGACTGTTTCGTCCATATAGCGGGTAATGCCAATAAACTCCTTTTTATAGTTATCGATGATTTCCTTTGCTTCCGTTCTGGAGATGCCTAGGTTATCTGCCAGGCCAAAAGCGCCTTGTCCATAGATGATCCCAAAGTTGACACTCTTTGCTTTACGGCGCATGTCTTTGGTAACCTCCGCTTCTTCCACACCATATACTTTGGCAGCTGTAGCCGTATGGATGTCTTTGCCCTGGCGAAAGGCTTCGCACATATTCGGGTCGCCACTAATAGCGGCAACAATACGTAATTCAATCTGGGAATAATCTGCTGAAAGCAGGATGTGTTCGGCATCTCTTGGAATGAATGCCTTTCTGATTTCCTTTCCTCTTTCCGTGCGGATGGGAATATTCTGCAGGTTGGGATTATTGCTGGATAATCTTCCGGTAACAGCCACCGCCTGCGCATAGGAGGTATGCACACGGCCTGTTTTGCGATTGATCATAAGCGGAAGGGCATCAACATAGGTGGACTTGAGTTTGGTCAGTTCCCGGAATGCGAGAATATCGTCCACAATAGGATTTTGCATCGCCAGTTTGGCCAGTACATCCTCACCGGTAGCGTATTGTCCGGTTTTGGTCTTTTTGGCTTTGGGATCCAGCTTTAGTTTTTCAAACAATACTTCACCCAGTTGTTTGGGTGAGGCCAGATTGAATCGAACTCCCGCGGATGCATAAACCCTTTCTTCTGCAGCTTTGGCATCCCGCTCAAGTTCTTTGGAATACTCGTGAAGGAATTCCGTGTCCACGCGAATGCCTTCGAACTCCATGTCTGTCAATACTTTTACCAGCGGGTTTTCAACTTTCTCAAATACTGTTTTTACATCCAGGGATTCGAGCAGAGGTTTGAATGTATGTTTTAGCTGAAGCGTGATATCTGCGTCCTCAGCCGCATAATCTTTGATTTTTTCCAGTTCAACATCCCGCATATTGCCCTGATTCTTACCCTTTTTCCCGATCAGTTCTTCAATATGCACCGGTTCATAACCCAGGTACTTGGCACTTAGAAGATCCATGCTCCGTTTTCCTTCCGGTTCGATTACATAATGTGCGAGCATGGTGTCAAAAAGCTTTCCTGTCAGCTCAAACCCATACCATTTCAGGATCAGGAGATCATACTTGATGTTCTGACCCACCCAGGTTTTGGAAGGGTCTTTGAATAGAACAGCAAACTGGTTTAGCAGGCTCTTGGTTTTGGTCTGGTCAGCCGGACAGGGAACATAATATCCTGTATGGGGGTTTGTGGAAAAGGATAATCCCACCAACTCGGCATCGTTTGCATCCAGCCCGGTAGTTTCTGTGTCAAAGCAGATTTCATTTTCGTTGGCCAGCTTTCTCACCAGGGCATCGATCGCATCGGTCCCTTCCACCAATTCATACTGATGTGGGGTGTTTTGTATGTTTTTGTCAACAGAATGAACGGTTCCTTCTTCTTCTGCATTACTATTTTCAGTTGCTGGGTTGCCACCGCCATTTTTTGGCGTAGCTACAGCATTCCCGAATAAATCGGTCTGAACTGCCTGATTTCCCTGAGTTGCGACCGGAATATCTTCTCCGAGGATGCGTTTGGCAACTGTTTTAAACTCAAGTTCAGTGAACACTTCTTTTAAAGCTTCCCGATTCCATTCTTTCAGCCGGAAATCTTCCTCATGAAAGGTTACTGGTACAGAGGTAATAATGGTAGCCAGTTTTTTGGACAGGATAGCAGAATCTTTACCATTGCGCACTTTTTCTCCGATGGCGCCTTTTATGGAGTCAGCATTGGCAAGAATATTTTCCAGGGTACCGAATTCATTCAGCAACTTGGAAGCAGTTTTCTCACCTACGCCGGGTATACCCGGAATATTGTCAACGGCATCACCCATTAATCCCAGCATATCAATAACCTGGTCTACCGAACGGATATTCCATTTGGCGCAAACCTCTTCGGGCCCCATTATTTCAATATCACCACCCTGGTAACCGGGCTTATAAATTTTGATCTTATCTGAAACCAGCTGTCCATAATCTTTATCAGGTGTGACCATAAAGACTTCATAACCAGCCGCTGCGGCCTGTTTTGATAAAGTACCTACCACATCATCCGCTTCAAATCCGTCCAATTCCACTACTGGTATATTGAATCCGCGAATGATGCGCTTGATATCGGGAATGGCGAGCAGCAGATCCTCCGGCGCTTCCTGGCGATTGGCTTTATAATCTGTAAAATCTGTATGTCTTTCGGTGGGTGCCTGAGTATCAAAGCAGACCGCCATATGTGAGGGATGTCTGTTATTAATGAGTTCAAGCAGAGCGTTGGTAAAACCAAATTGTGCATTGGTATTTTTACCCTGAGTCGTAATTCGCGGACTGCGAATCAGTGCATAATAAGCCCGGAAAATCAACGCCATAGCATCCAGCAGAAATAGTCTCTTGTCCATTTAACAAAGATAGGGTTATGGAAAAGAGAGACGGAGGGATTCATCCGGGATCTCCTGTTTCAGCGAAGCGAGGAAAGCATTTTTAGGAGTTCGGCCAATGAAATGGGACTGCAATTAATTGATTTCAGACCCTGGTCACGCGATTCGGAAGGAAACTCATCGTTGTTCGTTACCTGAACTAGATAATTTTTTCGGGTAGCTAAGCTCTCAAAACAATTCTTTAAGGCTCTTCCAACTACTGCATGTTCTCCGGTTTGAAGCAGGATGGCAATAAAAGGCCTGGGTGAACTGCCCGCTTTCTTCCCATTTTTTGAAATAATTAGCTGTACTTCAGCGGCATGTTGTGTCCTATAATAATGTAGTTGGTATTTCTGCGGAAGAATTTTGGCAATCTCCTCGATTACATAACCTTCCCAGGAGGCGGCCTGGCAGGTCGATTTGCTGAGTGAACGAAGTGATTGAACACCTAATAGATGGTGCAGAATTCCGGAGTCACGGATAAAAATCTTGGGAGCTTTTGACAATCGTTTTTTATCATCGGCAGCCAAAGCAGGTAATAACCGGATCATGAACGAGGCTTCCAGAAATCGAATGTATCGTAATACAGTAGGTCCGGTTACACCCATGGCCCTGGCCAATACCTGGAAATTTAAAATACTTCCATTTAACTGAGCAATCAGCTCCAGGCAAGTTCTGATTGTATTCCTGTCCAGCTGGTGCCCGACAATTGGAAAACTATCATTCGAAACCAGCTTATCCAATAATCGCTCGGCCCGGTTAGATAGCACCCGATTGGAGGGGGCTGACAAAAAACCTGGAAAACCGCCTTTGAGCCAATGTTGCCAGATGGCAGTAGAATTCGTGGATTTGATAGAAAGGAGAGATGCGGGAAAAACTTCCTGAATGAATGTTCTTTTTGGGAGCTGGAAATATTTAAATATCACCTGAAACTGGAGATCGGTAGATAATATAAATCTTGGGTGATTTTTGAATTTTAAACAATATCTCCGAACATCCTCCAGAATCGAAGGCATTCGATCAACTGATTCTATAAAAATCAATTCCTTATGGTGGGAAGAAAAAAATAAGTCCGGATGAATAATTCTGCGCCGGTCATTCGATTTTGATAAATCGAGGGGCAAAATCTTTTTTCGCAGCTCTTTTCCGATTTGTTCCGCCAAAATCCGCTTCCCTACAAAAGTAGGGCCATGCAGGATCAAAACCTGTTGTTGCCTTAAAATCCGGCTTAAAGCCAGGTTCAACGTTGATTTACTCACGGTTTAGGGGAAAATTAACTGAGTAAATTTAATATATCATATTTAATAATCACAATTATTTTTTCCGCTTTTGTTTTTTAAAAATGCAGAAAATGAATGCCTTTAAATTTATTTTTCGGACAACTTGAGTAAAATTTGCAACACTCTGTTTGATACAGAAAAAGACTCAATATTTTATATAAAAATTGGTTTTGGATGACAGATATATATGAACCTCTCTGCTAAATCCTGATCAACTAAATTTTTGTAGTATCTGTATATTATAAAACGTATTCAAAAATCGAACCATCGGCTATAAATAAGGCCCACAAAGGATTTTGAGAGGTTAAAGTCAGCATTAACATTTTGATGGGAAATTTCTGGCACAATGATTGGATTTACCTACCTGTCATCAAACAATTCATTTATCCAATAAAAAAAATCAGCAGTATGAAAAAGTTACAAATGACCGCTTTGGCACTGGGAATCGCAACAGTTAGTTTGTTTTCCTTTAAAGATGTAAACACCGCAACTGTAAAAGGTACAGTAAGTCCTGCGGAAGGGGCTACCCAGGCTTGGGCTTTATCCTCATCCGATACCGTTAAAGCACCTATTGCAAATGGAGCTTTTGAGCTTAAAAACCTCAAAGCTGGTACGTACCAGATTATAGTTGAGGCAGTTGCGCCTTATAAGAATACGGCCAAAGACGGTGTAGAAGTAGCCGAAGGGGCTACCGTTGATGTCGGCGAAATCAAGCTGAATCAATAAGCCAAATTCGTGCTCACAGAGTACGGATGTGCTACCTTGAGTATAACCGGTTTCGCTATGGCGAGCCGGTTTTTTTATATCAATCGTTTGCGCCATTTCCTGTTGAAAGACCCGCATTTCCAATCAATGAAACTATCTTTCTTGGATTAAATTATGGGTTAATCTACCGACATGCGCAAATCCTTCAGATGGCTATTATTTAGTATTTCCTGTCTTTTTATTTTTTCCTCCTGTTCCAACCCGGGTGAGGCTGGTTTCTTTTCGTCTAATATCCGGTTGGTTTCAGAAGTATCAGGTCCCTGGGATTCCATAAAAAATCCGATACTCCAGAAAGGGCAGGTAATCGGAGTAGCTGAATTATTTTCAGACAGCCTGCTTTCAAATAAATACCAGTTGAATGCCTGGAGAGGGGAGCGGGTTCATGTTCAGGTTGCTGTAAAAGCGAGTAAACCCGGAGACGGAAAATTTTCCCTTGATATTTCCCCATTGGTAAATGAAAACGGCGACCAGCTACCTGCTTCCAGTGTATCTGTCAGCAGACTTTCATTTATTCTTACCGATGAATATCGAAGTGGTTGCGGATACCGGCCAGACCCTTCGGCTTATTATACATCAAAGGTCACTGATCCATTGCTTTCAGTTAGTGATTCTTCTTTTACTGATTCTTCAACGGATAGTGTCGCCTTTTTCTGGATCAGTATACAGGTTCCTCAGGACGCCCAGCCCGGCACGTATCAGGCCAATGTGTATACCAGTAATAATAACAAACTTGATCTTGATATAACGGTAAGTAACCAAATCCTTCCGGCGGCTAAAGACTGGTCTTTCGACCTTGATCTCTGGCAGCATCCCGCAGCAATTGCCCGTGTACATGGTCTTAGCCTCTGGTCCAAAGAGCACTATGAAAAGATGCGGCCTTATTATCAACAGTTAGCTGCAGCAGGACAAAAAAATATAACCACATCTATTGTGCATGAGCCCTGGGGCCACCAGACATTTGATGATTTCCCATCTTTGATCAAATGGACAAAAAAGAAAGATGGCAGCTGGACTTTTGATTATTCCAGGTTTGATGAATATGTAGAATTTGTAATGAGCTGCGGTATTTCAAAGCGCATTAACTGTTATTCTATAATTCCCTGGAAGATGATGGTTCGTTATTTTGATGAAGCAACTCAACAGGATACCAGTATCGCAACAGAGATTAATACTCCCGCATATGCAGCTACCTGGAAACCTATGCTTGAATCGTTTACCAGTCACCTCAAAGAGAAAAACTGGTTTTCCATAACTACCATAGCGATGGATGAACGTCCGATGCCGGCTATGAAAACGGCTATTGCTCTTTTAAAGTCGATAGACCCCTCCTGGAAAATTGCTTTGGCCGGCGATTATCATCCCGAAATTGAAAAGGAAATTTTTGATTACTGTGTGGCTTCCAGGTGGAGCCTGGAAGATGCTGTCATGGAGAGAAGACTGGAAGCGAAATTACCCACCACTTTTTATACCTGTTGCACGGAGGCCTATCCAAACGGATTTAGTTTTTCGCCACCAGCCGAACATGTTTTCCTGGGATGGTTTGCTCAGGCAAAAGGCTTTACCGGGTATCTGAGATGGGCGTATAACAGCTGGACCAGAAGTCCATTGACCGATAGCAGGTATACTGCCTGGCCCGCGGGCGATACCTATCAGGTATACCCGGGGCCATCGAGCAGCATTCGCTTTGAAAAGCTGGTAGAGGGAATTCAGGATTATGAAAAAATCAGGATTCTAAAAGATACATGGACGCGTGCAGGCGATTCCGAAAAACTAAAGAAACTGGATTCCATTTTAGCTGGTATTGATATAAAAACACTTGCAGGTACTCCTTCTGCTGATTTAATAGCTTCGGTTAAAAAATTACTCTTGGAACTGGAATAATAAATCAGCAAAAAATAACAGGTCGCAACACTAAAATGAGTCAACCGGGTTAACTATGGAAAGAATGAAATAATACCGGTTGCCTTTGGGTGTAGGCCAGATAAGTTCATCACCCGACTGCATGCCCCATAACGCAGCACCAAGCGGCCTGAATATGCTATCACTATGAATGGCGGTAGCCCCTGCTTCCGGTAAATTTAGCCGATAGCTTATGTTCTGTTTGGCAACCCGGTCGCGAAGTAAAATAGTTGATTGTATGCGTGCAACTCCATTTGGAAAATTTATTCCATCCAGGACCGATGCAGTCTGAATTTTACTTCTGAGTGTTTCAATCTCCGGCCATTGAGGATGATGTGCTATCAGGTATTCAATCAGCACTACATCATCTTTTAATAGAACAATTGGAAGGGGGTGCAAAAGGGGAACTCTCCCGTTGCCCGACGGCTTCAGCGCATGTTGTGTCATAACAATTGATTTTAATTACTGATATTGTTCGAGACTTAATTCATCGAACTGTTTGAGGATGTTGATTTTTCTACGCCAATAGGAAGCTTTCCGTATCAACTGGGTTGCGTCCAGATGATGATCCGTTTTACCGGAATAAAATCCCAACCGTATTTCAGATTGATCCTGTAAGCGGCAGAGCAGGTAAATGCCTTCAATAATGCGATTTTCATTATACTGTTTTTCAATGGTACACTGATCCAGCTCTTCAATCAGTAGTACCTGGTGTTTGTATTGGTCACCAATAAACTGCATATATAATACAGCGCCCTGCTGATAATCAATTCCAATAAGCCGGTTGCTGAAAAATTCAAATAAATCCATTTTTAGTCCGGTGCTTCTGGATAAGGCTTGAAATTGCGCTGTTTGCTGGTGCTTTTTAACGCGTGATTCCCAGATAGCCTTAAAGAATAGCAGCACCAGACCTATTGCCATAGCGGCAAAGGCCAGATATTCCCATTGCATTGTGATAAGTAATTAAATGTGGAGAATTGGATCCGAAACGATCCTGTCAAAAGAAGAACCCCCGATTAGCAGTCGCCAACCGGGGTATTCGTATTAAAGTCCTTGAACATTGAGAAATAGTAAATCATTCCAGGCGAATATACCAAGTAAACCGGCACAATTCCCTAGTGATTTGTTAAGAAGTCAGCAGGAAAAATATTGCTGACAGGTGAAGAATCAGGTGAAAAGGGATGAAAAAAACGCAGTTACTATTCAGTCTCCGAAATATCTTTAAGGTCTATTGTTTTCCCATGAATAAAATATTTCCATTAGTTGCCATTCTTGCCCTGCAGCTTGCTGGCATGCAAGACGCTACGGCGCAATCCGCGGGTAGCATATCCGGGACTGCCTCCTCTTCACATACCATACGATTTAGCAGGCCGGCGAAAAATTTTACCGAGAGTGCTCCTGTAGGTAATGGAAGAGTGGGGCTCATGCAGTTTGGAAATCCGAACAAAGACCGGTTGGTTTTAAATGAAATTTCCATGTGGTCTGGCGGCCCGCAGGATGCTGATCGTGAAAATGCTCATCAGTACCTGAAACCCATTCAGGAGCATTTACAGGCGGGTCGCAATAAAGAAGCACAGGCACTGTTGATGAAAGAATTTGTAGCCAAAGGTCCCGGTTCCGGATTTGGAAATGGAGCCAATCAAAAATATGGAGCGTACCAGCTACTTGGAGATCTTCTGATGACCTGGTCGGATACCAGCAAACCTGTTACCAATTATTCCCGCGAGCTGGATTTGTCAACAGCGATTGCACATACCCGTTATACCCGCGATAGTGCAACCATTACACAGGTTTGCTGGGCTGATTTTGAGAATGATATTATCTGGGTAAAAATAAGCAGCACAAAACCTGGTGCTATCAATCTTGCGCTGGATCTGTATCGCAAAGAAAATGCCACTACAAAGGTTTCGGGCAGTATGTTGATACTGGAAGGACAGCTTCCCAATGGAAAAGATAAGGGCTTGCGGTTCGCAGCAGCAGTGCAACCTGAAATTACAGGTGGTACTATGAAAGCCGCTGTATTGGATGGCAGACCTGTTATCAGTATTGAGCATGCTGATGAGTTGATTCTGAAAATCTCAGCAGCTACCGACTATGACTATGCGAAATATGCCATTTCCGGATCAGATCCCCTGCCATCAGTACTGAATTATCTGAAACCCGCTCTCCTTTACAATCCCTCTTTGGAAAAAAATCGTCAGGTATATGCTGCCTTATATGAGCGTAACCAATGGTCGATGCCGGAAAATCCGGAAGTGCAGCAGCTAAGCACACAGGAAAGACTGGAACGTTATGCAGCCGCCTCAAAACAATCAACGACAGGAGCCAGCCGGCAACGAGTAGACCCGACGCTGCCAGTACTGTATTATAATTTCGGAAGGTATCTCCTGATTTCTTCGTCGCGGCCTGGTTTGTTACCTGCCAATTTACAGGGTTTATGGGCGGAAGAGTACCAGACGCCCTGGAATGGAGATTACCATCTCAATATCAATATTCAGATGAATTACTGGCTGGCTGAAACTACTAATCTTTCAGACCTGGCAGAACCATTGTTTCGCTTTACCAAAGCATTGGTACCGAATGGAGAAAAAACAGCGAAAGCTTATTATGCCGCAAATGGCTGGACAGCCCATGTAATTTCCAATCCCTGGTTATATACATCACCCGGTGAAGGTGCTGAATGGGGATCTACTTTAACTGGTGGTGCCTGGCTTTGTGACCATATCTGGGAGCATTTCCGATTTACCAGGGATACTTCTTTCTTAAGGGCCTATTATCCGGTATTGAAGGGTTCCGCACAATTTCTACAGTCCATTTTGATTAAATCTCCAAAACATGGAGTACTCGTTACGGCACCTTCCAATTCGCCGGAACATGCGTATATCATGCCAAATGGATTCCGTGGAAATACCGTGATGGGCCCTACCATGGATATGCAGATAACGCGTGAACTTTTTAATGCCTGTGTGCAGGCAGCCGCCATCCTGAATATTGATGAGAACTTTAAAAACGAACTGGAATCCCTGATACCTCAATTGGCTCCCAATAAAATTGGAGCAGCAGGAGATCTGAATGAATGGCTGGACGACTGGAAAGACAGTGAACCCAAACACCGGCATGTATCCCATCTTTATGGATTACACCCCTACGACGAAATAACACCCTGGGCTACACCTGATCTGGCCGCCGCTGCCCGTAAAACACTGGAGCAAAGGGGCGATGATGGTACTGGCTGGAGTAAGGCCTGGAAAATAGCCTTTTGGGCGCGACTCGGTGATGGGGATCATGCCAATCAACTGGTCAAGGGATTACTTAGTCCCGCTACCAGTCTCGGTACCAATATGGCTACCGGAGGTGGAGTTTATGCCAACCTGTTTTGCGCGCACCCGCCCTTTCAGATTGATGGAAATTTTGGGGGTACTGCAGGAATGGCTGAAATGCTGCTGCAAAGTCATGGAAAGGATGGCGTCATCCGGCTTTTACCGGCTCTTCCTTCCCATCCCGACTGGGAAACAGGTATCGTAAAAGGACTCAGCGCCCGGAACGGCTATGAGGTAGGAATATCCTGGGAGAAAGGCCGTCTGTTACAGGCAGAGGTACTGGCCAAGCTGGGCGGGACCTGTAAAATATGGTTGCCGAAAGGAAAACGAATCACCAGTGAGTCGGGAACAACCATTGCCTCCTCTCAAAACCTGGATCGACTTGTTGAATTCAAAACAATCAAAGGCCGGAGATACCTTATCCGATAAGATACAGCTCGGGGTAGAATGTCGTAAATTAGCGCCGCAAGCAAACCAACCGACATGATCCAAGAACTGCAGCAACTGGGCCGACAATTAGAAGGTGAGTTGTATTATGATGCTGCGATGCGCACCCTGTATGCGACGGATGCCTCCGCGTACCGCGAATTGCCGCTGGCGGTGGCTATCCCCAAACATGAGAAGGATATCAAATCATTAATCGCATTTGCGAGAAAACATAAAACCTCCCTGATTCCGAGAGCAGCCGGAACTTCACTAGCCGGCCAGGTAGTGGGTTCAGGTATTGTGGTGGATGTTTCCCGTACGTTTACGAAGATTCTGGAGTTAAATAAGGAAGAAGGATGGGTTCGGGTTCAACCGGGAGTGATCCGGGATGAACTGAATCTGTTTCTGAAACCACATGGCCTCTTTTTTGGTCCTGAAACCAGTACTGCCAACCGCGCGATGATCGGCGGGATGGTGGGCAATAACTCCTGTGGGTCCAATTCGGTGGTATATCGAAGTACAAGAGAACATTTACTGGAAGTGAAAGCCATTCTAAGTGATGGATCAGAAGCGGAGTTTAAAGCGCTCAACCTTGATGAGTTTCATGCCAAATGCGAAGGCGAACGTTTAGAAAACCAGATTTACAGAAGCGTTCGCAGTTTATTGAGTGATTATAACAACCAGCAGGAAATTCGGAAAGAGTTTCCTAAAAAGACGGTAGAACGAAGAAATACTGGTTATGCAGTAGATCTGTTACTGGATACAGCCCCCTTTACTGCCGGCGAACCGGATTTTAATTTTTGTTCGCTGATTGCAGGGTCTGAAGGAACACTTGCCTTCCTTACAGAAATTAAGCTCAACGTAGTTCCACTACCTCCAAAGGAAATTGGGTTACTCTGTGTTCATTTCAATACGATTGATGAATCGCTGCGGGCCAACCTGATTGCATTGAAGTATCGTCCGAGTGCGAGCGAACTAATTGATCATTATATCCTGGAATGTACCAAGCAGAACCGCGAACAAATGCAGAACCGCTTCTTCGTGCAGGGTGATCCTGGTGCGATCCTGGTTGTGGAATTTGCCAGAAATTCAAGGGAAGAAATTGAAACGGATGCTTCTGCCTGTGAAGCTGAAATGCGCACAGCGGGATTAGGTTATCATTTTCCCTTATTGTTTGGTGCAGATACAAAAAAGATCTGGACACTTCGCAAAGCCGGACTGGGACTGCTTTCCAACCTGCCGGGCGATGAAAAAGCAGTGCCTGTAATTGAGGATACGGCTGTCGATGTAGAAGATCTGCCGGCCTTCATCAGGGAGTTCAATGAAATTCTTACAAAACATGGACTGTACTCTGTGCACTATGCACATGCGGGCTCCGGTGAGTTGCATTTAAGACCTATTCTGAATCTCAAGACAGCAGAAGGAAACCGGATGTTCCGGGTGATTGCGGAAGAGATTGCAACCCTGGTAAAAAAATACAAGGGTTCCTTAAGTGGAGAACATGGTGATGGTCGATTGAGAGGCGAGTTTATCAAACAGATGGTAGGAGAGAAGAATTACCAGCTGCTGAAAGAAATCAAAAAAGTGTGGGATCCCGAGCATATTTTCAATCCGAATAAGATTGTGGATACGCCGCCAATGGATACGATGTTGCGGTATACACCCGGACAAAAAACACCTGTTTTTAAAACGGTATTCAGGTATCATAATCAGGATGTATTGCAGCACGCCGAACAATGTAATGGATCCGGTGATTGTCGTAAGACGCACTTGAGTGGAGGAACGATGTGTCCATCGTATATGGCTACCCGAAATGAAAAAGATACTACCAGGGCGAGAGCAAATATCCTGCGTGAGTTTCTGACCCGTTCAGATAAAGCCAATCGTTTTGATCATGAAGAGATCAAGGAAGTGATGGATCTCTGTCTGAGTTGCAAGGCCTGTAAATCTGAATGTCCCTCGAATGTGGATATGGCGAAATTGAAGGCGGAATTCCTGCAGCAATATTATGACAGCAACGGAGTGCCATTGAGAAGCAGGCTGATCGCGAATTTCAGCTTGTCCGCAAAGCTGGGGTCCATCGCACCCGGGCTCTATAATTTTGCCATGACCAATAAGGTAGTGAGCAAATGGGTAAAGAACTTTGCAGGTTTCGCTCTGGAGCGATCCATGCCAACGCTTGCCGACACTACACTTAAAAGCTGGTTTAAGACACGCAAAACACCCGTCGGGTACCCGACGGGTAACCGACGGGTGTACCTGTTCTGTGATGAATTCACCAATTACAATGATGTGGAGATCGGCAAGAATGCAATTCTTTTATTAGAGCGGCTTGGCTATGAAGTCATCATTCCGGAACATGAGGAAAGTGGAAGAAGCTGGATGTCGAAAGGGTTAATCCGGCATGCGAAGGTTATTGCAAACCGGAATATTGCGAAGCTGCGGCCCTTAATAAGTGATGAAACGCCGTTGATTGGAATTGAACCAAGTGCCATCCTGACCTTCCGCGATGAATATATTGATCTTGCGGAGGATGAATTGCTGGATGATGCAAAGGCGTTGGCACAACATGTTTACATGATTGATGAGTTTTTGGCGAGGGAAATCAGTATGGCAAGAATTTCCCCTGAAGTATTTACTAAGGAAAAGAAGCAGGTAAAACTGCACGGTCATTGTCAGCAGAAAGCAATTTCATCCGTTGGTCCATCTGTTCAATTATTGTCACTACCTGAAAATTATACGGTGGAAACCATTCCTTCGGGTTGTTGTGGAATGGCGGGTTCCTTTGGATATGAGAAGGAGCATTATGATATTTCAATGAAGGTGGGTGAACTGGTTTTATTGCCAGCAGTACGATCAGCTTCGGAAGAAACCATCATAGCAGCTCCTGGCACTTCCTGCAGGCACCAGATCAAGGATGGTACAGGTCGAAAGGCAAAGCATCCGGTGGAAGTGTTGTATGAGGCGTTGTTAGTACAAGATTAGCAGGTTGTTTTTTAAAAAGTATAAGATGATAAAGTTTGTTTCAGTTGGAGTACAATTGCTTGGTTGGGTACTGTTTACTTCGATAGCTCCCGCACAACAGCGTGCCAAAAACATTATTTTGATGATTGGGGATGGGATGGGAACTACCCAAATATTTGCAGGATACACTGCCAATCAGGGAAAACTTAATCTTCAACGATGCACTTCGGTAGGATTCCATACCAATCAGTCGGCGGATGCCTATGTAACCGATTCGGGTGCAGGTGCAACCGCGTTTTCAATTGGCCAGAAAACTTTTAACGGAGGAATAGGCGTGGATGCCACCGGCACCAAACTGCCTACGATATTGGAAATGGCGGAAAATAAACGGCTAGCTACCGGCATGGTGGTTAGCTGCTCCGTTACTCATGCAACACCCGCTTCCTTTATTGCCCATCAGAAGTCCCGTTCCAGCGTAGAAGAAATTGCGGCGGAATATCTGAATACAGATGTTGATGTGTTTATCGGTGGTGGCCGTAAATATTTTGCCGACCGTAAAGATGGTCGTAATCTGCTGGACAGTTTGACCCAAAGAGGGTATCAGGTTAAGAATAGCCTGCAGGAAATTGTTCAGGTAAAATCCGGAAAACTGGCAGGTTTCATTGCAGAGGAAGAACCGCCCAGGGTGTCAAAGGGAAGAGGGGATCAGCTACTTCAGTCCACTCAAACTGCTTTGGAAGTTCTTAAGCAAAATCGCAATGGCTTCTTTCTGATGGTAGAAGGTTCTCAAATTGATTGGGGCAGTCATGCAAATGATGGAAACTATGTAGCAGAAGAAATGATTGATTTTGACAAAACAATCGGAGCGGTGTTGGATTTTGCTGCTAAAGATGGTAATACGCTCGTGATCATTACTGCCGACCATGAAACAGGGGGCATGTCGTTGGTTGGGGGCGATATTGCTTCCGGTAAGGTAGAAGCAAAATTTACCACTGGCCATCACACCGGCGTAATGATTCCGGTTTTTGCTTTTGGTCCCGGTTCCTCAGCTTTTGCAGGGATCTATTCGAATACGGCGATTTTTGAAAAAATGATGAAAGCTTTCAGGATGCGAAAAAATTAATCAGGTAAGACTAATCAGGCACTCCGATTCAATCATACGCGTATTATTTTTCAAACTCAATGATATAAGTTGAAAAATATTTCCCCAGATCAGAATACTTGAAAAACAAGCGGGCTTTTTTTCCGAGGCGCAAACTGGTGCGTTTGGTTTTTATATCTTCTTCCGAGTTCATGGGTTGTAGAGATGGATACCAGAGTACATGTCCGGGCTTCTCCAATAGTTTTTGTGGGGCGGACCATTGCTGGGAATGATCACCCTTGCCAAGGTCTTTATTTTTGTTGAAAGAGATATAGAGTTCATCACCAATCCAGGACTGCCCTTCTACTTTACCCATCAGCATCACCCAGCAGTTCAGGTATTCATTCCAGGAAACGGAGGGCCCCCAATGAAAACCACCGGTTGGAGAAGAAGCGGGTCCGCCACCTGCGTTTTGAGGAATCTGCAGAGACGCAACTGCTTTTCCTGTTCCATCCCAGGCTGCTGTAAATCCGTTGCCACCCCATCGTTGCGCTTTACCCTGTGGTTGATCCAAATCGGAAATAGCAATCCTTGCCACGCTGATACATTGTCCGCTCCATTCTTTGGCTGGATCGTAACTGGCGGAGTCATAACGTTCAGGGTAACCATACTCACCGTAAAATAAATAGATCGAATCGCCTACTGCAACAGCAGAAGGATCACCCACACCACCGGCAAAAGTTTTGGATGTATTATGTGGTTTGAGGATCATGCGGGCCTGTTTGTCTTCTATAAAAAGTCCGCGGTTTTCCCAGTTCCACCCACCGTCTGTTGATTTCATAATTCCAATACGGCAAACTGCTGCGGGTGTGATACGATCCGTTAAACCAAGGGGCCATTTCTGATCAATATAACCCTCACCATTAACCGAATCATAAGGAAGTGTTTCAGGATAGTTTTCGTTATGGTAAATGGCATAGAGTGTTTTACCGGATGGATCTTTGGCATCCTGGTAAACTGTTTCAAACCATACAGCGCCATGTAATCCGGGTTGACCAACAGGGGCATTGACTGGCAGTGTGGGAGCTATATAGGCGCTGGCCGGATTGCTGAAGGCTTCATCTGCATTGCTACCGCTGGAGAATTTGAGATCATGTGCGGCACCCCAAACAGGATCTTCGCCATATTTGCCGGGAAAGATCCGGAAGGTATCACCGATCCAGGCTTCCGCCATATTACAGTCGACGAAATTGTTGAAATGGAAGGTGTCGGTTTCGATCAGTTTGAAACTGATAGCGGAATCGGTTTTTGTTGTTGTATTGGTACAGGAAATGGCAAACAACAGGAAAGCGAATCCAGAAAGGAGAATTGATTTTGACATATAATAAAATGTATGACTCTATTAATATACAACTATTCATTTGTCTTTGCAGATACTGCATCTCACAAAAAAAACAGGTGTTGCTGAAAATACAATAGCGCTTTTTTAGTATTTTCAACGTAATCTAGACTGCAATAGAACTGTGACTGCCGCTACAACAAGCATGTATACAAATCCTGGTAGGGAACTGGAATTGGAGTTCGAAAGAATTTTCAATGAGAATAACCAGTCCGTTTACCAACTGGCTTTGAAAGTCACAAAGTCGCGGTCTCAGGCTTGCGACATTATGCAGGATGTGTTTATAAAACTCTGGGAAACTCGATACCAGTGGGAAGAAATCCGCAAAATGGAAGCCTGGTTACACCGGGTAACGCGTAATCGCCTGATTGATTTTTTGAGAAAAGCAGCTGCGGATCAACGCTTACAGGATAAACTCTGGAAACGTATTCAGGATGGGCAACCATCTGCTGAAGCAGCACTGGATGCAAAAGAATCCGCCACCATAGTACAGCAAATCATAAATGAGCTACCACCACAGCGTAAACTTGTGTATTTAATGAGTCGGGAGCAGGGACTTAATTACAATGAAATCGCTGAGGAATTGTCCGTTTCAAAGCATACTGTGAAGAACCAGTTATCGCTTGCCTTACGCTTTCTTCAAAAAAAATTGTCCCTCGAATAGGAACATTTTAACTCCACTTCGTCATCTTATCAGATGGCATTAACATCATCCCAATGAATCAAAGGTTTAAAC
>CAZJNY010000004.1:40311-44479 GCA_964547405.1 uncultured Flavihumibacter sp. | reverse complement strand
TTGTTGGCAGTAGCAATGAACAGGACCTTACTGAGGTCATATTCCAGCTCAAGATAGTTGTCGTAAAAGGTATGGTTCTGCTCGGGGTCCAGTACTTCCAGCAATGCGGAAGAGGGATCGCCCCGGTGATCGGCGCCTACTTTATCAATCTCATCCAGGATCATTACCGGATTGGAGGATTTTACTTTCCTCACCGATTGAAGAATGCGACCGGGCATTGCTCCGATATAGGTTTTACGATGGCCGCGGATTTCACTTTCATCATGTAATCCTCCCAGCGCAAGGCGTACATATTTACGTCCGATGGCACTGGCAATGCTCCGGCCCAGGGATGTTTTTCCAATACCGGGGGGACCTACAAAACAAAGGATGGGACTTTTCATGTCGCCCTTGAGTTTGAGCACTGCAATATATTCCAGTATTCTTTCCTTGATTTTATCCATCCCATAGTGATCATGATCCAGTACTTTTTTGGCATGAACAAGATCGTAGGAGTCTTTTGTGTATGCTTCCCAGGGTAGATCCAGCATCAGGTCCAGGTGATTGTACACAATGGAATAATCAGGCGTGGAAGGATGCATGCGTTCCAGTTTTTCAATCCCTTTCTGGAACATTTCGGCAGCAGCTTTGGGCCATTTTTTCTGCTCGGCCTTTTTGCGCATTTCCTTTATCTCGAGTTCATTGCTATCGCCTCCCAATTCCTCCTTGATACTTTTCATCTGCTGCTGCAGGAAATATTCCCGCTGCTGTTTATCAAGTTCAGTTTTGGTTTTATTGGTGAGCTTATTTTTCAGCTCGGCAAATTGTAATTCCCGTTGTAGCAATTGCATGAGGATATCCGCCCTTTCCCCAATATCATCCGACTGAAGAATTTTTTGCTTTTCATGCAGTTCCGTATTCAGGTTGCTGGATACAAAATGTATCAGGAAAGCCGGATTCTCAATATTCTTCAAAATGATCGCTGCTTCTGAAGGAATATTGGGAGAAAGCTGAATGATCTGGGTAGCAACATCTTTAATGTTGGCGATATAGGCCTCAAACTGGTCGTCTGAGGGAGCTACGGCCTCTTCGAGTAGTGATACATTGGCGCGGAAATAAGGCTCTTCCGAGGTAAACGATTCCAGTTTAAAACGCCGTTTACCCTGGATGATAACGGTTGTACCGCCATCCGGCATCTTGATCAGCTTTACAATTTTGGCAACGGTTCCGATGGCTTCCAGGTCGTTCTGACCGGGATCTTCCACATTGCTGTCTTTCTGGGCAACCACGCCAACCAGTTTATCCGCTTTATAGGCGTCGTTTACGGCTTTGATACTTTTATCGCGGCCTACGGTAATAGGTAGTACAACTCCGGGAAACAAAACCGTATTGCGAAGGGGAAGTATCGGCAGGTCTCCCGTCACTTCCAGGGTTGATCCGTCATCAGTTTCATGCTCGTTCAGGGGAATTATGGGGATAAAATCCATTTCGTCTTCCGGTCTCAAAAAAAAGTTCCGTTCATTCATAATCGTCTGTTGTTATGACAAAATAACACATACTGCCTGTTTTACATAGGGCAGCAGTAGATTATTCGTTAGGTCAACTATGGTGCCATGCCAGGATTTCTGCCCAAATTGGCGGTGGAAGCTCTTAAAAATGACATATAGTTAGGGGCGGGCTACCTGCTACGGTGCTGCAATCCTTATATTTGCGCCCCGTAGTTACTGATAAAATCTGCGTAAATTATTCAATATGTCAGCATTGATGGACCAGTTACAGGAAACGGTCGCCTTTATTCAGGAGCAGTGCTCCATCCGGCCGGAAGTAGGAATCGTATTGGGTAGTGGATTGGGCAACCTGGTGGCCGAACTCCGGGTGGAGAAAGAGATTTCGTACCAGGATCTTCCCCATTTCCCTGTTTCCACTGTGGAAGGGCATAGCGGAAAATTGATTTTTGGTCAATTGGGTAATAAAAAAGTGCTGGCCATGTCGGGCAGATTTCATTTTTATGAAGGGTATTCCGCCAGTGAAGTAGCTTATCCGATCCGGGTGATGAAATTGCTTGGTGTGCATACGCTGCTACTGAGCAACGCCGCCGGAGGAATGAATCCTGCGTTTAAAGTGGGCGACCTGATGCTTATCCAGGATCAGATCAGCCTTTTTGCAGTGAATCCCCTGATCGGAAAGAATGAAGCCGCGCTGGGGCCTCGTTTCCCTGATATGAGCGAACCATACAGCAAACAACTTATTACAAAGGCTATCGGCATTGCCAACAGTTTAGCAATACCCGTGCATCAGGGCGTTTATGTAGGTGTTACTGGTCCTACCTTTGAAACCCGGGCAGAATACAAAATGCTGCATCGCATCGGTGCTGATGCGGTTGGTATGAGTACGGTGCAGGAAGTAATTGTAGCCCGTCATATGGACATGCAGGTATTCGCGATCAGTGTTATTACTGACCTGGGTATCCGCGAAGAAGAGAATATTATTACCCACCAGGAAGTACTGGAAGCGGCGGCAGCTGCTGAGCCGAAACTGACTGCAATATTTAAGGAACTGGTTCAAGTTATCTGATGCGTTTACGTTTTTTTTATAGCTTTCTGATTCTCTGTGTAACAGGTATCGCTGATGCCTATGCGCAGAATCCCATGCGGCGGCTTCCGGGTATGGGAGGCGGAGGAATGAGGGGAGGAGCTGGCACCCAGGATAGTCTGAAAAGACGCGATAACAATGAAGACTCCATCACCATTTGGTACCGGTACCTGGATACTACTGTGGCCCAGCGCCTGGATTCATCCATTGTTGATTTTTATAAACGTTTTCCCGTTCCTGCCAATTATACCTACCTGGGCAACCTGGGACTTGCCGCCCGTCCGCTCGGTTTTAACCCCATCCTTAAAAGCGGCTGGGATCCCGGGTTTCACGCTTTTGATCCTTATAAAATCCGGCTGGATCAGGTCCGGTTTTTTCAAACTACAAGACCCTATTCGGAACTGGGTTACCTGCTTGGAAGCAATGCGGAGCAGATCATCAATGTGATGCATACGCAGAACATTAAACCAAACTGGAATTTTGCTTTTCAGTATAGCCTGATCAATAGTTTGGGCATGTTTAAGAATCAGTCGACCAACCATAGCCGGTATCTCTTTAATTCAGATTATACCTCTCCGAATAAACGGTATCATTTGTATTTTATCGCACTGTCCAATTCGATGCAGGCCAATGAAAACGGAGGTTTGCAGGATGACTATGATTATATGTCAGACCTGGTAAGTTACCAGGAACGGAGTGCGATACCCGTGCAGCTCGGAGATTATGTTCCGTATCGACGGAATGTGCTCAACAGCGCACTAAATACAGGGAGCCGGCAGCGAACCACTACCTATCTGTTGCGTCAGCAATATGACCTGGGAAGAAAAGACAGCATTGTTACAGACTCTACCGTTATACCGCTTTTTTATCCGAAGCTCCGGCTCGAATACAACCTGCAGTACAGCCGGCACCGGTACAGGTATTTCGACCGGCAGCCGCAGGATAGTTTTTACATCAGGAACTATGATTTCCTCCTGCGCCCTGCTAATGAGTTTACTATAGAAGAATCCTGGAATGATGTGGTGAACGATTTCTCTTTGTACAGTTTTCCGGATGAAAAAAACGCGCGGCAATTCCTCAAAGCGGGTGTATCCCTGCAAAACATGACGGGTATCTTCACAGACGGGAAGCGAACTTTTTACAATCTCTTTATTCATGGGGAATACCGGAACAAAACCCGGAATCAGAAATGGGACCTGGAAGCGAATGGAAAATTTTACCTGGCTGGTTACAACAACGCCGATTTTGATGTGAATGCCAGCATTAAACGTTATATCAGCAAGCCTCTTGGCTATATCCAGGCAGGCTTTCAGAATGTAAACAGAACCCCTTCTTATATTTTTGAACCCGGTAGCAGTTTTAGCCTGGTGGGACTACCGTCTCTGAATAAGGAAAATATTACCCGGATCTACGGTTCGCTGGATAATCCCTTGAAACGATGGAATCTGTCGGCCAGTTATTACCTGGTCAGCAATTACTCCTATTTTACTGATTTTTATAAACCAGCTCAGGCATCTGCCCTGTTTAATGTACTGGAAGTGAGTGCGGAGAAAAATTTTAAAGTGGGCCGCAGATGGAACTGGATGGCAAGGGTACA
>CAZJNY010000004.1:0-40211 GCA_964547405.1 uncultured Flavihumibacter sp. | reverse complement strand
CATTTCAGGATCCGCAGTTTTGCTGCTTATGTGCGGGCAGAGAACCTCAATACCGCTGTTTCCCGTGATGGCGTATTTGGTTTTTATAACAATAACCTGGCAGCCCCCAATTATCCGTATCAGGGCCTTATGATTCGGGTAGGAATATTCTGGAGTTTTGTCAATTGATGAAAATCAGGTCGATTTTAACAGGTCTGTACTTTGAAATCTTAAAAAACAAACTAGCTTTGTTCTGTTGAAAAAACTGTTAACCATATCGCTGGCCTTTTTGTACCTGCTGGTATCCAGTGGTTTGCTGGTAGAAATTCATCATTGCATGGGGCGCATTGCGGATGCCAGTCTGCATGTGTTTGCGCATGAAACCGATGATGATGCCTGTGGCAAATGCGGAATGCCCAAAACAGAGGAATATGCACATTGTTGCAAGGATGAGGTAAAGCTGGTTAAAGTTGATGACGATCAGAAAGCATCGGGCATCTTCTATCAACTGGATGCACCCGTTGCCATTGTTCAGGCCCTTCCCTGGCAGGAGTGGATGGAACCCGAAAGTTCCCGGCAGGCTATTGTTTTACCTCCGGCTCATGGTCCGCCACTAACTGAAATCAATAGTTTTCAGTCCCTTTATTGCATTTTCAGAATTTGAGATCCTGATTGTTTTCTTTTTGCAGACCCCCTGTCTGCCTGACAATCTATTTTATCTATCTCAAATTCAACAATCATGAAACTATTCACATTAGTATCTTTTTTATTCGTTACCACTATTGCCTTCGGTCAGAAGAAAGCTGAAACCATCAAGGTTTGGGGTAATTGCGGCATGTGCAAAAAAACAATTGAAACTGCAGCTGTTAATGCAGGTGCCACCAGTGCCGACTGGAATGAAGAAACAAAACAGCTCCAGGTAAGTTATAAGGCGAAGAAAACCAGTTCTGATAAAATCCAGCAGGCCATTGCCGGTGCTGGATATGACACCGAAAAATTTACAGCCGATCAGGCCGTGTATGATCAACTGCATGGCTGCTGCAAATACGACCGCAAAGAAGCTTCTGCTACAGTAGCCGGTGATTCTGCAAAAGAGGATTGCTGCAAAGATGGAAAATGCACCAAAGACCATGCAAAAGCCGATCATTGCAAAGACTGTTGCAAGGATGGTGTTTGTAAAAAAGGAAGCGATTGCTGTAATAAAGAAGGCAACTGCTGCAAGGATGGAAAATGCAGCAAAGGCGGCGACTGCTGTAAAAAATAATCATTCAATTCAAATTTGAAAGCAACATGAAACAAGTATTTATAGCTTGTTTGCTGGCTTTGCTGGGATTGAATGCGTCAGCACAATTCTCAAAAGCCAACTTACAGGCAAGCGGGCTAACTTGTGCACTCTGCACAAAAGCCATTAATAATTCGCTCGAGCAACTAAGTTTTATAAAATCAGTAAAACCTGATATTAAAACCTCTTCTTTTCTGATTGAGTTCAAAGAGGGGACGGATATAGATATTGATGCCTTACGCAAGGGAGTGGAAGATGCCGGATTCTCTGTAGCCAAATTACAGTTGACCGGTACGTTTGACCAGTTGCCGGTTGCGCAGGATGAACATGCCACCATCAATGGAAAAACCTTTCATTTTCTGGCTGTAAAAAAACAAACCTTAACAGGTGAGCAGGTGCTGACCATCGTGGATAAAAATTTTATCCCGGCGAAGGACTTCAAGAAATACAGTAAATCCAGTTCTATGTCCTGTGTTCAGACAGGCAAAGCAGGAGACTGCTGTAAAAAGGAAGGACTTAGTGCAGACAGTCGCATTTATCACGTTACTATTTAATGGTATGCTTGTCCGGGTGCCTCTGCGCACCCGGACTTAATTTAATTATATGAAACAAACGGTTCTTTCTGTTTTGCTGGTATTGTCGGTTGTTATCGGTTATGCACAACCGAAAATTGGAGATATGGCACCTGAGATTCAATTAAAAAATGCAGCAGGTAAGGAGGTTAGTTTAACAGCCTATAAAGGCAGCTACGTGCTGGTAGATTTCTGGGCAAGCTGGTGTGCACCCTGCCGAAAATCAAACAAACAACTCGGTCCGCTTTATGATCTCTATCGAAAAAAAGGATTTGAGATTTTTGGTATCAGTCTGGATGAGGAGGAAGCTGCCTGGAAAAAAGCAATCGCTGCAGATAAAATCAACTGGGTACAAACCCGGCAGGAGGGTGGTTGGAATGCACCCGTTGCCTTAGCATGGGGCATTGAACAGTTACCCACTGCTTATTTACTCGATAAAACAGGAAGGATCATCTCTATTGATCCGAGTGCTGGCGAAGTGGAATCAGTATTGCGCCAGGGCTTAAAATAAGTTCAATGAAATCATTTTGGATAGGGCTGGGCTGCCTTTTTTATTCAATCGGCAGCCAGTCGCAGGAGTTGTATGTATTCAGTGATCCGGCCTCCAACCTGCCGGCTCAATCACTCAGTGCCAAGCTGACTGCCCGTTTTGCCGATCTTCCACAGTCAGGTATGGTGCGGCAGCGCTATATGCCGGAGCTGATGGCGGGACTTCATAAAAACTGGATGGCAAGGGTAAGTACCAGTTTCTCGAATTTTTATCAGTCCGGGCAGCGCTGGGAATCAGTAAAAGGGTATGTAAAATGGCGATTTTTTTCGGAGGATGGCATTCACCGCCATTTCAGGATGGCAGCCTTTGCGGATGCCGCTTATACCCGAAATGAAATGGTTTTTGATGAAATGAACCTCGATGGGGATAACAGTGGATTCCAGTTGGGTCTGATCGGCACACAACTGCTGAATAAACTGGCCATTTCCGGAACTGCCAGTTATATGCGGGTGTATGATGAAAAGTTCAAAACGATGGCAGATATGCACGATCAGGATGCCTTCATGTATAGCCTTTCTGCCGGTTATTTATTATTTCCGAGGTCTTATGCTGATTATGACCAGGTCAACCTGAATCTCTATGTGGAATTGCTGGGTATGAAAGGACTCGGGCCAGGAACTCATTACCTGGATGTTGCTCCAGCTATACAGTTGATTTTCAATAGTGCTACCAAGCTAAACGCAGGAGCCAGATTTGAGGCGGCTGGAAATGCCACCCGGATTACCGGGAATAATTACTTCCTCAGCCTGGAATCCACCTTCCTGAATGTGTGGAAAAAGCGGGGGAAATAGACTAAAAGCAGGGTCGGGGACGTTTTACCAACAAATCCAATCCTTCCGTATGAGAAAGATTCTTGTATTTGTTGCCTGTTTGCTGGTGGTTGGAGAAACCATCGCACAACGGGTCGACCTCGACCGCTTTTCATTTCAGGTGAATTACCGGGAACTTCCTCAGTTGCCACTGGACAGCAGTTTTCGAACCTATGATTTTTCCTGTGATATTGGACCGTTGATGAAACTGGCGTTGGGAAATGAATCTCCTGCTGAACGCCTGGAAATCATGGGCTGGAAATGGCTGGCTGCCAACGGGCATGTATCGGTTCACCTGAAAATGGAAGATCTGATTATCACCAAATCGGATATTAATCAGCGCGAAGAAATCAAAAAAGACAAAAACGGAAATATTGTAAGCAAGAAAATGTGGTATGCACCAAGGCTTACCTATACCTATGCGGCACGTGTGTTAATCCGTGATTATACAGGCCGGCAAATTGATGAATACCAGTTGGTAAATCGTCAGCAGCAGTTTACCTATCAGGGAACTGAGGTAGGGAATAAGATTGCAGCATTCAATGTCCTGCTCAATATGGTAGTTTTGACCACCCAGGTGAGTCGGGACGTTTTGTATAATACCATCTATCAGTTATCGGGTAACCTTACCCGTCAGTATGGCTATCTTGAAAAACGTATATCGGATATGGTATGGCTGGTATCCAACCGCAAACATCCGGAATACAACCAGTTCAGAAACAACTGGGGAATTGTAAAAAATGCCCTATTCAAGATTAACACCAACGAATCGGTAGAGCCGATCTGGCAGGAAGTGCAACCCGCAATAGCCTATTTTGAAAAAATCCGCCGCGAATACGATGGCAATAATAAACACGACCGCAAACTGCGCTATGCCACTCATTTTATTCTGAGTAAACTGTATTTCTACCTCGATAAAGCAGATCTCGCACAGCGTGAGGCATCTGATCTGATCCTGAATGATTATGACAAACGCGATGGCTACCACCTGGAATCAATGGCGAATTATCTGAAAAATGAACTGGCCAATAACCGTCGCAGTACGCGTTATTTCCCCCTGTTTGTGCAAAGCTTTGAAGGACCTCAGAATGTATCCTTATATTCGGGACAGTAAAACCGAATATGCCATTGTTTGCCGGACTGGACCTGGGAACTACACATACAAAACTGGTTGTGCTTGATGAAGCAGGTAATCTCCTGCACCAGGCCAAATCGTCCTATTCAAAAAGTACCACAATAGCCCTGGATCCGTTCGAGGTAAGAGAACTGGCCGTAAACTTATTACTGGATGCATTTTCGGTTATAGGTAAACGTGATACACCACTTTACCTGTCAGTAAGTGCTGCGATGCACAGCCTGATGCTGGTGGATGAAGGAGCACAGCCATTAACACCGCTCAGTACCTGGGCTGATACGACCAGCCTGCCACTTGTTACACAGTACAAAAAGGATCCTCAGATCCGCCAGCTGGTTGCTGAAACCGGAACTCCTTTTCATCCCATGACGCCCTTTGCGAAATTGTGGCAGTACCGGTTAAACGATTCGGGGTTGCTGGATAGGGCCTTTAAATGTATCGGGATCAAAGAATTTATCTGGTATCATTTTACCGGGGTTTGGGAAACGGATTGCAGTATGGCAGCCGCTACCGGAATGTATGATCCGGTTCGGGGCAGCTGGCATCCGTTAGCCATGGAGCTGACTGGTTTACAACCCGCCCAGTTACCGGAAATTCATCCGGTTGACCATATTGGTGCAAGCTTTCTCCTGCCCACTAACGGCTTGCAGGTTATTCCTGTTCTGGGTGGATCAGATGGCTGTCTGGCGCAGATCGGCAGTAAGGCGATGCTTCCGGGAACGGCCAGTCTTACCATTGGCACCAGTGGGGCCATGCGGGTGGTTCAATCTCATTTTATATCCGATCCGGATAGCGGACTTTTTTCGTACCAGTTGGATAAAGAGCACTATATATGCGGAGGACCTACCAATAATGGAGGCATTGTACTGCAATGGTGGGAAGAAGATGTGATGGGGAAAAAGGCACCATTGGGCCAGTTGCTGGATCAGTTTGAAAAGCAAGCAGCTTCGGTTGTGCCTGGCTGTGAGGGACTGGTTTGTTTGCCTTATTTTGGAGGAGAGCGGGCGCCTGTTTGGGATGCAGGAGCCAGTGGTATGTTTGCCGGAGTGCTCTTTCAGCACAGCCAGGCACATTTCAAAAGAGCCCTGGTGGAAGGCATCTGTTTTATTTTTCGTCAGTTGCTTGACCGGATCGAAACCGTACATGGACCGGTTCACCGGATCATTGCAAGTGGCGGATTTACCCAAAGCGCCTGGTGGGTACAGGTTATGAGTGATGTGCTGCAAAGGCCCGTTGAACTGGCCTCAGAAGATGCGGATGCATCTGCACTGGGTGCTATTGCAATAGCCATGAAAGCGGCTGGAAGGCTGAACGGGTGGACTGAACTGGAACTCGCAAGAGGGGTAAGACATCAGACATTTCATCCTGATCCGGAGCTCTCGCTGATCTATTATAACCAATACCAACAATTCCTTCGCTTATGTCATTTCTCATAATACTGCTGGCACTGGGTTTGTTATTCTGGATGACTCTCAATAAATGGAGTCCCTTCCTGGCCTTGCTGGCGGCCACCCTGCTGATCGGGTTATTAAATGGGATGCCGGTACCCGATCTCATGCGGGCTATGGAAAAAGGAGTAGGATCGATGCTGGGCAGTATGGCACTTATCTTATGTTTGGGCGCCATGCAGGGCAAAGTGCTGGAGAAAACAGGTGCCGCAACGGTCATCAGCCGCTATCTGATGAACCGGTTCGGCCGTTCCGGCATTCAATGGGCGGTATTGCTGATGGGATTACTGGTAGGTATTCCACTCTTTTATAATGCAGGTTTTGTGATCCTGGTTCCTTTTGTATTTACAATCGCGGCCAGTGCACGTGTTCCCCTGCTGTATGTAGCCATTCCGATGGCTTCCGCATTATCGGTTACACATGGTTTTCTGCCGCCACATCCGGGACCGGTTAGCCTTGCTTCCATTTTTAATGCATCTATTGGTAAAACAATGTTATACGGGTTACTCGTAACGGTTCCCCTGGTCTGGATTGCCGGTATTGAATTCGGAAAACGATTCCGCCATTTTGGAACCATACCGCTGCTGGAAGACAAGCAGGAACAGGAGGAAACCCTGCCCTCCATTAATGCCAGTATGCTCGTTGCTTTACTGCCCGTATTGCTGATTGCCTTACCTGCCTTCCTGGTTAATTTTTTGCCGGCAAACTCCCGGATCCTGCAACTGACCCAGGCAATCGGTGATCCGGTGTTGGCCATGTTAATCGCAGCACTGGCAGCTGGTTTTTTTCTCTGTATACGAAGAGGGATTTCCGTGCAGACCCTTATGCAGTATTATGGTTCCGCCATAGAAGGTATAGCCGTTATCATGATGGTAATTGCCGGGGGCGGTGCCCTGAAACAGGTATTGACAGATACCGGTATAGCCGGACAGGTAGCTGATTTTTTCACCCAGTATGCGTTTCCGCCGCTCATCGCCGGCTGGCTGGTAGCAGCCTCTATTCGCATCATCATCGGGTCTGCAACCGTTGCCGGAATCACCGCTGCCGGTATTTTAGCCCCGCTGGTAGCCAGTACTGGTGTGTCTCCGGAATGGATGGTTCTGTCGGTGGGTGCCGGCAGTGTTTTTTGCTCCCATGTCAATGATACCGGCTTCTGGATGTTTAAAGAATATTATGGCCTTACGGTGAAGGAAACCCTGCTCTCCTGGACGATAATGGAATCGATTATATCAGTGCTGGGTTTGTTGCTGATCCTGCTGCTCTCCGGCCTTATCTGATCTTCCCGGTTATCCGTTCTTTTCTGCGGATATCACGGATGATATGAACCGCATGAATGCGCGAGTTTTCAATGAATAACTTATGGGTGTTCATACCTCCGCATATAACGCCTGCGAGGTAGAGTCCGGGTACATTGCTTTCCTGTGTTTTGGCGTCGTATTCAGGTTGCCTGATGGCATCTTTTCCCAACCTGATTCCACAGGCTTTCAGAAAATCAAGGTTGGGTTCATAGCCGGTTAATGCAAGCACCCAGTCGTTGGCAATAGTTACCCTGCCTTCCGGGGTTTGGATATCTACCTCACGCTCACGGATAGCCGAAACCTGGCTGTTGTAATAGGCTTTTATGGAACCCTCTTCAATGCGGTTAATGATATCCGGGCGTACCCAATACTTGACGCGTTGTCCGATTTCCGGTTGTCGTATGATCATTGTTACATTTGCGCCTTTGCGCCATGTTTCCAGTGCTGCATCCACAGCGGAATTCTGCGCACCGATTACCACCACTTTCTGAAAGGCATAAAAATGAGGATCCGTATAATAATGAGAAACCTTTGGAAGTTCTTCGCCGGGTACATTCAGCTTATATGGGATATCATAAAAACCGGTAGCAATGATTACATAGCGGCACTTGTACCGGTCTTTTCCGGTAGTAATATTGAATCCGGTGGTAGTTTTCCGGACGGTCTGCACTTCTTCAAATAACCGGATATGCAGCTCATTGTTTTGTGTTACACGCCGGTAGTATTCCAGTGATTCGGCCCGGGTTGGTTTGTTGTTGTTCGATACAAACGGTACGTTGCCGATTTCCAATCGCTCAGAAGTAGAGAAAAAGGTCATATTGGCGGGATAATGATACAGCGAGTTGACCAGGCAGCCTTTCTCCAGTACTACATACGTTAGTTTCGCTTTCTTTGCTTCCAGCGCACAGGCAAGTCCGATGGGCCCTCCTCCGATTATTACCAGGTCATATGATGTCATGTAGCTGCGATGTTATTACAAGTACCAAAATTAGGTGCTTTGTAATAACATCGCAGGGGCATCCGGCAGGAACTTAATAAGGTTCAACTTTTCCGGAGCCGGAAACCTTTACTGTAAGCTGCGGATTGCCTTTGTATTTCACAGAGCCGCTACCACTTATCCGAGCTTCCAGTTGATCGGTTACCCATACCCGCATATCACCCGAGCCGCTGGTTTCTGTTTTCATCTTTGTTACCTCACAACCTATCATATTAATATTTCCGGAACCTGATATATCCAGGCGGCCATTGTTAATGGACCCGTCGCGGATAATAATATCACCGCTGCCATTAACATCGCTTTCCAGATTGCTGGCAGTTAGCCGGTTGATATCGATTTTTCCGGATCCTTTAATATCGGTATAAAACAGGTCCGTTTCTATGGGCTCGTTCGCATAGATATCTCCTGATCCATTTACTTTAAAGCCATTGATAGCGGGAGACTCTACGTATACTTCAATGGTTTCATAGGAATGAATAACAGTGTTATCACGGATTTTCAGGTTTAGTTCTCCATTACTGACATAGGCTTCAATCACATCCTGAATATTTCGTTGTGCCCGGATTTCTACCCGGTGTTGCGGTCCTGTTTTGAAATAGAGACGTCCGCTTGTTCCAAAATCAATTTTAGTAAAATTGCTTACTTCCCGAATTTCGGATACAACGGGTCCTTTCCCATTTACTTTGGTACAGGAGGGAAGCACTGCGCTGATAAAGAGGATCAGCAATGCGAATAATAATGTGTTTTTTTTCATGATATTTATACTGATTGGTTATTAATTAAAATTCCAGCCGATAGGCAATTACAGGGATGATTCCAGCCTGGTATTCCGTGCTGATAGCACCTTTGACGCTGTCGAAATAACGGGCATAAATATTTTGCCGGTTGGTCATATTTTGGAGATCCAGTGATAATACATGTGTCATGCGGCTGGCATTCCATTTCATACTCAGACGCAAATCGGTTCGGAAAAAAGCGGCATTTTTCAGCGTGAATGCTTCCTGCTCACGATATTTTGCGTACCCCAGTTCAAGGGTGGCTGCTTCATCCATAGGGGTGTTACGTAAACCGCCGGCATAAATAACTTTGATATTAGCGGCGAAGCTCCGTTGCTTACCAGGATGTATAAATTCTTTTCCAATGGTTAAGGTATTGGCATGCCCTCCGTTATACCGGGTATTTCTTTCCACTCCGTCTGCCGCTGTGTATTTGGATTGATAAAAGGAATTGGAAAAAAGAAAATAAAAATTGTTACGCAATTGTTTTTCCAGGGATATCTCCAATCCATAATTGCGTGCTTTTCCTTTGTTGGTAAGTGGATCCAGCACATAGTTTTCTCCAATATTTACAACAGAAAGACTGCTGGTATCATAAATACTTACCGGCACTTCGAAGAGCTGCTGGTAATACAATTCAGTTCGTAATCGCATACCCTTGCTTAATTGCCTGGTATAGGAGCCTACAAAGTGATGCGATCTTGTGAAACCCAGGTTCTGGTTGGGTTGTACCCATTCGTTGTTAATTTTTGTCCGGGCAAAATAGACCCCCATGATTTGGGCCTGACTATGCAATCCATAACCCACACTAAAACTGTTTGCCGCATCCGGTGTCCACTGCGCTGCAACACGAGGTTCAATAGCAGTTGACCTGTTCAGCAGCAGATGCAGGAAATGCAATCCGCCAGTCAGGACCAGCTGATTGGTTGGCCTGTATTGCCATTGTGCAAATGCCTGAATTAACTGCGTCTGATCCTTGACGTTAATTCGTTCTTCCACCGGTGCCGCTGTATTTTCTCTCGAACGTTGCAGATAATTGAAATCAATCTGTTGAAAAATTATACCTGCCCGAAGCGCCTGCTGCCGGTTAATCTGACTGTTCAGGGTACTGCTGATGGTCCATTTGCGGGTGGTGAATTTTTCCCGATAGGCTGTAGTGATGCTATCCGGATTTTCCACGTATTGCTGATCACTGGTATTTTGCTGCTGGCTGTTCACCACTGCTGTTTTTAATTTGGTTCGGTTCGACAGCGCTATGGCATGTGTGAATCCATTGGCATTGGTTGCTCCTTTGTACCGGCCACCATAACGACTCCACTCTTCTTCCCATTTGGCCGGATCCTTTTCCAGGGGGAAATCCTGGTTATTCCATCCGTTTAGTCCGAATAGGGTAAACTGACCAGCCTTGCCTGCAGGCAGGTTGATATTGTAGGAGAGATCGCTGAAATTGGTACTTCCTTCTCCAACGGTTTTCAGGCCCATTTTACTTAATAATCCAAGTGTGGAATAGCGATAATTAACGAGGTAAGAGCCTTTGTATTTTTTATTGAACGGACCTTCGCTCGCAACATTAATACCCAATACACCGGCTTCAATAGTGTGTTCTCTTTTTTCGTTGTTGCCTTTGCGAAGCCGCAAATCAAATACACCACCAACAGCATTGCCATATTCTGCGGCAAATGCTCCGGTTACAAAATCTGAGTTGGCCAGCACCTGTGCACTGAGAATGGATATTCCTCCGCCACTGCTTCCCTGTACAGAAAAATGATTGGGGTTGGGAATTTCAACGCCTTCCATTCGCCACAGTAACGCATTGGGGGCATTCCCCCGTACTACAATATGATTGCCACCATCATTCACACTGACAACGCCTGCAAAACTGGTTGCCATTCGGAGCGGATCGTTCACTGCTGCTGCATATCGTTGCGTTTCTTCTACTGAAAATGCACGGGCACTCACCAGGCTCAGTTCATTCAGGGGTTTGGATCGCATTCCCCGGGCTTTCACCACTACTTCCTGCTGCGACTGTACATCCAGTTCCATACCCATATTCAGTACCAGTTCCTTCCCTGCATTTAATGTGATGTTTTCCAGTAGTATGGGTTTGTACGATGCATGCGTGATCCGAAGCTGGTGTATTCCGATGGGCACCAGCGTAAACTTGAAATTGCCCCCGGCATCCGTGATGGCACTACGCCGCTGACCAATGATTTCAACAGTGGCGCCAGCAATGGGTTGCTGTAATAACTGATCGGTTAACTGTCCTTTGACAGTTTGTTTCACCTGCGCTGCCAGCGGCAGTTGAAGTAAGCAATGAATAAGGATAAGGTAAATGATCCTGCGATACATAAAATCGTTTTAGATCCGACAACGATCTATTGCTTTACCCCTATGTGTGCGAAAAAAAATATCAGAATAAATGAATACCAGCTGTCCAACCTATCCAGCCGCTGCGTTCTCCGCCCAGAGAAATTGTTTTATAAGATGCATCCGGAATCGGGTAGGCATAGCCGTTAAACTTAACATCCTGGTCCGACTGATAAACGGAAAATGCTGGTCCCGCATAAACAGAAAAATATTTACTGATCTTCCAGTGCAGGTTTACCGTTGCTCTGGTGAGCAGGTTGGTATATTCCCAGCTTCCCAGGAATACATATTGGGTGGCAGCTTCGAGGTTCAGTGAGAAATGTCTGCCCAAACGTCTTTCTGTACCTATTCCATAACCAAAACTTATCACTCTTCTGCCTGTATCCGGATGTGCGCCTCCCAACAGTATGCTGTATAATTTATGGTTGCCAGTTTTGAAGGCAGCATTAAAAGGAGTTATTTCCGTTGAATAGAATGCCAGTTTATGATATCCTTTTAATACCACATTGATCAGCCCGATACTATATCCATCGGAACTGTCTGCAATATTGATTAATCCGATCTGCACCCCGTTCAATTTCTTAGCATAGTTGATGACACCACTTATCTGTACCCCATTCATTTCCCTGCCACTTACATTGCCGACGCCACTTATCTGCACCCCGGTTACCGAATGGTTGGTATAATTGATGACGCCGGCTATTTGTCCGCCGGTAAAAGAACCTTTCACAAAATTGACAACACCACCCACCTGAGCACCTTTAACGGAATCAAGTACCATGTTGTGCACGCCACCTACCTGTAAGCCTTTCATATTTCCCCCAACAATATTCAGCACACCAGCCACCTGGGCATATTGCACATCTTTTTTGTTCAGGTTAAAAATGCCTCCGATCTCTGCACCATTTATACCTCCGGAATAACCACCCAGAACGTTAAATGAAAAGTTGTTGACTACCTGGGCATTCATTTTTCCATTGCTGGAAAGACCGGGAGTAAACGAAACCTGTACCGGCCTTACCGTAAAAAATCTGCTCAGGTTAATGCTTTGCATTTTTAGTTTGGAAGAAAGAAAAAATTTGCCCAGTGCTGTTCGTTGCACCCGCAGCGAATCCATCCGTTTATACAGATAGAGCAGGGTAGTGCTGTCGGGTTGAGGGATGGCCATATACAGGGAATCCGGCGCAGGAAGCTGAGCCGGACCAACAACAACAGTGGCGCCCTGTAAATCTACTGGCGCCAGGGTGATCCGGACTTCCTGGTTGAAACCTGAACGGATCGTGACAGTGGTGTCTTTGTAAAATTCTTTGCTGACCGTTAAGCTTGCCCTGGGATATCTTGATTTCAGCCGGATCCGGAAATACCCTTGCCGGTTGGTCAGCGCCGCTACCAGCCGGTCTTTTTCATACACACTTGCATCACGAACAAGTTCGCCTGTCTGGTCATCTCTTACGAAACCACTAACCCAATAGTGATTGTCGGATGTGGCAGACTCTTTAATTACCAAACTCAGTTGCAAAGGGATTCTCCGGATGATGATGTATTGTCCGCTTTCCCTGAATTCAAATCCGGATGGAAACAAAAGATCAAGAAGACTACGAACGGACCGGGTGCCGGCCGGCAGACTCACCAGGCTGTCTTTCGGAAGAATATTGGAATTATAGCTGAAATAAAAATTGCCTTTGTTGCTGATGATTTCCAATACATCGGCTATTGGTTGCCGTGTCACTGAAACCGTTACCTGTTTATTGAGTAAATCCTGGGCAAAAAGGCCATTGGTAATACCTACTAAAGCAAGCATCAGATACAGCTGCCGGAAAATAGGGGAGGCGGTGACAGGCTTATTCCACATAAATCAGGTCGTCTTTCCGGGTGATGGTAATGTCCAGCGTCTGCTGTATAATCGACAACACTTCATCCAATGGTTGATTTTCAAAAACGGTGGTGATTGGCAAATCCCTGATCGAAGGATTGATGATACTGATTTTTGCATCATAGGCCTCATTCAATACTTCAACCAGCTTCCATAGGGGAGTGCTATCACAGCTGAAGGAACGTGTCCGGTAATATTGGTACAGTTTGTCTGGCTGTTTTGATTTGGACCAGTTGTTGTCCGTTTTCCGGATAGTAATTTGTTCTCCTGCCAGCAGGTCAATCTGGTTATCCGGGTCGCTGATCCGGACTTTACCTGTTTCAACAATGATTACCGTAGCGGAATCTGATTCACGAATATTAAAGGAAGTACCCAGCACCCGAACCGTTAACTGATTTACCGCTACTTCAAAAGGCTGCTCCGGATTTTTCGTCACTTCAAAAAAAGCTTCCCCTTTGAGTTTTACCAGGCGTTTACTGGTTGCAAATTGTTTAGGGTATTCAAGGGTGGCTCCTTTATTCAGTGTAACACGGGAACTGTCGGACAATGTTTTTTTAACGGGCGCATCCAGGCTTGCCAATTCTGTCCATCCTGCGTTTGTCCATTGCCGGTAGATGATCCAGCTCAGTGCTCCAGTTAGTATCAATGCCAGGATTGCCGCCACTCTTTTCCATCCGCCTGCCATAGCAACCAATCTCCCCGCTTCCCTTCCCCCTTTCTTCCTTTCATCCTTTCCTCCATTCTTCCCTTTCTCCAGCTTCCCCCTCATCCGTTCCCAGGCCGCATCCACATCTACCGTGGAAGAAGCGGCCAGTTCCCGGCTTTTTTCCCAGATCGTTTGGAACTCCGAAAAATAGCGCTGGTTTTCAGGAGAAGCATGGATCCATTCCTGTGCAAGCTGCTCCTGCTCTGCGGTGGCTTCCCCCAGCAGGTAACTGACCAGCAGTTCATCTATGGAATGATTGGAATGGGAAGGATACATATCAGAGATTGAGCAGGATTAATAATAGGAGCGGTAAAAAATCTTTTAATTTTTCCCGTAATAACCGGAGCGCTTTACCCATCTGGTTTTCAATGGTCTTCACAGAAAGACCCAGGCGGTCTGCAATTTCCTGGTATTTCAGTTCCTCATACCGGCTCATCTGGAAAATGGTTCGGCATTGTTCAGGCAATTCCCCCAATGCTTTGTTCAGATGTTGCTGCAATTCACTGAGCTGAATTTTCTGAGCAGTTCCTCCGTTTGATCCTTCCGGTAAGGCTTTCGCATATTGCTGATAGGCGGCTCTGACTTTCTGGTGCTTAAGGTAATTCAGGCACTCGTGGTAAACAGACCGGTAAAGATAGGCGGTAGCGGATCCTTCGATCTGCAGCGAATCTTTTTTTTCCCAAAGTTTAAAAAATACCTGCTGTACCATTTCTTCCGCCAGCATGTCTTCCCGAACCAGCGTATACGCATAGGAGTGGAGGGCTTTAAAATGTGTTTTAAAAACCTCCTCAAACCGCATCAGACCGTAATCCGTGCGTACTATGGGTTGCCTGGCTTCTATCGTGGCCATGGTTTCATGTTGGTGCTGGTATGGTATGGATAAACTCAGCGACACAGGTTCTTTTCCTATCCGACAACCTGCCTGCCTGTTACCCCTATTTCATTTTAAAAAATAGTTTCCAGGGTGGGAGACCGACCGCAAAGCTACGGGTGCAGCTGCCTGAATGGGGTTAAGGAGGTTTAAAATGGGATAAACGGTCTCAGAGGCCGGTTGTAAAGAGGTTTTTCATGTATGCAAGGCCCTTTTCCCGCGCAAAACGGATATTGCGCTCCGGGATTTCATCGGGATCACCCGGATAATGTTCCAGTGCTTTCTCTACACTTTCTTCTCTCAGGAGGTGTAACATCGGATACGGAGAGCGGTTGGTATAATTTGCAGGATCTGCTGCATCGGAACCTGCAAATAAATAATCGGGGTGAAAGCTGGCTACCTGATAGATGCCCTCATAATCCTGGTCTTCAATCAGTTCCTCTGCTACCTCCACCAGGTCCAGGTAGTCCATAAAATCACTGAATCCTTCCGGCATGATCAGAAAAGCAGTTTCAATTTCCGGATGTTCATCCAGGTGTACTAACAGTTTATGATACTGGTCCAGTACCAGTTCCGGATCAGTGCTGGCTGCCAGTTCAAAATGCACACTGTTGCGTTTCATTTCCCTTTCTGCAAAAGGACAAAAGTTACAACCGATTACGACTGTATTGATCCAGTTCCGGGTAAGCCGTACAATGTTTTCCGTATCCAGCATGCTGCAAATTAAACCCTTATTTTCGCTTCCTAAAAATTACACAATGGCAGGAACGATCATTACCGTAAATAACAATGGATCCCTTCGGGTGGAAGGTGATTTCGAAATCCGTGATAAAGATGGTAATCTTTATGACCTGGGTGGGCGTACGCTCGTGAGCATATGCCGCTGTGGCATGTCGCAGAACAAACCCTTCTGTGATGGCTCCCATAAAGGACATTTTGAACACGAAGCCAAAGCCTTCGCCTTACCGCCGAAAAAAACACCTTAATGGGCGGCGGGTTGTGATACCCGGACATAATCTATTTCCATAGATTGAGGAAAGATACTGTCATCAATGCCTTTTTGGCCACCCCAGGTGCCGCCAATGGCCAGGTTCAGGATGAGGTAAAAGGGTTGGTCGAAGGGCCAGACTTCCGCCTCATCCTTTTCTTTTTTAAAGCTGAATACGGTATTGCCATCAATCTTAAAATGAATATGATTTTCCAGCCATTCAATCGCATATACATGAAAATCCTGCCAGTTCATCCGTAAGAGATGACCCTTTGTTTTCTGTGTACCCAGCATGTGATTGTAGGCATCGGTATGAATGCTGGTGAATACAGAATCCGGATTGTATCCAACAAATTCCATGATATCGATTTCGCCACTGGTTGGCCAGTCGCCATAGGCATCATCTGTTGGTAACATCCAGATGGCCGGCCATACTCCTCGTCCCCGGGGCAATCTTGCCCGCACCTCTATGCGGCCATACCGCCAGTCGGCTGTTCCCCGGGTTACGAGCCGGGCCGAATGATATTTCCCTTCCGGAGTTTTAATCGCAGTAATAAAAAGCGATCCATTTCGTATACTCACGGTGTTGGGATCGGCCCTGGTATAAATCTGCTTTTCCTGGTTTCCCCAGCCATTGCCGCCAATATCATAATTCCATTTGGAAGGATCCGGTAATCCGGGCTTAGTGAATTCATCCGACCAAACGAGTTTCCATTGTTGCGCCACTGCATTCGTAATACAGAAGCCAAGAAAAAACAGGCAAAGGATCTTTTTCATTTACCTAAGATAATTTACCTCCTTTAACTTTTTGCATTAGAACCCATCTTTCCTGAAGCTTGCAAAAAAAAGCCAGGGAAAAAAATCCCTGGCCTGAGTATAAGGTTATGCCTGATCGTTACGCAGCAGTAACTGCTTTGTTAACGAGGTCAGCAGCTTCACTTAACAGAATGGCACTTTGTACTTTCAATCCGCTTTCGTCGATCAGCTTTTTAGCTTCTTCCGCATTGGTTCCCTGCAGCCGTACAATGATGGGAACTTCGATATTACCCATGGTTTTGTAGGCATCAATAACACCCTGGGCTACGCGGTCGCAACGTACGATACCACCAAAGATATTGATCAGAATCGCTTTCACTTTGGGGTCTTTCAGAATGATGCGGAATCCGGCTTCAACAGTCTGCGCATTCGCAGTACCACCTACATCCAGGAAGTTGGCTGGCTCACCACCACTGAGTTTGATCATATCCATCGTGGCCATTGCTAATCCGGCACCGTTTACCATACAGCCCACATTACCGTCCAGTTTTACAAAGTTCAAATTGAACTTTCCTGCTTCCACCTCGGTAGGATCTTCTTCCGAGAGATCACGCAGGTTCGACAGTTCAGCATGACGGGTCAGTGCGTTATCATCAATATTCATTTTACAATCCACCGCAATGATTTTTTCATCCGATGTTTTGAAAAGAGGATTGATTTCCAGCATGGCACAATCCAATCCTACATATGCATTGTAGAGATTGGTTACAAACTTCACGCAGTTTTTAAAGGCTTCGCCACTAAGGCCAAGATTAAACGCGATTTTTCTTGCCTGGAAAGCCTGTAATGGACCACCTGGGTGAACCCACTCCTTGAATATCTTATCCGGCGTATTATGAGCAACTTCTTCAATATCCATCCCACCTTCCGTGCTGTACATGATCACATTCTGACCTTTTGCGCGGTCCAGGAGAATAGACAGGTAAAATTCTTTAACGGGATTAGGTCCTTCGTAATAAACATCCTGTGCAACCAGTACTTTGTTTACCAGTTTGCCGGCCTCACCGGTTTGGATGGTCACCAGGGTGCCTCCCAAAATATTCTGCGCGATTTCTTTAATGGCTTCTGCGTTTTTACCTACGGCTACCCCTCTTTGTTCGGTTCCGCGGATTTTTCCTTTACCTCTGCCGCCCGCATGGATCTGGGCTTTTACAACAGCAAACTTGCTGCCGTACTGGGTATGGATCGTGCGATAGGCTTCTTCTGCCTCAGCCGGAGTGCTGCAGGCGATGCCTTCCTGCACCGGCACCTGGTATTTCTTCAATAATTCCTTTGCTTGGTATTCGTGCAAGTTCATATAGCAAAATTTGGGGCGAAGATAATAGAAACTGGGCTATAATTTTGCCGCATGTCTGATTTTGAACTCCTTATAGAAAATTATCTGGATGCTTTACGGATGGGAAAGTTGGTAGCTGTTACTGCCGGCAACTGGACGGGTACCGTCGCCAATGCAGCCTGGGACGCGGTTTTGGAGCCTGGCTCACTGGAACTGGCGGAAGATTTGCTGACCCATTCTACCCCTGTTCTTTTGTTTGCAGAAGAACGTCAGCTGGTTCAGCATATCAGCGCCTTTGACCTCGCTGATACCGAAAAACTGGAGGCTGGGGAGCAACTGGAGATGACCGGTATATTGGGTATTGCAGACAGTTGGCTGGGAGCCAGCCTTTCCGCACCCATAGCCCTGGTTCAGGATCCCATCTTATTTGCACTCATTAAACGATTGCGATCGCCGCTGGTTGGATTCAGGCAGGTTGCTCCACCGGGTCATTAGGAAAACGGTGGGTACGCTCGATTCCGAAATCTGTCCAGGTTCTTTTTTCCGTTGCCGTGGTTTTGCGGATGCCTTTATTAAAGTTGATATCGCGGGTGTTTTTATACCCCCGGGAATGATCGAGATGGATGCAGATGGCACTGTACCGTATCTGGATTCCCTTCACCCCGTTATTCATCAGCCGTTCACCCAGTTCTCTGTCCAGGGCTCCATACCGCATGCGTTCATCATAGCCATTGACCGCCAGAATATCAGCTTTCCAGCCCGACACATTATGACCATTCCAGGTGGCTTTGGTAGGGGTGATGGCATTCATAAAATCAGCTATCCCGCCTTTTGCAGCGATCTTACTGTTCTTGAAAGAAGCAGGCAGGCCATTTTCTTTTAACCAGGAAAGCCGGAAACATTGCTGGGAGAGTATATCTTCTTTGGTAATTGCAGTTGAAATGGACATTGGCAGCATAAAATAACCACCGGAAAGAAAATGTGCTTTTTCTCTTCGGTCTGCATGGACCTGCAGGAAATCTTTTCTTGGAATGCAGTCGCCATCCGTGAACACCAAGTAAGGGGTGCGGGATGCTTCAATCGCCCTGTTCAGGATGGTACATTTGCGGAAGCCAATGTCTTCGTGCCAGATATGCTGAATTGGATAGGATACCTGTTTTTTCAGCAGTTCAATCCGCTCTTTTGTAGGCTCACCGGATCCGTCGTCGGCAATGACCACTTCAAAATCACGGTAGCTTTGTGCTTCAAATCCCCACAATACTTTTTCAAGCCATTCGGGAGAATTATAGGTGGTTATAATGACAGATAACTGCATATTTGTAGTCCTCAAAAGCATAAAGATACGCCCCTATGCCAGTGATTTATACGATCGTGGTTACTTATAATGGAAAAAAATGGCTGAGCACCACACTGGAAGCGTTGCAGCGGAGCAGTATGAGTTCCCGGGTGCTGGTGGTAGACAATGCCTCCACTGACGGAACCGTCGAACTTGTTGGCCAATTCGAAAACATTGAACTGATCTGCCTGGATAGCAATCTTGGATTTGGTGCAGCAAATAATATTGGCATCCGGAAGGCCATGGAAAGCGGGGCGGAGTTTGTGTTTTTGCTGAATCAGGACGCCTATGTGTTTGAAGACACCATTGAAAAACTGGTAACCGAATTGAAAAAAGCGGTGTTTGTTGGTGTGCTGAGTCCGCTTCAACTGGCACCGGGCGGCCAGCAACTGGACCGGGCTTTCTCCGGCTATCTGAAGCGGGCTGCCAAAAAAATGCTCCCGGAACAGTGGATTGCCAACCTCGGTAATGATACCATCCGGCACCTGGTTCCGATTCGCTTTGTGAATGCCGCGGCCTGGCTGATGCGTGTGGACTGTATTCAGAAAACCGGACTCTTTCATCCAGCCTTTTATCATTACGGAGAAGACAATAATTATGCAGCCCGGCTCCAGTACCATGGTTATCACCTGGCCATACTGCCCGGTGCTGCAGTAATACACGATCGCCTGCAGGAGCCGGCAGATCCGGTCAAAGAATGGAGAAGAAAGCTGCAAACCATTCCCCTCTACACCTTGCTGGATATCCGCAAACCCCGCTGGCTGGCACAGTGGTTGGGCCGCAGGAAAATGAACCGCCTGATCTCAAGGAAGCCGGCAGGAGCGGATGCTAGCGACCAACAGCTAATTCACACCATGAAGGCATGGTTTAGCGAACGCCCGGGTGAGGTAAAGAAAATTCGTGCTGCTATGAAAAAAGAGGGCTGTGGGCTTTAACGGGGTTTTGATTTTTCATAGAGATCAATCCATGTTTGCGGACTCATTCTGGAAGCCAGCTCACCAATCAGATCAACCGGGATCTGTGTGGGGTTTTTAAACCGGATACAACTTTTCCCCATATCCAGTTTTGTTTTGGATTGTTTTGCATAAGCCTCCTGAAACCATTGCAACAAAGCGGGGTCTGCATAGATGCCCATATGATAAACCGCGATATGATTTTTCTGTGCAGCCAGGCTGATAAATGGCAGTGGTTCTTTGGGGTTGGTATGGTATCCATCCGGATAGAGGGAGTGGGGCACTACGTACCCGATCATACCGTATTGCATGATTTCTTTGAAACCGGCGGGCAGATTTTTCGTAATAGTTTTTCTCAACGCCAGCATGGCAGGACGTTTGTCTTCCGGGATTTCATTCAGATAGGCCTCTACATTGGAAGCTTTGGAGCTGGTCATGACCTGTATTTCCCCTTAATTTAAACTAATTTGCAGGCCGATGGAAATTAATTGTTCAGCGAAAGAGTTGTTTGTTTTCAAAAAAATCGCACATGCGGCTACTGATTTGGAATTGGAAACCTATGTAGTGGGTGGATTTGTTCGCGATAAACTACTTGATCGTCCCACGAAAGATGCAGATATCGTTTGTGTGGGGGATGGGATCGAACTGGCCAGGGCGGTAGCACAGCGATTCAATCCTGCTCCTGCTGTGGCGTTTTACAAAAACTTCGGCACAGCCGCCCTGAAAATTGATGAGTTTGATGTTGAGTTTGTTGGTGCCAGAAAAGAAAGTTACCGCTATCACAGCCGAAATCCGGAGGTTGAACCAGGCAGCCTGGAGGAAGACCAGCTGCGCCGTGATTTCACCATCAATGCAATGGCTGTTAGCCTGAATGAAGCCACCTATGGCACGCTAATAGATCCTTTTGATGGAAGGACAGATCTGCAGAATAAAATTATCCGCACACCGCTGGAGCCCGGACAAACCTTCAGTGATGACCCGCTAAGGATGTTGCGGGCCATTCGTTTTGCTTCTCAATTAGGGTTTACGATTGAAGAAACTACCTGGAAGGGCATTTGCCTGCATGTGGAACGAATCCGGATCATATCACAGGAACGGATAACCGAAGAGCTGAATAAAATATTGTTGAGTAAGCAGCCATCCATTGGGTTTGATCTCTTGTACAAAGCCGGCTTACTGCATATTATTTTTCCACAGATGATTGATCTGGCCGGCGCGGAATACATTGATGGCAAGGGGCACAAGGATAATTTTTATCATACGCTGCAGGTAGTGGATAATATTGCGGTGCATACCAGTGATCTCTGGTTGCGCTGGGCGGCACTATTGCATGATATCGGCAAGCCGGCAACCAAAAAATTTGAGCCGGGGCATGGCTGGACCTTCCATGGCCATGAAGTGGTGGGAGGGCGGATGGTACCCCGGATCTTCGCCAAACTTAAACTGCCGCAAAATGAAAAAATGCGGTATGTGCGAAAACTGGTGGAGCTGCATTTAAGACCTATCAGTCTGACCAAAGAAAATATAACAGACAGTGCCATCCGCCGCTTATTGTTTGATGCAGGAGATGAAATTGAAGACCTGATGTTACTCTGCTCGGCTGATATTACCTCCAAGAATAAATTCAAGGTAAAAAAATACCTGAGCAATTTTGCCCTGGTAAAACAGCGGTTGCAGGAAGTGGAAGAAAACGACCGCATACGAAACTGGCAGCCACCGATTTCAGGAGAATTAATAATGGAAATTTTCGGATTGGCCCCGGGGCGCATTGTTGGCGACATTAAAAATGCCATCCGGGAAGCCATACTGGACGGTGTGATTCCGAATACATTTGAAGCAGCTCACGCACTGATGATGGAGAAAGCAAAGGAATACAACCTGCAACCAAGCCGGTAAACCCGTCTGTGGTTTCAATAAAAGGTGCTATTTTAGGCCCGAAATCAACAGCAGCTACATTATGGCAATTCTGAAGTTCAGGGTGTATTTTGAGGAAGACGACAGTATTTACAGAGATATTGCAATCCGGCATAAGCAACATTTTCAGGATCTTCATCAGGCAATTTTAAAAGCCTATGAATTTGATTCCAAACATTCGGCTACCTTCTACCGGAGTAACGATAACTGGCAGCGGGGAAGGGAAATATCACTGGAAAAGTACGATAAGACCTATGTGGTGGAACCATTACTGATGGAGGGCACCACTATTGGTTCTGAGATATTTGATCCCAACCAGAAATTCATTTACCATTATGATTTTAGCCGGAACTGGACCTTCCTGGTTGAGCTGATCAATGTGTCAAAAGAAGAAAATCCCAAAGTTGACTATCCTTCCATGGTTCGAAGTGAAGGAATTGCGCCTTCTCAGTATGGTACCAAAGGACTGGTGGGTGATAAACTGGCGGAAATGGAAGAGAAATATGATCTCCAGTCCGGAGCGGAAGGATTTGGTACCGAAGGAGACAGTGATACGGAGGACAATGATGAGTTAGGTGCCGAAGAAGAAAGCAGTGAAGAAGAATTTTAGTATAGTAATTGCCGGTCCCACCGCTGTTGGTAAAACAGCGATGGCGATTCGGGTTGCTCAATGGCTGAATACAGAAATCATATCTGCAGATTCCCGTCAGTGTTTTCGTGAATTATGCATCGGTGTTGCCAGGCCGGATGACCAGGAGCTGGCAGCTGTTCCCCATCATTTTATTGCTTCACAATCAATCCTGGAAGAATGGAATGCGGCCCGGTATGCAGCATATGCAATGGAATTACTGCAACAATTGTTTGTTAACCACCAGACCGCAGTGGTTGTTGGCGGTACTGGTCTCTACATCAAAGCACTGACAGAAGGACTCGATGAGGTGCCGGCAGTAGACCCGGCACTGCGCCAATCCATACAGCAGGAATATGAGGAAAAGGGCATGGAATGGCTGCAACAAACAGTTCAGCAAAAGGATCCGCTTTATTATTCCACTGGTGAGGTGCAGAATCCGCATCGGCTGCTGCGGGCGCTGGAAGTAGTTGTTACAACGGGCAGGAGTATACGCAGTTTTCAAACCCATCAACACAGAACCCGCAGTTTTGAGACTATAAAAATCGGATTGGAACTCCCCAGGCCGGAACTGGTGGAAAGGATCAACCTTCGGGTGGATCAGATGATGACTGCCGGTTTACTCGAAGAAGTACAACAAGTGCAGGCCTTTCTGGATAAAAATGATAAATCCCGGGAAAAAATCACTTCGCTTCAAACGGTGGGGTACAAGGAACTTTTTCTGTACCTCGAAGGGAAGTTGAGCCTGGAAGCAGCCGTTGAACAAATCAGGCAGCATACACGACAGTATGCCAAACGGCAGATGACATGGTTTAAAAAGGATCCGGCATTCCGGTGGTTTCATCCACTCGACTGGGACGGTGTACATCAGTATGTGCAGCAGCAGATTTCATGATTTGATAATACATTCCTGAAGCGGCTCTTGGTAATTTGCCTGATGTTACCACCCGATTTACGTGCCTCGTCTTTTGGTAAAAATTTTCATTGGGGCGTCGCTCTGTCGGCCGCTCAGAATGAAGGCGCTGTAACAGAAGACGGTCGTTCACTGTCTATCTGGGATCAATTCGCAAAACGCAAAGCAGTCATTAAAAAAGGAGCAAGACCAACTACTGCCTGTGATTTCTATCACCGGTACAGAGATGATTTGATGCTGGTGAAAGCAATGGGGTTCAATTCCTTCCGGTTTAGTATTTCCTGGTCGCGCATTTTACCAGATGGATCCGGAAAAGCAAATCCGGCCGGCATTCAATTTTACCAGCAATTGATTGATGAATGTCTGGCTTTGGGAATAACCCCCTTTGTTACTTTATACCATTGGGATCTGCCACAGATTTTACAGAATGAGGGCGGATGGGAAAGTCCGTTGATCAACCGCTGGTTCCGGCATTATGCCAAAGTATGTGCAAAAAATTTCGGGGCAGTCAAACACTGGATTGTATTAAATGAACCCTCCGGTTTCACAACGCTTGGGCATATGCTTGGTATTCACGCGCCAGGCAGAAGATCTCTTGAAGGATTTTTGAAAGCGGTACACCATGCCGCTATAGCACAGGCGGATGGTGGAAGAATCCTTCGCAGGTATATCCCGGATGCCAGCATCGGGACCAGTTTTTCCTGCTCGGAAGTAATTCCTTATTCGGATTCCCCGAATGATATTGCGGCTGCCCGAAGAATTGACCTCTTTATGAACCGGTTGTTCATTGAACCCTTATTAGGCAAAGGATTTCCGGAGGATGACAAAGGACTGGTAGACAAAATGAACCGGCAAAATAAAAGCTGGAAATTTGCCAGCCAGATGCAGTTTGATATGGATTTTATCGGGCTGCAGAACTACTTTCCGATAGTAGTGAAGCACCATCCCTTTATTCCAATCATACAGGCTGCTGAAGTAAAACCTAAAGACCGCAAGGTTCCTGTTACAGCTATGGGTTGGGAGATCAATGCGGATGCATTCCAGCATATCATCCGAAGGTTCTGGAAATATGGTGCCATTAAAGAAATTCTGATAACAGAAAACGGCGCAGCCTTTAAAGACCAGGTACAGCAGGGCCGCGTTCATGACCAGCAACGCATCGATTATTTCAAAGCCTACCTGCAAGCCTTGCTTAATTCAAAAAAAGAAGGAGTGAAGCTGGGGGGATATTTTGCCTGGACCCTGATGGATAATTTCGAATGGGCGGAAGGATATGAAGCACGGTTCGGACTGGTTCATGTTGATTTCAAAACACAGCTCCGAACCGTGAAAGATTCCGGATTCTGGTGGAGAGATTTTCTTAAAACTTAAAACCGACAGTAGCAACAACAGTACCCCCGCCGCCCTGCAACTCTGCAAAGGTGTTGGCTTTGTCATTCAGGCGGTAAGGGAAATTGACATCATTGGTGATACGATGAACATAGGCCAGATCAATGAAGTAACCTTTGTTACGATACCCCAGACCACCACTGATGAACATACGCTTTCCGTTGAGTGCTTCATCCCGGTAAGGGTTGCCATAATACGCAAATCCAGCTCTGGCCATAATGGTATTGAATTTTAACTCACCACCAATTTTCATGTTGATCGTTCCTTTGTAAATATCTCTGATAACATTATTGACGGCACTGAAATAATTGTTGCTGCCGGAGCCATCCAGTTCAGCATCCCGAAAACGACTGGAAGAATGCGTTACATATTCTACATCGGCAGAAATAAATCCTTTCTGCTGACGCGTGTCAGCAACCGATCCAAATATATAGGAACCGCTCACCAGAAATTTCCAGGGAGATGTCAGATCATATCTGTATTCCGGTGTAAAACCTTCGTTCAGGGTACTCACATCCACTGTTGTAGGCGCATTGTAGTTTTCAAGGTCGGCATACAATTCTGCATCGTAGGTTTCCCGCATACCATAGATGGTTGGCGTATGAATGGCTGCCCCCAGGCGGATTGATTCTATGGGTCGTGCTATCAGTCCCAGTTTAAGATTCAATCCCACACCACGGCTGGTAAATCGCTCCCGGAGATAGGTTTCATTAAAATAGTTATTGGTGTTACCACTAGCATCTGACTCTGTGAGTGTACTAACCCGCTCATAATTCATGATGGGTACCCCCAGGCTGACTCCCCAATAAATTTTATCGCGACTGGAACCGGCAAAACTGAAAGCCAATTCGGTAATGCCACCTTTCGTTTCAATATAATTATCCTGGTTGAGCAAAAATGCCGTATCCTGCTCCAGTGCATACCGCAATGGAGAACCTACCACCTCCGTTCCAAAACCCGGTGTGGTAAGTGTATCAACGAGGTAGGTATACAATCCCATACGGGCAGGAAATGAAATGCTGTTTGAATTAATCGCATCGTCTAGAGAAAGTCCTGAATTCGCCACTTCGGAAGCATAGGATTCCGAGAAAGAGCTGAAGTCGTTTTGTCCGCGGTAGTTGATTTTTTGATTAAAATCTGCCGCCCGGTTGACCGCAATGCTGAACGCACTGCTGTTGTTACGACTCCTGGGGTTGGAAGGAATTCCAAGTACAAATCCGCTGGTTCCAAAAAATGCATTGGAATTGTTCAGGCCTGTTTTGGTGCCCCTGAAATTACTATTGTTATTGAGGAAGTTAAAACCCGGACTAATAACCAGCTCGCTCGTTTTATATATACCAATACCCGCAGGGTTGATGAAACTGGAGGTGATATCCCCGCCAAGTGAACCCATAACGCCACCAATTGCCTGGTTACGGGCTGTACCACCAGGCGTATTCCAGGACATCCGCAAAGCGTCTTCGGGAACCTGGGCTATACCGGCAAGAGAGGAGAAGCTGAAAAATGCTAGGAGGACTTTTTTTCGCATGTGCCTATACTTTTGATACGGGATGGATATAAAAAAGGAGGAAACGGCCCGTTTTGGTTGTTTCCTCCAATATATTAGTTAAGAAAATCAGTTTCCTGAACGGGTCGGACGACTAACTCCACCACCACCTCCGGAACTGCCACGGCTACCGCTGCTGGCAGGTGAGGAAGAAGGAGTATAAGAACGGGTTGGCCGGTCAAAAGATCCTGAGTTGGTAGAGCGATTGTTATTATACATGCTCCGGTTATTATTGTTTATTATGCTCCGGTTATTGTTATAATTATTCCGGTTATTATAATTGCCGTAATAGGAATTATTGACACGGTAGGAATTCCGGTTATTAGAGGAATTCAGGTAGCTGCCCATGGTGAAACCGGATCTCGGACGGCTTGGACGCGGAGCTGTATAATAACCAGGCTTGTTGATAATGCCTCCGCCTGCCCAGTGACCGCCACCCCAGCCACCACCCCAACCGGTGCCCCAGCCGGGTGACCAGCCTAAGCCGAAACCACCACCGTACCAGCCATTTCCAATGCCCCAATAGGGATTGTAAAAGCTGTTCCACATATACATAGAATTCCAGGGACTATTCCATGGACTGTTCCAAACCATATGACTGTTGAACGCCCAGTTATTCCGGTAATAGGGATTCATCATGGCGAAATCGTCAAAAAACATCGGGCGGCGACCAGTTGCGATAGCCATCCTCATGTATTGATCATCCGCATAATTCGGATCACTCACCGGATCATTATACCGGCGGCGCTGGTTCGTTGAAAGATAGTCTGAGCCATTGTCATCATCACCGGATGCATAGGCCGCACCCGTTCTTCCGGGCGAAAAATAAACATCATCCGGAGTTTGACCGGATTTGTACACCGAGGAACAGCTGCTCAATGTGAGTGCAGCGGCTACCACCAGTAAGGAAGAAATTTTGAGGTTCATGGCTCAGCGATTAATGAGTTAAAAAATTACTTTTGCGTTCGCTCTACTAAAATACTAATTAGACAGCGATAATTATTCATTCGTTGCAAGTTAAATGTTAAAACCCAATCAGTTAGCATGAGTAAAGAAATTACAAGCCGGGAAGCGGATTATAGCCAGTGGTACAACGATTTAGTGCTGAAAGGCGGACTGGCGGATTACTCCGCCGTCAGGGGTTGTATGGTAATAAAACCTTATGGGTTCACGCTTTGGGAAAATATGCGCGACCAGCTTGACCGTATGTTCAAGGAAACCGGGCATGTGAATGCGTATTTCCCCCTGTTTATCCCGAAAAGTTTCTTATCCAAAGAGGCTGCTCATGTCGAGGGTTTTGCCAAAGAATGTGCGGTAGTTACCCATTATCGCCTGAAAAATGACCCCAATGGCGGGGGCGTTGTAGTGGATCCGGAAGCCAAACTTGAAGAAGAACTGATTGTTCGTCCAACTTCAGAAACGATTATCTGGAATACCTACAAAGACTGGATTCAGAGTTACCGGGATCTTCCCCTGCTGATTAACCAGTGGGCCAATGTGGTGCGCTGGGAGATGAGAACCCGTCTCTTTCTGAGAACGGCAGAATTCCTGTGGCAGGAAGGTCATACCGCTCATGCAACCCGGGAAGAAGCGGTAGAAGAAACAGAAAAAATGCTGGATGTATATGCCAGTTTTGTAGAAGAGTTTATGGCCGTTCCGGTAATTAAAGGAGTAAAAACAGCCTCCGAGCGGTTTGCCGGTGCAGAAGACACTTATTGCATTGAGGCCTTAATGCAGGATGGAAAAGCGTTGCAGGCGGGAACATCCCATTTTCTGGGACAAAATTTCGCAAAGGCATTTGATGTGAAATTCCTGACTAAAGAGAATAAACTGGAATATGTGTGGGCAACCAGCTGGGGAGTAAGTACCCGTCTGATTGGCGCCCTGGTGATGGCTCACAGTGATGACCAGGGATTGATTCTGCCTCCTAAAATTGCCCCATTGCAGGTGGTCATCGTGCCCATTTACAAGGGAGAGGAGCAAAAAGCTATGATCGGGGAAAAAGTAGCCATCCTCCTCAAAGAATTAAAAGCATTGGGCATCTCTGCCAAATATGACGACAATGACAATAACCGTCCGGGTTGGAAATTTGCCGAATATGAGTTGAAAGGAGTGCCCGTACGAATCGCCCTGGGTGCCCGTGATCTTGAAAACAAGGTGGCTGAAGTGGCAAGAAGAGATACCAAAGAGAAACAAACACTTCCTCTTGAAAACCTGGCTGAACAGGTGAAAAACCTGCTGGATGAAATACAACAGGCAATGTTCAACAAAGCCAAAACCTACAGGGATAACCATATAACCGAGGTGAACGAATGGGCAGATTTTGAGCGCCTGCTGGATGAAAAAGGCGGATTTCTGTCAGCGCATTGGGATGGAACTGCAGAAACGGAAGAAGCCATCAAAGATAAAACCAAGGCCACTATCCGCTGTATTCCGCTTGGTAACAGGCAGGAAGCGGGTACCTGTATCCTGACCGGCAAACCCAGTACCCAACGGGTTTTGTTTGCTCGCGCCTATTGATTATAAGCTTTCCGAAAAATATAAACATGCAGGAGTAAGAATAATTATGGAAGCAGAAACTGCTAAAAACAGAATTGAAGTGGAGGCAGCCAACTGGCTCTTGTTGCAGGATGCAGCCAGATGGGCCCGCTGGCTGGCAATTGCCGGGTATCTTTTTTTGATCGGGTTAGTTTACCTCGGAGCCAGATCGGTTTATTCCCTGTTGGTGGTGCCACCCAAAGAGGATGCCTTAAAGGAACTCGCAGCAACCACCAGTGTGCTTTCGCTGCTCGGTGTTTTATTCTTTTATTTCCCATTTCGGTGGTTGTATCGCTTTGGCATTCATCTGAAAAAAATAGCCAATGAAGGGAATGCAAGCAGTCTTACAATTTCGCTGCTCTGTCTGCGTTCTTTTTTCAGGTACCTGGCAATCTGGACCTTCCTGCTGATCGGCTTGTATGTGGTGTTTGTAGTATTCACAGGAATAGCGTCCATGTTAGGCTGGGGCAGACAATAACAAAGTCCTTAACCAAATCAATTATAATGGAAACAAACCAAACCAATCTCTTTGAATTGCAAGTGGATGAACTCTCATCCGGTTATCTGAAGGAAACGGCCAAATGGGCTAAATTTTTGGCAATCCTTGGATTTATTGGATGCGGACTACTGGTTCTGGGAGGGATTGCACTCGTCTTTACCATGTCTGCTGCTTCCATGGGTGGTGCTGCATTCGGAGGCATGTATTCTTCCGCCTTTTCCCTGATATACCTGGCATTGGCAGCCCTGTATTTTTTCCCCTGCTTTTATTTGTACCGGTTTGCATCGTCCATGCAGCAGGCATTACAAGCTGGTGAAGCCATACAATTGCAAACCTCATTTCGCAACCTGAAATCCTGTTTCCGCTTTATCGGGATCCTGACGATTATTTTGATTGCTGTGTACCTGCTGGCAATTGTTGGCGTGGTTGCGTTTGGACTTGCAAGCCTCTAATTATCTTCTCGAGAGGTAATTATAATCTTTCAGAAGAGTTTCCAGAAAATCTTCGGCACTCAGATCAGTTTCGATTTTGAGTGCCGTTTTAATTTTTGCGGCAACTTTTTCGGCTACTTTATCACCCGGTCTTTTGCGGGTGTACAATAAAACCTGTTTGATGGTATTCATATCCCGGTCGCTCAATCCCATTACACCTGGGAAAACCGGTTCATAACTCGCTTCCACTTCTGTAAAAACCGTGTGTTGCCAGGCAGATTCTGTATTGGTATCAATAACAATGGTACCTGCCAGCAGATCACCAATCCGTTGCGATTGAGGAGTCAGAATAAAACTGATCAGTCCGGTAAATAGTAAGGGGAATAAATACCAGGGCCAGACAGAATAGACAAGGGATGCAAAAATCAGTACGGGAAAATCTATGGCACGGAATAACCATCGGATCAGGTATTGACTAAGTGTAGGTTGTCCGCCAGACGCGGTAATAACTTTTATGCGCAACAGTCTTTTACCAGGCGACTGCCCATTCAGGGTGATTTCCGATAACAAAAAATAAAGCAACACGGGTATCCAGACAAGTAGTTCCAGCCAGTTGAACGACAGGTCCTGCAGCCCGTTTTTAAAGGCATCTACAAATTGATTGGCCAACCAGATATAAACTCCAATAACAACAATGTCTACAAACCACGCGAGTAATCGTTTGTGAAATGCACTGATAGTGAATTCCACTTCAATATTAAACCCTGTATGAAGTTTTGTAACAGACATATACCTGCCTGAAAAGATAATACCCGGTACTGATTTCCGGAAATAAAATTTTGCCCTTATATTGTTGTCCTATGCGGGAGGGAAAATTCCTACAAACAAATATTGAAAAATGGAAGGCCATTCAGGAAGACAATGCCGCTGGTCCGGATGAGCTGGCTACACAGTTTACTGAACTGGTAAATGATCTCGGTTATGCCAAAACCTTTTATCCGCAAAGTCAGGTTACTGTTTATCTGAACGGGTTGGCCAGTTCGAAATACCTTGCCATTTACAGCAATAAAAAAGAAAAATCATCCCGTATCCGTGATTTTTTTCGGTATGAATTGCCTCTTGTGGTTCGTAAACACCACCGTACCCTGTTTTATTCCTTGCTGGTGTTTGTTCTCTTTGCCGTTATTGCTGCTTTTTCTGCTGCAAAAGACCAGGAATTTGTGCGCGGTGTTTTAGGAAATCAGTATGTGGAAATGACGGAAGAAAATATTTCCAAGGGCGACCCTTTCGGTGTATACAAACAGGAAGGCGAATTGTATATGTTTCTGGCGATTGCACTCAATAATATCAGAGTTGCCTTTAATATGTTTGTAATGGGTTTTTTTGCGGGAGCCGGAACCGTTTATATGTTGTTTAAGAATGGCGTGATGCTGGGTTCTTTTCAGTATTTCTTTTTTGCCAGGGACCTGGGTTGGGAATCGGTACTGGTAATCTGGATTCACGGAGCATTGGAAATTTCTGCCATAGTAATTGCTGGTGGAGCCGGACTGGTAATCGGACGCAGTATGTTGTTCCCGGGTACCTATACAAGGTTGCAATCACTTCGGACAGGTGTTAAAGACGGACTCAAAATCATGATTGGTCTGGTGCCTATATTTATTGCAGCCGCTTTTTTCGAAGGATTTATAACCAGGCATACCGGAATGCCGGTATGGTTAAGTCTGATTATCCTGCTTGGTTCTTTTGCATTTATAGGCTGGTATTTTATTTATTATCCCATCCGGGTAGCAAAAAAAAATCAATTGGTTCATCCGGATTAATCTTTTCAACCTGAAATCACCATTACTATATTATTTACTGGCTTTGCTGTTTACCTGTTTTTATCCCTTGTCGGAAAGCAGGGCCCAGGATAAATTGACTATACCAACAACTCAGGTTGATTCAATTCAGTTGCTGAAGGAATTCAGGTATGCAAATGATCCTGCTTATTGGACCAGGCCCCGGCCGGAACCAACAGATCAAAATACCGGTTGGCTGGAATACCTGCTCCAAAGCGGATGGTTTAAGTGGATTTTTTACGGACTCCTGGTGCTGTTGATGAGTTTGGTTTTATACAGACTATTTAAAGAGAAGAATCTGTTGCTATTTACCCGAAAAGCAAGGTCCAGGAAACGGGTAACTACTGCAACAGGCAGCCAGGCAGCACCAGATATTGATCAATTGCTAAGCCAGGCAGAAGAAACAGGAAATTTTCAGGAATCCGTCCGGCTTCAATTTTTAAAAACACTTTTTTTGCTGCGAAACAAAGGACTGGTGGAATATCATCCGGAATGGACAAATGCGCATTATCTGCAGCAAATGCGAACACATCGGCAGGCAGATCAGTTCATGCAGCTTTCGCGTATTTATGAATACGTTTGTTACGGTGGATTTAGCACCACCAGTGAAAAATATCAACTCATCAAACAGGAATTTTCGAGGTTCCGACAACTCGTATGAAACAATTCCTGTTTGATAGAAGATTTATGGTATGGTTGACAGGCTGTCTGCTGCTTGTTGCCTGTACATCCAAAACGATTAATCCGAGGATAAGCCTCTGGTATCAGGATAAAATCCCCTATGGCACCTGGTTTGCTTATAATAGTCTTTACAGTCTTTTCCCTGAAGTAGAAGAGATTATTTTGCAACAGGAGTCGCCCGACTATGCACTGAATCTGGACCCGATGGAATGGGATGATTCAACAGAGGCGGAAGTTCTGTTACCGGAGTTATACATCGTTATCTCAACAAAGTTTTTGCCGTCTAAAACTGAGAAAGAAAAATTGCTCCAATATGCCAGAAGAGGCAACCATCTGGTAATATCATCGCTACAGCTGGATGAGTCGTTTCTGGATACCCTGGGTGTTGAAGAGGCCTACATTCAATATACGCCGTCTTTTGAAGATACCACCCTGTATACGCTCAGAGCGAATGATTCAGCAACTTACCAACTCTTTGGTTATCCTGGAGAACAGTTGTTTTCGCATTTTACACTCAGGGATAGTTCAGGTTGGAAAATTCTGGGAACCAATCAGTCAGGTGCTCCCAATTGCATTCGCAAACAAATGGATTCAGGTAGTATTACCCTGCACGCAAATCCCTTGCAGTTTTCCAATTTCTTTCTGCTGCATAAAAACAATTATCACTATTGGTCGGAACTCTTGACCGGCCTGCCGCATACCTATTCAGGCATCTTTTGGGATGATTATTTCAGATCAGCAACCCCTCCAAAGGAGAATTTCTCCAGTCTGGGTGTTTTTATGAACTATCCTTCTTTAAAATGGGCCCTGTATACAATCATACTGATGCTGCTGCTGCTCCTGTTCAGTGAAGTAAAAAGAAGAAGGAAAATTATTCCGGTGGTAGACCCGCCTGTAAACAGTTCGCTTGATTTCGTGCAAACGATCGGGCGACTGTATTATCAGCATAAAGACAATGCAGATCTGGCACGGAAAATAGAAATGCATTTTATGGAATTCATCCGGCAACACTATCAATTGTACAGTAATCAGGCAGATGACCAGCTGGTTCGGCAGCTATCCTTAAAATCCGGTGTGGAGGCAACACTGCTTGAAAGTTTGTTTTACGAATTCCGGATGATTGACGAACACGGAACGGTAGCAGATGATGACCTGCTTCGAATGAATGAACTAATTGAAGAATTTCATATAAAACGATCCTGATGGAAGAGCAATTATTTGAAGAAAGAACCAATCTCCAGGAATTAAATGCGGCGGTTGAAAAACTCAAAGAGGAAGTAGCCAAAGTAATAATCGGGCAGGAAAATATGGTGGAGTTACTACTGGTAGCTTTACTCGCCGATGGGCATGTGCTGATTGAAGGAGTTCCGGGAGTTGCTAAAACGCTTACGGCAAGGCTGCTCAGCAAGGCGGTAGATGTAGGATTCTCCAGAATACAGTTTACCCCGGATCTGATGCCGGGTGATGTACTGGGTACCAGTATATTTCATCCGCAGCAAGCCAGTTTTCAGTTTCGGAAAGGTCCGGTATTCAGCAACCTGGTCCTCATCGATGAAATCAATCGCGCCCCTGCCAAAACACAGGCAGCCTTGTTTGAAGTGATGGAAGAAAAGCAGGTAACCATAGATGGACAAACCTATCCCATGCAGGCGCCCTTTCTGGTGGTAGCAACACAGAACCCGATTGAACAGGAGGGGACCTATCATTTACCGGAAGCGCAGCTGGACAGGTTTTTATTCAAAATCCTGGTTGGTTATCCATCCCTTGAACAGGAGGTTACGATCCTTCAGCTGCATCATGCAACCGGTGCGGAAAATCTGCTGAATGAGATCCGCCCTGTGTTGAACAGGGAGCAATTGCTGCAGCTCAGAATGCAGGTAAAGCAAATCCATGCGGAAGAAAAATTGCTGCGATTTATTGCTGCCATTGTAAACCAGACCCGTTCACATAAACATATATACCTGGGCGCATCGCCAAGGGCTTCCATTGGAATATTGAATGCTGCAAAAGCCTATGCTGCAATCAGTGGAAGAGATTTTGTGAATCCCGAAGATGTTGTATTTGTGACCGCTCCTGTATTGCGGCACCGGATCATCATAACCCCGGAGAAAGAGATGGAAGGAGGTACGCCTGATGAAGTAATTCAGGAAATATTGCAAACCATTGAAGTGCCACGCTAATGGCTGAACAGCAACTGATCGTTGGTCGCCTTTTTTTTACACCCCGATTGATTCGGATACTTATTGCTGTATCCTGTTTTTTTGTGGGCACTTATTTTTTTCCGGTATTCTTTGAATTGGGATTGATCCTGCTGGGCCTTGTATTGTTCGTTACGGTAATTGATATACTGCTCCTGTTTCGCCAGAAACAGGGCATCCGGGCAAGCCGGAAGATGGCAGATATTTTTAGTAATGGGGATGATAATAAAGTTTACCTGGAACTTCAGTCTGAGTATCCATTTTCGATTCATGCAGACCTGGTGGATGAGGTACCTGTCCAGTTTCAGGCCCGCCATTTCATGCTGCCGGTAGCACTGGAAGCGAATTCAACAAAACAACTGACCTACACACTCAAACCAGTCAGCAGAGGGGAATACCTGTTTGGAAATATTTCGGTACTCGTTCGTTCGCCGCTCTCGCTGGCGGAACGACGCTATATACTGCCCGCTGAAAAAACGGTGATGGTCTGGCCCTCTTTTCATTCCCTGCGGCACTATGAATTGCTGGCACATAATGCCACTACAACAGATATCGGCAGCAGGAAGATCCGCAGGTTTGGGCATAGTATGGAATTCGAAGAAATTAAAGACTATGTGCCGGGTGATGATTTACGAACCATCAACTGGAAAGCTACGGCTCGGAAAGGTGGTGCACTGATGGTTAATAATTATACCGACGAAAGAAGTCAGCAGGTGTATTGCCTTATTGATAAAAGCCGGGTTATGAAACAGCCTTTTGAAGGAATGACATTGCTCGATTATGCCATCAATGCCAGTCTGGTTCTTAGCCGGGTAGCACTGGTAAAATATGATAAAGCCGGATTGATTTGTTTCGCGGAAAACAGGGGACAGTTTGTACCCGCTGATCGCAAGGGAATGCAAATGAGTCTGTTGGCGGAAACCCTTTACCGGCAGCAAACGAATTTTCTGGAGGCGGATTATGAAAAACTGGTTACCCTTGTTAAAAGCCGGATTACTCATCGAAGTCTCCTGATCCTGTTTACCAATTTTGAATCCATGAGCAGTTTGCAGCGCCAATTGCCCTATATCCGCACACTCGCCAAACAGCACCAGCTACTGGTGGTGTTTTTTGAAAATACAGAATTGCTGAAGCAGGTGGAGGAGCCGGTTACCGATCTCGAGCAGCTCTATGTGAAAGTGATTACCGAAAAATTCATACTTGAAAAAAAACGGATGGTAAAAGAGCTGCATAAATATGGGATTCAGTCTATCCTTACTCCTCCAGCCCAACTAACCACGCAAACCATTAACAAATACCTGGAGTGGAAGGCCAGACAGATTATTTAAATTTGTACCATGCTCGACAAGCAACATGAAGTCTGGTTTCAGACAAATCCGGAAGAATCTTTGAGGCAGGTTCGACTCTTATTATTTGATCAGGCTATTCAGTTGTATGATGCCAGCGATGAATCCTTTATCGGCGCATACGAATTAAGCGGTATCCGCATTCTTGAAACCGGTTCCGGTAATGCAATGCTGCAATTGCTGCCCGGCAGCCAGCATCGGTTAACCATCTCCGTGAATCATCTGCTCTGGCCCGAACTTCATTCAAAGCTTTCCAAAAAAAGCCAGTTGGCCAAAACTGTGCGCAGGCAATGGAAATGGCCGGTGCTGTTGTTGATGATAGCGGCGGGTTTAATTGGGGTGTATTTTTTATTGATTTCGGTGATTACCGGAATTGGGCTTCAGCTGGTATCTGTAGAGAAAGAAAAACAGCTGGGGGAAATGATCTATGAATCCATGGCTTCGGGCTTAAAAACGGATAGTGTTGCAACGGCCCAACTGACCAGTTTTGCAGAACAATTACGGTTAAGTGATCAATACCCACTTCAATTTACAGTGGCAGACGAAAAAGAAATCAATGCATTTGCCATTCCGGGCGGACATATAGTTGTCTATAAAGGTATCCTGAATGAAATGCAGGAACCGGAAGAACTGGTTGCCCTGCTGGGACATGAAGCCAGTCATGTGAACGAACGGCATAGTTTACGCTCCATCCTGCGGCAACTATCCGGGTCTGTGCTTTTATCCATGGTTTTTGGAGACCTTGGGTCAATCGGAGCAGCTGTTGTAGGACAGGCTGACCAGCTCCGCTCGCTTTCTTATTCCCGTTCTCTGGAAGAAAAAGCAGATGCCGCAGCAATGGAACTGATGCGTGCCAATAAAGTAGATCCCAAAGGCATGATCGGTTTGATGGACCGGTTGAAAAAAGCCGAAACCGGTTCCGGTTTGCCGGGCTTCTTAAGTACACATCCGTTAACGACCGACCGCAAGGCAACCGCTGAACGAAATATTCAGCAAAACCCTGTACATTTTTCAACACCGGAATCCCTTGCTGCGTCCTGGAAACAACTTAAATCCAGCCTGGCTGCCAATGGAAAGGATGAATGGTAAAATCCTATTGCTGCCCGCGCTATAGTACCTTTGCAAAAAAAAAATTGACAACCTCTTTGGATAGCATGAAGGAAAATCCCTTTGCCGCAGGCACTGTATTATTGATCGATAAACCACTCGACTGGACCTCTTTTGATGTGGTTAGAAAACTCAGAAACCAGGTGCGGACGAAAAAAGTTGGACATGCGGGCACCCTGGATCCCCTGGCAACCGGTTTGCTGATCGTATGTACCGGAAAGTTTACCAAAAAGATCAATGAGTATATGGCGCAGGAAAAGGAATATACCGGCACCATCCAATTGGGGGCTTCAACACCAACCTTTGATCTTGAATCGGAGCCTGTACCATGTCCGGGATTTTTGCTGAAGGAGGAGGGGGTAGTCCGGGAAGATGGTTCAGTCATCGACTGGCAGGAAGTGGACACTGCGCTGGAGGCATTTCGTGGACCCATTCAGCAGGTACCTCCCATTCATTCAGCGATTAAAATCAATGGGCAGCGGGTTTACGAACTGGCAAGAAAAGGCAAAGAGGTGAAACTGGAACCGCGTCCGGTTACTATTCACGAATTCAGTTGCACCCGGCTGGAAGGCGGATTGATTCATTTTAAAGTGGTCTGCTCAACAGGAACCTATATACGCAGTTTGGCAAATGATCTGGGGCAGGCATTGGGATGCGGCGGATACCTTACCAGTCTGAGGCGTACCCGGATTGGTCAGTTTAAAGTGGAAGATGCTATGAACATGGAGCAGGCTGCGATCTATATTCAACATCAGTTAGAAGGGAGCATTGATGCCTAGCTGAAATTGTCCTTTCAGCAGGTTGACATTCTGGAACCAGCCATTACTCTGATCGGAGAACAGAGGGTCTTTTAGTTTATACGCCCAATCAAAGCGGATCATAAAATAATTGAAATCGAGTCGCAAACTGGTGCCACCTGCCACTGCTATATCCCTGTACAGATTTTTAAACCTGAAAACGGCATCATCGAGGGCAGGATTTCCCTGGTTATTACGATACCATATATTTCCGATATCGGCAAAGAAGGCGCTTTTCAGATTGATACCAAACAGGGTGCCTAAAGGAAAGCGGTATTCAATATTGGATTCCAGCTGGAAGTCAGCAAATCGAAACGTATTGGTACCCTGAAAGAATTTAGACGACCCCGGCCCCAGCTGTCTTACCTGCCAGGCTCTCATGCTGCTGGGTCCACCTGCAAAATAAGACTTGAAAAAAGGCAGATTCGGTTCGGTAATGATATTGCCCAGGCTATCATATTGTTTTCCATAGGGAAGTCCCATTCCGATAAAAAAACGAAAAGCCCAGGAGCTGTTCCCCTGGTTGATATAATGCCGGAAGTCTATATCCGCTTTGGCAAAACGGAAAAGCCGGGCTCGCAGGTCGAATTGCCTGATATTGCCAAAAATGCCACCACTTTCTTCCAGCTGAATTTTCAGATTATATACTTTTTTATTACGTGCCCAGGCATTTCTCAGGATAAGGTATTGTGAAATGATAAGTCCGTCGTTGTAAAAATTTTCAAGGTTGGGTATGATGGCCGCCTGTTTGAAGAAACTATCGGTTTTGAACAAACGAACATATTCCACATTAAGCGGACTATAATACCAGTTCCGGTTTTTAGCATTGGTCCATTCATATCCAATGGATGTGTTGATGGATTGCACTTTTAAAAAATCTCTCAGGTTGGTGACAGAGCCGCTCGCTGAAAGCAGGGTGCGGGAACTCTGCAGGCGTCTTTCACGGGGAATTTTGAAAGGGGCAACAAATTTGGGAATTGTAAAACTCTGGGTTATGCTGGTTTGAAAGGTTTGAATTATTCTGCCCTGATTACCCAGTTCAATACCAAAGCGGAAATTGGTGCTTGCCAACACAGACTGTTTGCTGAGGTTACGATCCTGCAAACCAAAATTGAGCGCGAGGCCGAAAAGGTTGGTGGTGGTTATAAGATCGGTAGCGTTTCTGCTGGCTTCCACATCAACCGAAATGTTCTGTTTTTTTGCGAGGTACATATTGACCGCCGCATCTACCACACCCAGACTGTCTATCGGAAAAAGATCGATGCCCACCTGCTGCCAGGCACTCATCTGCTGGAATACATTGTTGGTGCGGTACACATCTTTCTGCCGGTACAGGTTGCCGGGAGTCATTTGGTTGTGCCGGATCAGGAAAGACGGTTTGATCATGTTTCTGGATCGGATCACGCTGATATTTCTGCGGCTGATGGTATCTTTTTCGGCCAGCTCACCGGTATCTGCGGAAACCAGGGACAAGTCCGGGTAAAACCTTATATACCGGAACCGGTATTGCTGCAGGTGTTCCGGATTTTTTGTTCCCCGTTGTTTGAATACCACATCAATTTGTGGATCTTCCCTTCTTTTCTGTACTTCTTCCAGCAACCGTATTTGCTCAAATGGATCAAGTCCCGGATCAATCAGTGCAGCTACAATCGTGTCTACCTCAGCATATACATCTTCTCTGGTTATTTTCAGGTAACCATTATCGCGGAAAATATTCAGCATCCTGTCAATTTCTGCTGAAACTTTTTCATTGGAATAAGGATCCCCTTTTTTTATGGTACTTTCTTTCCTGGAACGTAGGACCAGCGACTGGAGGGTACTGTCGCGAAAATCAAAGCCAATGGAATCAAAGCGTAAAGCTTTCCCCGGATTTACCCGGAATGTAGTGGTAACTCTTTTCTGATCTTCCACAACCGCAAGAGAGCTGTCCCAACTGATCGTTCCATACATGTATCCATACGCGCGCAGCAAATCATCAATATAACCAACAGATTCTACTGCATAGGAAGTGTCAAAGATGGCAGGCCGGTCGAGCTGCTTTTTCAAAAATCCTTTCTTGCTGTACCGGACCTGCAGGCTGTCTGCCACCTGGGTTTCCATTTTACTGATCAGGCTTGCCCGTTCTGAAGAGGGAAGTTTTGCATCCAGTTTGATCGTAGTTTTATAAACAAAGGGTTGCGGACTGGGATAATTTTTTATGACCTTGCATCCTGTTACCAGCCAGAGCAGCAGACAACCACACAACCGGAGCCAGTAATTTCGGATGTGGTTGGAGTGCTTGGTAAGAGGCATAGTTGATTGAAAAATAATGCAAATGATGACGAAAAATCAGGCCAAATATATCCAAAGTTTGA
>CAZJNY010000003.1:5695-46820 GCA_964547405.1 uncultured Flavihumibacter sp. | reverse complement strand
CTGAATTGCTGAGCAGTTTGTTTTACTTCGGCTCCCCAGTTCTGGGCACGGGTCTTAAAAGACTCGAGATCACCTTTCACTGTATCCCGGATGGAGTTCAGGTCGATCCGCTCCCCTTTCATTTCCAGCTTTTCAGCTGCGGTGGTAGCATAGGGTACAGCTATCCAGAGTACCAGGTACACTACAAAGAGGGTGGATCCCAATCCGCCGGAGATAATCCGGGGTCCGATCATAAAGTCCCAGTCCCAGAAGAAGGCATTGAACCCACTTCCTACGATACCCAGAATCAGGGGGAGGGCAAAAATCAGGCGGGGAATCCAGGATGCGATATTGAAATAAACCGCCAGGCCTCCGGCAACACCGGCGATAACTTTATCATCCGGGTTGCGGTACAGGCGTTTGGTAATATTGGAGCTAAGTGATTGGGAAGGCACAATGATCCAGAGCAGGATATACACCCAGAACAAGGCACCCGCCAGCAGTACAAATATGATCCGCATGATTACCGGGTCGATACCCAGGTAGTTGGCCAGGCCGCTACACACACCACCGATGATTTTGTCGTCGGCATTGCGGTACAGGTTTCCTCTGCGGAAGTTGCCTGTATTATAGGAGCTTCCTGTAAAGGTGGAACCAGTGCCGGAGGAGGAACTGCTACCCTGGTAACCAGCAGACTGGTTGGGAGCTGATCCGGTGCTGCTGCCCATACCGGTAGCAGTGAACGCATCCGCTTCAGCAGCTTCCAGTTCTTCGGGGCGGCCCATACCGGCGATGATGGAGTTCACCTCCTCATCTGTGATGCAAACGGCTCCTTTTTTCAGACGGTCAGAAAACAATTCGGCGATCCGTCCTTCGATATCATTGATGATCTCGTCACGCCCCTCTTCATTAGCGAAGTAGCGACGCAGGCTCTCGGTATATTGCTTCAACAGGTCGAAAGCGGTTTCCTCTATAGGAATCACCCGACCGTGGAAGTTTATATTGATGACCTTTTTCATAATTGATAAGTATTAGCAGGTTGAAGTATTAGTTGGTTGTTGGATTCTCAGGAATATTTGGCAGCGATTCGGACTTGCTGGTGAGTGCTTTCACTCCGTTTGCCAGTTCTTTCCAGGTCGCTTCCAGTTCCTGGTAGAAGGCCTCCCCTTTTTCCGTGAGGGAGAAATATTTCCGGGGAGGACCGGAGTTGCTTTCTACCCAGCGGTAGGTGAGCATGTCTGCATTTTTAAGGCGGGTCAGCAATGGATAGAGTGTGCCTTCCAGAATCTGAAGGTTGGCTGCCCGCATCTCATCCACGATATCACTTGGATAGGCTTCGCCGCGGCGGATGATGGAGAGGATACAGAACTCCAGTATCCCTTTCCGCATTTGGCTTTGAGTGTTTTCTATGTTCATGGCATTTTTTGTTTTAGGGGCTGGTGGCGGAATGGCGAGGGATAAGGTTTAAAATTGTTAGGATAAGGTTCGTTCGCCATCGGCCACCAGCCCTGTTCTATACCTTTGACAACACAAATCTATAGAAAGTTTCAGTACTATGCAAAATAAAGTACCGGTTTAAGGAAGGTAATTTTCATAAGACTATACCTTGTTTAGGGAGAAATGCAGTCTGGATAAGGGTTTCGTGAAAAGTAGGGATAAATCTTCAAATTTCATTTCTTGATAAACGGCGCTGAACAGGGACGAATGGTTGGAGATTTCCCGATTCATTTATCTCGCTAACGGATGCATTTGATTCAATTCAAGTAGGCAGATTAAAATTTGCCATTTTTTCGACCAAACTTATCTAGATGCTTGGAAATCAGGAGTTAGGCGGATATTTTGCGCACGCAAAAAAATAACGGTTTGGTAATTAAGCCAACCAAACCACTAACTAAAAAGCACACTAACATGAGAAAATTGATGCTACTCCTGATGGGGGTACTGCTCTGTGTTTCCCATTCCTGGGCACAGCAGAAAACGATCTCAGGAAAAGTAACGGATGAAAAAGGGAATCCGTTATCCAATGTTTCCATCCTGGTAAAAGGTTCCAACCTGGGTACCTCCAGTAAAGAAGATGGTTCTTTCAGTATTACCGTTCCGGCCTCTGCAAAGCGACTGGTGTTTTCCGCGGTGGATATGGGCAACCAGGAAGTTGCCATCGGTTCTGCAACAACACTTGCCGTAACACTTACTCCGCAGGGAAAAGATATGGAGGAAGTGATCGTTGTTGCCTATGGCTCAGTTAAAAAAGGAGAGAACACGGGTTCTTCAGCCCAGATTACAGCCAAAGATTTCGAGAAGCGCCCTCTTACCAACGTAATGAATGCGTTGAATGGCTCTGCTCCTGGTATCCAGACAACCATGTCAAGCGGTCAGCCAGGCTCCAGTCCGGCTATCCGCCTTCGTGGTTTTGGCTCTATCAATGCCTCCAGCGCTCCCCTGATTGTAGTGGACGGTGCTCCTTATTCCGGTGGATTGGCCAATATCAACCCGGATGATGTGGAATCTATTTCCACGCTGAAAGACGCTTCTGCTGCAGCATTGTATGGTTCCCGCGGTGGTAATGGAGTTATCCAGATCACTACAAAAAGAGGAAAAGCCAACCGGAACAGTCTTTCCTTCAAAGCTGCTCAGGGCATTACATCCAGAGCCATTCCTGAATACGATCAGGTGGATGTATATGATTATTATCCGCTGATGTGGGAATCGTACAGAAACGTATTAAAGAATACCAACGGCATTCCTGAAGCAGATGCGAACGGACTTGCATCCGGTTTGTTTCCACGCGCTACTACCGGAGCAAATGCTGGTCGTCAGATTTATGGTACCAGCCGGTACCTGGATATTTATCAGCAATTGGGCATGTACAACCCATTTGCGGGTGTAGGAAGTACTGAAATTGTACTGCCTGACGGTACGTTAAATCCTGCTGCCGGTAACCTTAAATACAATCGCGACGACCTCGACTGGTTCAAAGCTTTTTACAAGAATGGAAGTAGAGGTGATTATGGTTTGAACTACAGCGGTGGTAATGAGAAGTCCGATTATTTCGGATCTTTTGGATATACTGATGAGAAAGGATTTGTAACCCGGTCAGAATTACAACGTTTCAATGGTCGTATCAATGTGAATACGAATCCAACTACCTGGTTTAAAACAGGGTTTAATATTTCCGGCTCACAGATCAAATCAAAATACCCTGCTGAAAGCGGAATTGTAAACCCGTTTTCTTTTGCCAGAGGCATGGGTCCGATTTATCCTGTATTTGCTATTGACCCCGTAACCGGTGAATATCTCCGCGATTTGCAAGGTAAGGTCCGCTATGATTATGGAAATATTCCAGAGATCGGTGCCCGCCCCGTTAACCAGGGTCGTCATGCGATTTATGAGAATATCCTGAACAAGGCACAGTGGAAAAGAAATATCCTGAGTGCCCGTGCCTATGCTGATATCAAGTTTACCAATTACCTGAAGTTCACCACCAATATCATTTATGATGTTCAGAATTATCAGGAAGAAACCTATCAGAATAGTTTTATTGGTGATGGTGCACCAGCGGGAAGAGCGAGCAGAGATATTGATAAAACAGAATCTTACACCTTCAATCAGTTGTTGACTTTCAACAAGAAATTTGGGGTGCATTCAATCAATGCATTGGTAGGTCACGAAAACTATGGCTTTGAATACAATAATTTTTATGGATTCAAGGTAGATCAGCTCTTCAATGATGGAAATACCGAATTCCCCAATTTTGCTACCGTAAGCAGTCTGACCTCTGTAACGGATCGTCATACCATTGAAAGTTATCTGTCCAAGCTCAGCTATGATTATGATGGCAAGTATTTCCTTACTGCTTCTTTAAGAAGAGATGGAAACTCCCGTTTCTACAAGGATGTACGCTGGGCTAATTTCTGGTCTTTAGGTGGTGCCTGGAGACTGGATCGGGAAAAATTCTTCAATGTGAGCTGGGTGGATGAATTGAAACTGCGTGGTTCTTATGGAAGTACTGGTATTGAAGCCGGCATTGGTTATTATGCTTACCAGGGATTGTATGCACTTGGATTTAATAACAACACTGCAGGTGGGGTGCTTCAGTCTTCTCTTCCCAACCTGGGACTTACCTGGGAAGCTTCCAATAGTCTGGATGTAGGTGTAGATTTCTCTTTGTTTAAAGGCCGTCTTTCCGGTAGTTTGGAATATTTCAACCGTCAATCCAAAGACCTCATCTTCAATGTGCCCCAGCCGTTATCAAATGGTGGTACAACAGGTGGTTCTTTCAGTATTGCCAGAAATATCGGAAGCATGTACAACAGAGGTGTTGAAGTACAGTTAATTGGTGACGTGGTAAGAAACCGTGATTTCGGCTGGACTGTTTCATTGAATGCAACCAGTTTCAAGAATGAGATCACCAAAATGCCCGTAGAAACGCCGAATATCATTTCTTCTCCCCATCAGTTGGCAGAAGGACAATCCCGCTATGATTATTTCATGCGCGATTATTATGGTGTAGATCCTACCGATGGTGCAGCACTTTACAGAAATGTGATTACTTATAATCCGGCCAACTCCCGCATTTTCGACAATGATAAAGGCGGTCAGGATACTGTAACTACGCTCTACTCTAATGCTGCGCAGGTGTATGTTGGAAAATCTTCTATTCCTGATGTGTATGGAAGTTTTGGAAATACCTTCCGGTACAAAGCGCTATCACTGAATATTATGTTCCTGTATCAACTGGGTGGATATGCATATGACAACGGTTATGCAGGATTGATGCATCCCGGCGCTTATGGATCCGGTTTACATGTTGATGCATTGAAGCGCTGGCAGCAGCCTGGTGATATCACCAATGTTCCAAGAATGCAAAACGACCAGGGTACCAATTTCTCCGGACAATCTTCCCGCTACCTGACTTCTGCAACACATCTGCAGTTAAATAATATCAGTCTTTCCTATGATCTTCCCAAAGGCGTATTATCTAAGATTAGTGCCGGAAGTGCAAAAGTTTTTGTGAGTGGTGAAAACCTCTGGCTGTTTTCAAAGAGAAAGGGAATGCTGGTTAACCAAAACTTTGACGGAACGAACGCCAATACCTATCCTCCTGCCAGAATCCTGACAGCTGGTATTAATGTTAACTTTTAAACTAGGAACATGAAAAAATTCGCATATATAATTATAGCCGGAACCCTGGCTTTGGGTTCCTGTAAAAAGGATTACCTGGAAACTGCGCCAACCAATGCGGTATCAGATGGTGCCGTGTTTACCAATACCAATGATGCCTGGAAAGCCATTGAAGGAATGCACAGGTTATTGTATCGTCAGATGTACAGCAACCAGGCGCTTGGTGGTATTAGCGGGAACATGATTTACATGGACGCTCTCGGTGAAGACCTGGTGATGACCGGCCAGTCAAACGGATGGTTTATCGGGGAATATCGCTGGATAAACCACCGGCTGGTAACCAGTAATATCTGTTATTACAACTATCTCTATTTCTTCACATTTGTTTCCAATGCCAACCAGGTACTTGCGCAGATTGATGCAGCTACTGGTTCTCAGGCCGATAAAGATGCTATCAAAGCGCAGGCCCTGGCCTATCGTGGCTGGGCATATTTCATGATGGTACAGTTGTATGGAGAAAGATTCCAGGCTGGTGATGCCAATGACGGATTGGGTCTTCCCCTTAAAACAACTCCAACCAATGAAGCAAGCCCACGGGTAACAGTAGCCGAAATCTACAACCAGATCAACAGTGACCTGGATCAGTCGATTACCCTCCTGGGAGGATCAGTGCCTTCCAGAAGAGACAAGTCTCATATCAACCTGAATGTTGCCCGTGGCTTCAAAGCCAGAGTAGCATTGGCCCAGCAAAATTGGGCGGTTGCTGCAGAGCAGGCCAGGCTGGCAAGAGAAGGGTTTAGCCTGATGAGCCGCGACCAGTATATGGGAGGATTCAATGATTACACCAACCCTGAATGGATCTGGGGGTATAAGCAACAGGAAGATCAGACGACTTATTTCTATTCTTTCTTTGCGTATATGTCGTGCAATTATAACTCCACCAATATCAGAACCAATCCAAAGGCAATTAATTCATTGCTCTATGATAAAATTTCAGAAACGGATGTGCGCAAGCAATTATGGGATCCTACCGGAGCCGATACCGACTTCCCGATTCCGCTGAGCCCGAATGGTTCCCGTTTCCCCTATATGAACCGCAAGTTCTCTGTAAAGAATGTTGCCCTCAGTATCGGAGATGTACCATTGATGCGCGCTGCTGAAATGTACCTGATTGAAGCCGAAGCACTGGCAAGACAGGGTGGTCAGGATGAGCTGGCCCGCCAGGCATTATATGATGTGGTGGTAGCCCGTGATCCGGATTACCTGCTTTCAGAAGCCAGTGGAGAATCATTGGTAGAAGAAATCATGACGCATCGCCGGATTGAACTTTGGGGTGAAGGATTCCGTTTCTACGATCTGAAGAGAACCAATAGCAAACTCGACAGAACCGGGGCTAACCACAATGGCTCACTGGTTGGTGTATACGAAGTTCCGGCTGGAGATATTCAATGGCAGTTCCTGATTCCTCAGGCTGAATTGAACAATACCAACGGTGTTGTTGTACAGAATCCGCTCTAAGCTGATCCTGATTTCATAAAAAAAGCCGCCTGGTTTCAGGCGGCTTTTTATTTTCCTCACCGGTCGGGTGCCACCGGTCGGGTGCCACCCGACCGGTGGAGTTGTTGATCAGTTCCCGGGTTTGGGGTAGGTAAACTCTTCCCGGTTGAGTGCTTTGGTACGGGGATAAATTTCATTTGCGGTACTTCCCTCATAAAGGCGACCATTTTTCATGACCCAGCGTACGGAATCGGAATTCCGGATATTTTCCAGGGGATTTGCATCCAAAATCACCAGATCAGCAATTTTTCCCGACTCCAAACTGCCCAGGCTGGCATCTAGGCCAAGGGTTTTAGCCCCCAGAATTGTAGCGGTTTTCAACGCATTGTGGTTGCTCATCCCGCCACTTTGCATGGACCAGAGTTCCCAATGGTAACCAAGGCCCTGGAATTCACCATGGCTTCCGATACCAGCCAATGCCCCCTGCTCAACCATTGATTTCATGCTTTCGGCATGCTTCTGAAATACATGTTCTTCCGGCAGGAACCAGCCCTGCACCCGGCGTGTTTTGGAAGCGAGCTCTTCGTAGGGCATGAAATGTTGCATTTTTTTATTGTGGTAAGGATTCTCTGTCTGGAAATAATAATTCTCCGCCCAGGGCCCTCCGTACGAAACCAGCAGTGTAGGTGTTACCGCCATCTGAGCTTTTGCGATGGTTGAAGTAACATCTTTGTACAGCGGATAAATCGGCAGTGAATGTTCATGACCAGGGTAGCCATCAATAAGGTTGGTCATATTCAACTTAAAATTCAATCCGCCTTCCGTGGTGGGATGTAAACCCTGGTTGCGGGCGGCATTCAGGATCCACTGGCGCTGCTGGCGGTTACCAGTCAGGTACATCTTGATATAATTGGTATGGTAGTATTTTGAGTATTGCTGCAGGATGTTTTCCGCCTGCGCTGAATCCTTTACATTATAAGACCAGAATCCAACTCCGGGTCCTGTAGAGTAAACACGGGGCCCTACCATCGTTCCGGATTCCACCAGGTCAGCATACGTAAGCACATCGGTGGTACCGGTCTGGGGGTCCATGGTGGTGGTAACTCCATAAGCGAGGTTCACTGCATAGATCCAGATCTGGTTTTTATGCATGGTCCAGTTTGGCCACATATGGGCATGCGTATCAATGAATCCGGGCACAATGGTTTTTCCGGTAGCATCCATTTCTTTGGTACCCTTCGGGATGGTAAGGCTTCCTGCCGGACCAACCGCCCTGATCCGGTTGTTCACCACCAGGAGGTCTCCTTTTTCGAAAATCTCATCGCCCTTCATGGTGATTATCCGGGCATTTCGAAATACTACCGCACCCTGTGGAAGATCCCGCTGGTAATAAATTTTAATGGCTGTTTCCGTCGGTTGATAGCCATTATCTTTTTTAATGGAATCTTTTTTTGCGAGCAGACTGCTGTCTTTTTTTGCAGTATCAGCGGCAGGTTTGGCAGCTGCCAGCTTTTTGGCATTCGCCAGACTGTCATCAATTCGGCGCGCTTCTTCCAGGTCATATATAAAATGGGCATTTCCCAGACTCCAGTGTATGTGTTTGCCATTTTTGCCCCATGCCGGGAATTCGCCACCCAGTGAAGTCAGTTTTTTTGCCGGGAAACTGGCACTCTCTGCATCTGCCAGGTTGATGGTGACGGGCTTACCTGTTTGAGGAATGGTGAGCCAGTAAATTTCATTGTTGATTTGTGCCAATGCCGCTTTACCATCTGGTGAAATTTTAATCTGGGATGCAGCAGAAGGCAATTGCATTTCCATCGCCTCGGCATTGGCTGCACTCAGAATGCAGGCATCTACACTGGGGTTGCCATTCTGAAAATGACTCATACCATAGGTAGTAATGCCGGTAATTTTTGCATGAATTTTTTCATCCGTACCATCCCATTGAATGGAAACCAGCTGACCGTTGTTGTTGAGGTAAATTCGGTTATCCATTGCTGTGAAATGCGGCTGGTACCGCCCCATTACTTTGTCTATAACTGTGAGCTCTCCTCCTGTTGCCGGAATCCAGGCCAGCTCTTCTTCGGCATTATTGTAACCCGGACCCACGGACTTCTTATATGTTTCCGTTGATGCCCGCTGAAAAACGATGCGGTCTCCTTTTGGCGAAAAGGCCAGAAACTGGTAGAGACCCGGCTCACGGGTCAGCTGCTGAACTGCTGGTTTACCGCTCAGGCTGGCTTTGAAAATATGTCCGCCGTTGGCCGTCCAGGTACTGAACACCAAACTATTGCCATCAGGCGACCAGGCAGGCATCGCTTCGGTAAAATCGTTATTGGTAATTCTTTTCGGTTGTCCATTAGGGTAATCCATCACATACAATCTGTTTAAAGCGGTGAAAGCAAGTTTTTTGCCATCGGGAGATGGAACAGCCTGCCGGATCTGTGTTACAAGTGCATGTGAGGTATCTGTAATTGGAAACTGAAAATCAAGCTGAGGGCCCAGTTCCAGTATGGTTTCGACCTGGAAGGGGATATCTGTGGGTGCCGTGCCGTCCAATGGAATGCGTTTAATTTTTCCACCGGTGGAAGCGATCAGCGCCTTGCTGTCGGGCGTGAAACACATGCCTGGCAAAACCCCCATCGTGGCGATACTTTCCTGCTCATCGCGTTGGAAGGGATACAGTAACCAGGACTCTTTGCCGGTTTTCAGGTTTTTCAGAATGAGTCCGGTTTTTTCTTCGAACCGGCTTCCATAAACCATCCAGTTTCCATCTTTTGACAAGACCGGTGTGAATGAGGAACCATAACGTTCGGTGATGGTCTGCATCCGTGCTTTCTGGCGATCGTACAGACCGATCTGGTATTGTGGCAATGCGGCATTATAATTCCAGCCACTGTTTCTGGTAGAAAAATAAATGGTGTTTCCATCGGCGCTGACTGCCGGGTCAATGGTTTTAAGACTGGCGGGTGCATCAATCAACTGTACACCAGCTCCGCCATTTTTGTGAATCATGTAGAGCTGAACAATGATGCGGCCTTTAGAGAAAACAATGTACTCGCCATCTGGCGTCCATGCTGCACTTGGAAAATTCATGTTCCTGTCTTTTGTAAGCTGCACTGTATCTTTTTTCTCCAGGTCAATATACCAGAGGTTTTCTGAGCCACTCCGGTCGGAGGTGAAGAGGATACGCTTGCCATCCGGACTGTATCTAGGATGTGTATCGAAGGCCATACCGCGGGTGATTTGGGTTGCTTTTCCGCCCGTGGAAGGAATGGTGAAGAGATCTCCAAGCAGGTCAAAAATGATGGTTTTACCATCCGGACTCATATCTACTGAAATCCAGGTGCCCTCACTGGTAGATAAGGGAATATTACGGGCGGTTTTGATGGGCAGGTTTTTAAACGGCGTGTAGAGCAGGCTGTCTTTTTTTGTGGTATCGGTAAATACCTGCTTGGGTTGAATGGGCCGGATCGGATCGGCGGAAAAAGCAGTCATACCCGACAACAGGGTAAAGCAGACCGGAACAGCGGTCAACAGTTGAATCAGCGACATAAAGGGGAATTTAATCCCAGAAATTAAGGATTAAAAACCAAATTCTGCCTACCCTTTGTGTAAGGAACCGGTCGGGGTTTATTTTTTAAGACCGATTTCGCGCAGCCGTTCGTCCAGGTACTCGCCGGCCGTGGCGTCGGGATAGGCTTTTGGATGTTGGTCATCAATACAGGAAGGCAGGCAGGCCAGGCTCATCTTGCTTTTCGGATGAAGGAAGAAGGGGATGGAATACCGGCTTGTGCCCCATTTTTCCCGGGGTGGATTTACCACCCGGTGCGTAGTAGAGCGCAGTTTATTATTAGTAAGACGCTGCAGCATATCCCCTACATTCACAACAATCTGCTCTGGCAGGGAGGTTACGGCAACCCATTCGTTTTGTTTGCTGAGAATCTGAAGTCCGTCTGCACTGGCCCCAACCAGCAGGGTGATCAGGTTAATATCTTCATGTTGCTCAGCCCGGATAGCAGATTTCGGTTCTTCTTTAATGGGCGGATAATGAATAGCCCTCAGAATGGAATTGCCATTGTGAATATGCTCATCAAAATAATGTTCGTCGAGGCCCAGATAAAGCGCAATTGCCTGTAACAGGGCTTTTCCGGAGATCTCGAAAGCGCGATAAGCCTGGTTGAACGTTTCCGTAAAGCCAGGGATCTCATCGATCTGCACATTATCCGGATACTCCGCTTTTTCCGGAACATCGCCCTGCACTGTTTGACCATGCTGGTAAAACTCTTTGAGATCAGGTGCTTCACTGCCTTTAGCATGTTCCTTACCAAATGAAGTATAACCCCGCTGTCCGGCCAGCTCAGGAAGTTGATATTTTTCCTTGTTTTCATCAGACAGGTTAAAAAACTCCTGAACCTGTTGGTACATCCGGGCAATAAGTTCATCCGGGATGCCATGGTTTTTGACAGCAACAAATCCAACTTCTTCATAGGCCTTGCCAAGTTGTTGTACAAATTGCTGTTTGGTAGCAGGATTTCCCTGAAGAAAATCGGCGAGGTTGACAACAGGAATAGGCATATACAATCGATTTGAGAAAGAATGAATTATTTTGAGCTGTGAAAATAGCTAAATCATTGAAATCATTCGTTTCTGTTATCGCATCCGCCCTGTTATTTATCGGATGTTCAGTAAAGACAACTCCTATCTCCTCTGGCAGCGAACCCTGGCGTATCACCGCGTATAACCTGGAACAAAACTGGGCTGCGTTACCACAACAACAGGATCCATCGGACGCAATACCAAAACCGTTAGAGTCAGTTTACAGAAGGGATAGCACGGTCGATGTTTTTTTCATTCATCCAACTACCTATACAGGTAAGTTCAAAGGCCGCTGGACAGCAGATATGAAGGAAGCAGCCCTGAATACCAAAACAGATGAGACCAGTATTCGTTATCAGGCCAGTGTTTTTAATGAGTTCAATGTGTATGCGCCAAGGTATCAGCAAGCGCATATTCAAAGCTTTTTTTCAACAGATACAGTTAATGGCAAGCGGGCTTTAGGTTCAGCTTATGAGGATGTGAAAGCAGCATTTATTTATTATCTCCAACATTGGAACAGGGGCAAACCCATCATTATTGCTGCACATAGTCAGGGTGCGCTTCATGCCAAATACCTGGTGCGGGAATTTTTTGAAGGCAAGCCTTTACAGGAAAAACTGGTGGCAGCGTACATTGTCGGTCTCCAGGTGGAACCTGATTTTTTCAAACAGTTACCAGTATGCGAAGATTCATCTCAAACCGGCTGCTATCTGGGCTGGAGAACGTACCGGCGCGATTTTGAACCGGATTACGATTCCTCTTTCCGGAAGTCGGTAGTTGTGAATCCCCTGAACTGGAAGGCTGATACGGGTTATGCACCTGTAGCTTTACACAAGGGAGCCATCCTTCGCAAGTTTGATAAAATATACTATGGCGTAAGCAATGCGCAGGTGCATAAGGATCTGCTGTGGATCAGCAGGCCAAAATTTCCTGGCAGCAGGTTGTATAAATCGAAGAATTATCATATCGGTGATATCAATCTGTTTTACCTGAATATCAGAGAAAATTTACGTACCCGAACCAGACAATATAAATTAGAACATGAAGGAGCTAGTGCTGAATAAAAAAACGTATCGGGTTGTAGTTGTGCTGACCATCCTGGCCGGCATTTTTGCAACGTATTGGCTGGAACAACGATTATGGAAAAACTTTACCGTATCGAACGGCGTTGAAATGTTAGCTCTTTACGTAGGACCCTTTTGTTCCTTGTTCCTGGTTGCGTATCGCTCGCTTATTGAGAAACTTACCCTACCTGTGACTGTTGGTCTTGCAGTTGGATGTTGTCTGCTTATTCAATTGCCCTTGTATGATAAAGTATTTGAGTCATTTGCTTACATAAATCCATCAGATAGTCATTTATACAAAGAGGCTGCAACATATATGTTCAGGAATCATACCTTTTGTTCTTATGATGGTGCAATTGTAAATTCAAAAATCGGCAACCATTATCTGTATCAGCCGGGGTACAAATATTACCTGACAGCTTTGTTGTTTTTGACAAACGGAGAGATCAACAGAAGCATTCAGTGGATTGGCCAGTATCTGATAGTAATTACGCTGTCGGTTTATATATTTCGGGTGGTTTCACTTAACTGGAGTAAGTCGCGGATTATTATTGCTTTATTGTATGCTCTATTGATTGTACCTGCCCTCATCAAAAATATGTTGATGGGCATTACTGAATGGCTGGCTGTATTACTATTGATTTCCTTTTTTATATGCTGGACAAAAAGAAAACTGGAATGGGCCTATCTGTTCCTGGGACTAACTGTTTTTGTGCGCCAAAATCTGCTGCCATTGGCGCTGTTGATTACAGTAATAGACTGGATATCCTATAAGAAACCGAAACCGGTTTTGATTTTAGCGATCCTGCTATGCCTTCCCTGGTTGCACAACTGGTATTATGCAGGTGTTTTCAGATATTTTGCCGATTATTCCTGGTGGGCTGAACGCTGGGGTATTTCTTCCGGAGAATATTTTTATAAATCCATGATTCTTCCGCATGGAAGGGTTTATCTGCAATATATTGGAATTGACCGGCATGATTATTCTTTAGGGAACAGCTTTTTAGGGTACATGTTCATTCCATTTGCTCTTGTGCTTTTCATTCTGACATTTATTCAGATTGCCAGGAAAGAAAAACTGCTTTTCTGGTTATACGGAGCTGTACTGTTTCTGTTGTTTCTGCCAACCATTGCCTATAATGGAAGCTCTGGTTTTCCCAGGTTTCAATTGTTGAATTATACCTCATTTTTAGTTTTGGGAATAGTAATTCTGGAACGTTTCAACCGCCGGCTTATCACCCATGAATAAAATTCAGCAAATAGCCGGATCCTCACCGGATCGTTCACTTTATATTGTAATTCCTTATTACAATGAATCGGACGTTATCGGCGAAGTGCTCGAAGATATCTGTTCATACGTTCCAGATGCCCAGGTAGTCATCGTTGATGATGGGTCAGCCAGAAAATTTCCTGAAAACCTGCTTACACCTGCTATTTCCTGCCTTAGTCATTGTTCTAACCTGGGACAGGGCGCTGCTATACAAACCGGTATTACATATAGTCTTGATCAGGGAGCTGAAATCATAGTAACATTTGATGCGGATGGACAGCATCAGGCTTCAGACATACTGCCTACGGTCAGAGTCCTGAAAGAAAACCGCTATGATATTGTTTTTGGATCAAGATTTCTTGGCAGTGCTGAAAAGATACCCGGGGTTCGGAAATTTTTATTGAAATCAATATTATTTTTCTATTGGATTGTAACAGGAGTAAAATTAACTGACTATCACAACGGATTCAGGGCAATGAACAGAAAGGCTGCAGAAACGATTATTATCTCGCAGAACAGAATGGCTCATGCAACTGAAATCTTTCAACAGACCCGCAAGCATAAATTGATTTGGAAAGAAGTTCCTGTTCATATCAGATATACAACGTATAGTATGAAAAAAGGTCAGCGGTTAATTGATAGTCTAAAAATCATTACAGATCTACTATTAAAAAATTAAGCCCATGTCTGGAATTCAAATAGTTCTGGTAACCGGTATTATTCTTATTCTGTTTAATTACATCCAGAGCAAACACCGGCCTGCTATTGGTACATTTGTAGTACTGGTTACAGCCCTGCTTGCATTTGTATTTGTATTATTTCCGGAAACGACGAATCAAATAGCCCATTGGCTGGGAGTTGGACGAGGGGCTGATTTTATATTTTACCTTTGCATTCTGTTGTTCTGGTTTATCATCAATAAACTGGTAACCAGAATTAAAATACTGGAAGAGCAGCTAACAGAGCTGATCAGAAAGGATGCAATCAGGGATGTAAAGAAACTGTCGGAATAACTTCCTTTAATTTTTTAATTGTTAGTTCATCATCTGATAAACTCTGGACAGGCACAGCGTTGATCACTAATTCATCCATGATGTCTACTATGTTTTTATAAGAAGCAGATTTATCAGGATATACTAATACGGTAAAGTCTTTTACTTTATTCATAGCCGTTAGTTGCTTTCTTTTTTCGCGGAGCAGATCCCCGATTCCTCCAACGGGCTGATAACCTGTTTTACCGAACTGGCCAAGTTGAATTGCCTCTTCCATCTTGCCATGGAAATACAACAACTCATTGTTTTCAATAGGAATAACGGTGAGGGTTGTACTGTTGGCAACATTGGTAGGCGGACCATCTGCGGGCATTTTAAAATTCATGGCACTGGATTCCGACATGGTAGTGGTGAAGATAAAAAACGTAATCAGCAGGAAGCCCAGATCCACCATCGGAGTAAGGTCTACACGGGTCGACAGTTTTTTGCTTCGGGCAACACCTGCCCGCTTGCTGTTTTGAACAGCATTGGTTTGCATTTCAGCCATAAACAGTGTTTTCAACTGAGATGCAGGTATCCAATGAATCCATAAAAAAAGCCTTCGGTCATTATACCATTGACCGAAGGCTGAATAAAAAAGAGTGCTGTTTAAAATCAGAATTCTGCAGACTTGGGTGTTCTCGGGAAGGCAATTACGTCGCGGATATTACCCATTCCGGTTACAAACTGAACCATGCGTTCAAAGCCTAATCCAAAGCCGGCATGCGGAACGGATCCGAATCTACGTGTATCCAGGTACCACCATAATTCTTCAGCAGGGATATTCATTTCTTTCATGCGCGATTCAAGCACATCCAGCCGTTCTTCCCGCTGGCTGCCTCCAACAATTTCTCCAATGCCGGGAGCAAGGATGTCCATCGCGGCTACTGTTTTATTGTCGTCGTTCAACCGCATGTAAAAGGCTTTAAAATCTTTCGGATAGTTGGTAACGATCACTGGTTTTTTGAAATGTTTTTCAACCAGGAAGCGTTCGTGTTCACTTTGCATATCTACTCCCCATTTCACTTCATACTGGAATTTTTTCTTTTTATAAGGGGTCGATTGCAGCAGGATTTCAATCGCTTCAGTATAGGTGATTCGCTGAAAATCGTTGTTCATTACAAACTCGAGTTTCTCAATCAGCCCCATTTCACTGCGCTTATCCGCCGGCAGTTGTTTTTCTTCTTCTGCCAGTCGCGCTGCCAGGAACTCAATATCTTCCCGGTTATGCTCCATTGCATATCCGATGATATACTTAATGAAGGCTTCTGCCAGGTTCATGTTATCTTCCAGGTCGCTGAATGCCATTTCGGGTTCAATCATCCAGAACTCTGCCAGGTGGCGGGTTGTATTGGAATTTTCGGCTCTGAAAGTGGGACCGAAAGTATAAATCTCTCCAAGTGCAGTTGCGCCCAGTTCTCCTTCCAGCTGACCACTTACCGTTAAGTTGGTACTCCGGCCAAAAAAATCTTCTTTAAAGTTGATGCTGCCGTCTTCATTACGGGGAGGGTTGTCGAAAGGAAGTGTGGTAACCCGGAACATTTCACCGGCACCTTCTGCGTCTGAGGCAGTAACAATGGGGGTATGCAGGTATACAAACCCTCGTTCATGGAAAAATTTGTGTACGGCAAAAGCAAGGCTGTGCCGGATCCGGAATACCGAAGCAAAAGTATTGGTACGGAACCGCAGGTGTGCGATCTCCCGCAAAAACTCCAGGCTGTGCTTTTTAGGCTGCAGGGGGTATTTCTCAGGATCCGAATCTCCCAAAATTTCTATGGTTTCTGCTTTTACCTCCAGTTTCTGGCCCTTTCCAAGGGAAGGAATCACTGTTCCGCGAATTTTCAGCGCAGCGCTGGTGGTAATACGCTTCAATAGGGCATCATCGAATTTCCCAAGTTCTACAACCACCTGTAAATTGGTATTCGTGGAGCCATCATTCAGTGCGATAAACTGAGTATTGCGAAATGTACGCACCCATCCCATTACCGTAACTTCCTGCTGCGCCGGTTCCCAGGTCAGCAGCTGACTGATTTTAACACGATTGTTGAACATGATCTCTGAATTAAGGTCGGCAAAGATACACCGAATCAGTGTTTGGCAACCCGGATCTACCGGGTGAAGCCATTGAATTTCAGCGCCTGCTGAAAAAAACGGCCATATTTTTTTTTGATTCTGCCCATTTTAGCCTAAAATTGCATTCGGAAACAAGTTGATTAGTTCTTCTCCAGCTCACCGACTTCTCGCTTGTAGTACGCCCAACCAATCATCAATTTTCGATTTTTTCATCAAGTAAGTAAGGCTGATTGAAATCTCACAAAACGCACAAGTCTTAGTATGTATGACATTCTGCAACTGAACGACATGCTCGTTCCGGAGTTGCTCGATATTGCAGAGCAACTTAAAATTTCCAATGCGAAAAAACTTGACAAACAGGAATTAATTTACAAGATTCTCGACAAGCAGGCAGTTATGGCAAGTGAAAACAAAGGCACCGATTCGTCTGATAAAGGAAAACGTAAACGCATTGTAAAAGCCACTACGGGTAATTCTACCGAAGAAGCGATCGTAGAATCTGAGCCGGAAAAGCCCCGTAAAGCGGAGCCCCGTAAACCTATTGCCAAAAAAGACGAAACAGCCGCAGCTCCTGTTGAAGTAAAAGAAACTGCTGGCGCTCAGGCGGATAAACAGCCTGGAAAGCGGGGCAGGAAAAAGCAGGAAGATAAACCTGTTACAGCCCAGCCCGATCAACAGGAAGAAATACTGAATGAAAATATTGCTGCAGAGGCAGAAAGCAATTCCCCGGAAGTGCGTGAGCCTAAGGTTACCGCTAGCCCTGCCGTTCAGCAGCCGGAGCCGGCGCAGGCCCCTGTTGCTCCCCGTCAGCCCAATTATCAGCAACAACCAAGAAGAGAACAACGCGATATTTTTAATATCGAGTTTGATGGTATCATCCCTGCAGAAGGTGTTCTGGAAATGATGCCGGATGGGTATGGATTTCTGCGCAGCAGTGATTATAACTATCTGTCTTCCCCAGATGACGTATATGTTTCTCCTTCCCAGATAAAATTATTCGGATTAAAAACCGGAGATACAGTAAACGGATCCGTTCGTCCACCCAAAGAAGGCGAAAAGTATTTTGCCCTGTTAAAGGTGGATACCATCAATGGCCGTTCTCCGGAAGATGTTCGCGACCGGGTACCGTTTGACTACCTGACGCCGCTGTTCCCTTACGAAAAACTGAATTTGTTTACGGAACCCAATGGGTACAGCACCCGGATGATTGATCTGTTTGCTCCCATTGGAAAAGGTCAGCGCGGACTTATCGTAGCGCAACCAAAAACCGGTAAAACAGTTTTGCTGAAAGAGGTTGCCAATGCAATTTCTGCCAACCATCCGGAATGTTACCTGATGGTGGTATTGATCGACGAACGTCCGGAAGAAGTTACCGATATGGAACGCAGTGTAAAAGCGGAGGTGATAGCATCAACCTTCGATGAGCCTGCAGAAAAGCACGTTAAAGTTTCTACCATCGCGCTGCAAAAAGCCAAAAGGCTGGTAGAGTGTGGTCATGATGTGGTAATCCTGCTTGACTCCATCACCCGTTTGGCGCGCGCCCATAACACGGTTGCGCCTTCCTCCGGTAAGGTACTGAGTGGTGGTGTAGAAGCCAACGCGATGCAGAAACCCAAGCAGTTCTTTGGTGCAGCCCGTAAGATTGAAAATGGCGGATCGCTGACTATTCTCGCCACAGCACTTATTGATACCGGTTCTAAAATGGACGAAGTTATTTTCGAAGAATTCAAGGGAACCGGTAATATGGAATTGCAACTCGACCGTCGTCTGGCCAACCGCAGGGTATACCCGGCTATTGACCTGGTTGCCTCTTCTACCCGCCGTGATGATCTGTTACTGGATCGGGATGTGTTACAGCGTATTAACCTGCTTCGTTTGTATCTCAATGATATGAATACCGAAGAAGCTATGTCTGAACTGCTGAAACGCATGCGCGGTACGAAAAGCAATGAAGAGTTTCTTGCCAGCATGAATGGCTAATTAACATGGCGGTCCAAAGCATCGAACTTTCCAACTTCCTGGAATTATCATCCAAATTCCCTGTACTGGATGTTCGTAGTCCGGGTGAATATGGCCACGCACATATCCCCGGCGCTTATTCTTTACCGTTATTTTCAGATGAAGAACGTGCCATAGTAGGTACTGCCTATAAACAGCAGAGCCGGGAACAGGCCATCAAAATAGGACTGGATTTTTTCGGTCCGAAAATGCGGCCCATGGTGGAACAGGTGGAAGCAATGAAAACGGATACCGTACTGGTTCATTGCTGGAGAGGCGGGATGCGTTCTGCCGGAATTGCCTGGTTACTGGATCTGTATGGGTTTACCGTTTACACACTCAAGGGCGGTTACAAAGCCTATCGTCATTATATTGTTGAGAGCTTTCAGCAACCGGCCAACATTAAAATTCTGGCAGGTTATACGGGAAGTGCCAAAACAGCCGTACTTGAAAAACTACACCGATTAGGAGAGCCTGTCATTAACCTCGAAAAGCTGGCGAACCATAAAGGATCTGCATTCGGGCATATTGGTCTGCCTGTTCAGCCCAGCCAGGAAATGTTTGAAAACCTGTTAGGAACTGAAATCCGCCGCATTGGGTCAGCTTCCTGCTGGCTGGAAGACGAAAGCTGGAGAATCGGAGCAGTGCTGATTCCACAACCATTCTATCAACAAATGCGGCAGGCTCCCTGTTATTTTGTTGATATTCCCTTTGAACAGCGATTGAACTACATTTTACAGGATTATGGAATTGCAGGAAGAGAAGAGCTGATCAATGCTATATTAAGGATTCAGAAGCGGTTAGGCGGATTGGAAACTAAAACGGCAATCAGTTTCCTGGTGGAAAACAACAGTAAAGAAGCCTTCCGGATATTGCTACAGTATTATGATAAGTTCTACCGAAAAGGATTATCGAGCCGGCCTGCGGATGCGCCACCCATCATTCAACTCGAATCGGAAACAGTAGATGCAGACCGGATTACCCAACAACTTTTAACCACTCAGTAAAATACTATGAATTTGTCTGATTACGCATTAACATCCTACTCACACGGAGGCGGTTGTGGTTGTAAAATTGCACCCAGTGTGCTGGATACCATTCTTCACCAGGCGCGTCCTGCCCAGACCAATGAAAATTTGCTGGTAGGCAACCAGAGCCGGGATGATGCCGCTGCTTATAATCTTGGTAATGGCCAGGCGCTGATATCCACAACGGATTTTTTCATGCCGATCGTTGATGATGCGGTTGATTTTGGAAAGATTGCTTCCGCCAATGCTATCAGTGATGTATATGCGATGGGAGGTAAACCTGTACTGGCCATTGCCATTCTTGGGTGGCCCGTTGAAAAACTGCCTGCTGAACTTGCGAATAAAGTATTGGAAGGTGCAAGAGCAATTTGTGAAGAAGCGGGAATACCGCTGGCAGGCGGACATAGTATTGATTCTCCTGAGCCTATCTTCGGACTGGCGGTAAACGGCTTGGTGGAAATAAAAAACCTCAAGCAGAACAATACCGGAAAAGCAGGTGATTTACTCTTTCTTACAAAATCCATTGGAACCGGTATCCTGTCAACGGCTCAAAAAAGAAAAAAACTCTCACCCGTTCATTATGCCGGCTTGTTGAACCAGCTGATTCAACTCAATAAAGTGGGCGCAGCGCTGGGTGAACTGGAGGGAGTACATGCTATGACGGATGTGACTGGTTTTGGCCTGCTTGGTCACCTTATTGAAGTTGCAGAAGGAGCCGGCCTGTATGCTGAAATCCGGCTGGAGGATATCCCTTTGCTGGATGGCACTACCTATTACCTTGAACAAGGCATTCAACCGGGTGCTACGAAACGGAATGCAGCCAGTTATTATCACAAAGTGCTGAATACAACTGCGTTTGCAGATGACTATATCACCGGAATACTTGCGGATCCCCAAACGAATGGCGGATTACTGATTGCAGCCTCGCCGGATGCAAAGGAACAGGTACAGGAAGTTCTGCAGCAATACGGCCTGGGCGCTTACCTGGAACCGGTAGGGGTATTAACTGAAATTGGTGAAAACCGGGTAAGAGTAGTCTGATCAGGCGAGTAATTTATCGATGGCTGCAGCCAGTTTACGGTCTTTTTCAGTAATGATATTGCCGGCATCATGCGTATTTAGCCAGATCTCTACGGTATTCCAGACATTTGACCAGCGGGGATGATGATTCATAGACTCAGCCAGTAACGCCACTCTGGTCATGAAGGCAAATGCTTCTGAAAAATCAGTAAAACTGAATTTACGATAAAGGGTATTTTCTGTTTCCTGCCACATAGTAAATGGTTTAATGCTTGTATGTTACAGATTCCGTAAGGTGCATGAAATCCTGGACTGAAATCCTGAAAAGCTGATTTCCCTGACTGCCCGGAATCCAACTTTCTGTTGTGATGCGATAGCGGCCCTGTTAATATTGCGGATAATGGTAATCATCTTTTTTTTCCCTGCTTTGGCTGAAAGCTGCATCAGATAGAGGGCGGCAAAACCATGAAAACCCTTTCCCCGATGGTCAGGATGACAGTATCCGTCATAGAGATAGGCTTCTTCCGGGCCAAGTTGAAGACCATGAAACGCATCCAGATGATCCGGCATTTCAATTTTTTCAAAGTTGACCCAGAAATAATAAACCAGTTCAGAAGTGCCCTCCCGGAATATACCCAATCCGAAATAACCGGGATTTTTAAGTCTGTTCGCAAAAGCACTCAATCTTGCCCCGGTTAACCAGGGAGCAGATATTGTTTTCAAAACATCTGCTGACAGCTCCCTTGAAACATAACCGGCAGCCAATGGCTTACCTGGTTTCAGCAGCGTAAGTTCTTTTTCAAAAATGATATAGGCATCCCGATAATAACCAATTTTTTCTCCCAATTTGGAAAAAGACAGGTTGAGCAGGTTTACAAATCCGTATTGCTTTAAGGCATTTTTGAGTTGCCGGGTAATGGCCATATTAAAAAATCAGGTGTTCTTTGTTTTTTATTTTTTCATTGGTCAGTTCCACCACCAATTGTACTCCGGAAATATCACGGATTCCCTGTTGAATAGTGGTAATCAGCTCCGTCGGAACTTCATCGCCTTTTATCAGCCATAAAAAATCCAGATGCCTGAATTCAGGCAGCAGGTATTCACCATCGTGCTGGTTTTTATAAACGTAATGGGTTCGATAAAATTGAGGTTCCCTGTGTTCATAAACCGGGAAATAATAATTCCGGTTTTTTTTATTCAGCTGTATTTCCAGGCTGATATTGACCCTGAAATTGAAACGAAATTGCCGGTTGAGTTGCCAGCAAAACTGATAATCCTTTACAGGAGCAACTATACCAAGCAGATGGGCATCACCGAAAAAGTCTTCGGTCATTTCCGTGACGTCCAATTTTAATTTCATATGTAATGTATTAAAATTCTATGGAAGCAGCGTATTCCGCTGAATCTCTGGTATAGGAAACGGTTGTTTTATCTCCTTTTTTGAATTTTCCCAGGGCCTTCATGTATTGATCCATGGAAGCAATTGACAGGTCTCCGAGTTTAGTGATGATATCACCCGCTTTGATTCCTGCTTTTTGAGCCGGCCGACCATCTGTAACACCCTCAACCCGTACTCCTTTGCCACTGTATGCATAATCGGGCAGGATGCCAAGGCTGACGGTGAATCTTGTAGAGCTGCCCATCTGCTGTTCCCGGGTTTTGGTAAAACTCAGCCTGGGTTGGTCGCCTGTTTTCTGAATCACGCTTTGTATCAGCTGAATAATTCTGAGTTCCCCGGTGTAATTGATTCTTTCTGCATCATCTGAAGGTTTATGGTAATCGGTGTGTAATCCGGTAAAGAAAAACAGCACGGGAATATCTTTTCTGTAAAAGGAAGAATGATCACTGGCGCCTGTTCCGCTGCTGTCAAACTTCAGCTTCAGGTAACGGTTATCACTGATCGAAGTGAACAGATTTCCCCAGGTGGGTGAAGTACCATAGCCACCAACTGTCAGGGTTTTGCTGCTATCATTCAGTCGGCCAACCATATCCATATTGACCATATAATTGACACTGGTTAGCGGGATGGTTGAATTTTCTGTAAAGAATTTGGAGCCGAATAATCCCAGTTCTTCCGCGGAAAAGGCAATAAACAGGTAGTTAAATGAATTTTTCTTTTCATTTTTAAGCATCCTCGCCAGTTCAATCAGGGCTGCTGTTCCACTCGCGTTGTCATCAGCGCCATTATGCAGACCAGGGTTTTCGGTACGTACCATGGAATTTCCATCTTCTCCATAACCAAGATGGTCATAATGAGCTCCTAATACTACCGTATGAGCGGCACCGTTATCCATATATCCAACTACATTCCGGCCGGTTCTCTCCAGTTTGGTGAAACCAGTTTTCAGTTTGATTTCCAGCATATCCGTTTCATCGTGCAAGTATTTATCCGCCTCGGTTTTGTTCAGGAACAATACCGGAATCGGCAATTCATCACCTTTTTCTTTGGGATTGTATTTCATTTCCGGATCCTTATAAACAATCAGCGCGGTAGCGCCATTTCCGGCAGCATATTTTACTTTTTCCAGCAAGGCAGCTTCTCTGTCAAAATGCGGATTTGATTTATTGGCTTCCAGTTCGGCACCAAAATCCAGGAACCAGGGCACACCGGCTTCTTTCAGAGCGATAGACGGCATGGCTTCCAGCATTCGTTCCGGAGATAAGGGATGCGGGAAGAAATTCTTTCGGTTTAACTCATTGCCATTGATGAACAGGTAGGAAGCCTGACTATAATCCTTGCCATCATAAATGGGGAATTCCTGGTACCAGTTGCCCTGGCTACCCTTTGGCGTTAGTCCGATGCCTTCAAATTGGGATTTTATATACTCCGCAGCGAGCTGCTCTCCTTTGGTTCCGGCCCTCCGGCCCTCCAGCCGGTCATCTGCCAGGAAATGCACATGTTCTTTGAGTTGCGCTACAACAATTTTCTCTGCTTTTTTCAGTCGCTGGCTATTGGCGGGAAGGGTGCTGAACAGTCCAGCTGCCAATAACATTCGGGGAAACCAGTTCATATCAATTCAGGCTTTAATGCACAAAGTTATCATTGCCAGTGCGAATACCGTGCCGCAAAGGGCAATATTTAATATGGATATCTGCTTCAGTTTCCGTTACTTTTGCAGATTGGCCTGTTCGCAAACAGGAGAACTTAAAAATCGTTGAATGGCGTTACCGCACCTTATCAAATATGTTTACACCAATGGTACCGATGAAGTGATCCGAAGAGGAAAGAAGATTCATGCCATTGGATATGTAGAGCTGGTGGAGTATGATGAATTACTGGGCTCCGTAACCTTCCGGGTGAAAGACGACAGTTACAGCACTTTTTACAAAGTGTATGTACAGAAATTCACAGACCCCAAAGCGCTTTCCGTGCGTTGCAGCTGCCCGTATAACCTCGGTGATATTTGTCGCCATGAAGCCGCCGCTCTCATTCAACTACAGGAACTGCTTGATAAAAATCTGCTTCAGGCGGAAGAGGTAGAATACGACCAGCGTCACACGGTCATCAAAATGAAAAATATTGATCTTAAAACGATCAAATTATTAAGCGGACCTGAAACCTACACAGCCGCAGAGCAGTACCTCCGCACCAATAAGGCCAATATAGACTCGGCAGCCGATGAAGTGGTAAAAGCAACGGTGGAGCTGGATGGCAAAACCTACAAGGTGGTTATCCGTAAAAATGAAGAACGGAATTTTGATACCAGTTGTGATTATGTAGATACCAAACATCCGTTATGCCTTCCCAAAGTGATTGTCTTTTTGCAATTGCTGAATGCCTATGGCCCCAACTATTTTGATTCGATCCGTAACTGGGATAAAGAAAAAAACAAACTGCTTGAAGCATACGGTTACAGTCTGAATGATGACCTGAAAGGAAAATTTGAGTTTGCCTATAAAGAAGGCAAACCATTCTTACGTGTGCTTGACACGTCCATCAAACGGATCAATCCCTTACAGGCCGGAGTACGACCAAAACCTCAGGAGCAAATTGTACCGGCTGCAGAACTTTCTGATGTGGAAACAGAGGAAGTTGAACCGGGGGCTGCCCTGCGTGTTGGGGTGGTGATCAACCTGCATCAGAAATCCTATCCCGGATTCAGCGTGGATGCGGTGCAGGGGGAAACAGAGGAATTACAGCAACGATTCCTGGGTAAAGTGGAGAAACTGGATCTCTCCAAGTATGTCAACCTCGAATTGTATCCGGAAGCGGATCGTCCGCTTATACCGGCACTTCGCAGAATGCAGGAATCCGAACTAACGAAGTACCTTAACCGAAATTCACCGTTTAGCGGCATCTGGGAAAATATTATTCATCATGAGAGCGAAGAACTGCCGGCAGAGACCAAACACCTGGTAGTTGAATACCTGCAGCCAAAGTTGAGAAAACTGATGAATGATGTGGCAGATAGTCCCTTTGTATACCTGCTGCCTTCTGCGAAACCGTTTAAGACCGACAACCTGGTCTCCATTGGAATTGTTACCGAGCCACTGGTTCCCTATTTCAAGGTTCAGATAAAAAACCGGCAGTATGAGTTAAGCTGTTGGGTAAAGATCAATGGTGCCGAATTAAAACTTACGGATAATAATATCAACAGCAATCTGTTGTTCCTTTATAACGAGCACGTATATACCTGGAGAAGTGAAGAAGATGTAAATGTTGTAGAAACATTCATGCCGAAAGGAACTATTTCCATTTCAAAATCTGTGTGGCCTGTACAATTGAAACAAATGGTGCTGCCGCTTGCCAAGCAGTACCATGTAGAATTTGATCCGTCTCTTATTTCTTCTTACAAAGACGGAGAACCTGAGCGCAGGCTGATGTTGCAGGAGAAAGGGGATTACCTGGTATTCCAGCCGATATTCAGTTATAAAGGATATGAAACCAAGTCGGGGGATAAAGATGAAATTGTGGTACCGGATGGCGACAAGGTGATGATTGTTCATCGTAACAAGGAAGTAGAACAGGAATTTCTTTCGAGGCTCGAAGCGCTTCATTCTAATTTTATTCGTCCGGATGGTTCGCAAAACCTGGTCCTTAAAGGCGCGGATGTGTTGCGTAATAACTGGTTCTTTCTCTTTGTGGATGCCATGAATGAAATGAAGATTCCGGTTTACGGATTTGAAGCGCTGAAGAATTTCCGTTTCAACACTGCAAAGCCGCAAACCCGCATCCAGATCAGCAGTAATACAGACTGGTTTGATGCGAAGGTGGATATTCTTTTTGGCGACCAGAAAGTAACGGTAGCGGAAGTGAAACGTGCACTGGCCAATAAACAACAGTTTGTACAACTGGATGATGGATCGCTGGGCATTCTCCCGGAAGAATGGATCAAGCGTTATTCACTGTTATTCAGAATCGGAGAGGGAAAGGCACAGAATCTGCGGTTGTCGAAATACCACATGAGTGTGATCGATGAGTTGTACAATGAGCGGAATGAAGAAGAGCTATTCGTGCAGCTGGAAGAAAAATACGATCGGCTGCGCGGTTTCAAAAGTATTCGCGAAGTGGAGCCGCCATCCCACCTGGAACCGATTCTTCGCCCATATCAGGTATTTGGTTTTCAATGGTTGAATTACCTGAGCGAAGTGAACTGGGGTGGCATCCTTGCCGATGATATGGGTTTGGGTAAAACCATTCAGGCATTGAGTTTCCTGCAATATTACCGGGATCATCACCAGCGGCTTAAGGCGCTGGTTGTTTGTCCGACTACCCTGATGTTCAACTGGGAAAACGAGATTAAAAAATTCACGCCTACACTGACCTATCACATTCATCACGGTGGGGAACGCACGCGTAACAAAGCCTTGCTGGAAAACAAGAATGTGATCATAACAACTTATGGTACGCTTCGAAGTGATATAAAGATGCTGGTTGAGATGGATTTTGATGCGGTGGTGCTGGATGAATCGCAGGCGATTAAAAATCCGTCCAGTAAAGTGACCAAAGCCGCTTCCCTGCTGAGGGCCCGGCATCGGTTGTGCATGAGCGGTACTCCCTTGCAGAACAATACGTTTGATATTTATGCGCAGATGAATTTCCTCAATCCCGGAATGTTGGGAAGCATGGAATTTTTCCGCCAGGAATTTGCCATCCCCATTGATAAGTTTGGGGAGCAGGACCGGAAGGATCACCTGCGCAAAATTCTCTTTCCCTTTATTCTTCGTCGCACGAAGGAGCAGGTAGCCAAGGATCTTCCGGAAAAAACGGAGACCATTCTCTGGTGCGAAATGGAAGACGAGCAAAGAAAGATTTATGATGCCTACCGCAATGATTTCCGCGATAAAATTCTGGGAACAATTGAATCTCAGGGTATGCAGAAATCGCAATTAACCATTCTGCAGGGCCTGATGAAACTTCGCCAGATCTGTGATTCGCCGGCCATTTTAAATGAACAGGACAAATTCGAGAACCATTCGATAAAACTGGAAGAGCTGGGTCGGGAGATAACCGAAAATATCAGCAATCACAAGGCCCTGGTATTTTCTCAATTCCTTGGAATGCTGGCATTGATCCGGCAGAAGCTGAAAGAGCTGGAAGTAGAGTTTGAATATTTTGATGGCAGTACATCCGCTATTGACCGGGAAAAAGCCATTCAGCGTTTCCAGAATGATGACAAATGCCGGATTTTCCTGATTTCCCTGAAAGCGGGTGGCGTGGGTCTGAACCTGACAGCCGCGGATTACGTATATATCGTGGATCCCTGGTGGAATCCGGCGGTAGAGCAGCAGGCTATTGACCGGACACACCGGATCGGGCAGACCAAGAACATATTTGCCTATCGGATGATTTGTAAGGATACGATTGAAGACAAGATTCTGCAGTTGCAGGAGCGCAAGCGGGTACTGGCACGTGATCTCATTGCCGATGATGAAGGCTTCGTGAAGAACCTGACCAGGGAGGATGTGGAGTATCTGTTCTCATAGGAAGTGAAAAGTGAGACGTGAGATGTGAGACGTGAGAAGGGGATTCCTGTGTTTTCTTTTCACGTCTCACATCTCACAAAAAAAGCCCCGCGGTGGGCGGAGCTTTGCTTCGAATATGGGGATGGGTTAGAGAAAAATTCAGAACCGGCGCGATTTGCGGGCATATCCCGGGCGGTGCTCGATAGGTGATTCACCTTTCAGCACAACGCAAACCAGGTAACGTAAGAAGTGGAAAATCTGCAGGTTATTGCGATAACTGTCCTTGTTGATCTTAATCGCGTGTGTACTGTAGTACATGGCTTTTCTATCCATAGGTCAATTGGTTTTGGGTGATTTATCTCAAAAAAACGAATATGTTCTGAATTTATTGCATGGAAACGGGTTTCCTGTTCTATGCAGGCTTTGATTCCTTAATTTAGCGGGCTCCTTATAAACTTATGGCAAAATCAATATTTAGGCGGAGGTCAGAAACGGGTGCGGAAATGTCGTTTATTGATCATCTGGAAGCGCTCCGGTGGCATATCATGCGTGCTTTGATGGCAATCCTCATTGGGGCGGTTGTCGTTTTTGCGAAAATGGATTTTTTCTTTGGGAAAGTGGTCATGGGGCCAGCGGACAAGGATTTTATAACATACCGGGTGCTTTGTAAGTTCAGCAACTGGGTTGGATTGGGGGATGCCATGTGTATGGAAGAAATCAACCTGAAACTGATCAGTACCCAGATGAGCAGCCAGTTCATGATGAGCTTTACCATTGCTTTTGTAGGCGGCTTTATTATCGCCTTTCCCTATGTATTCTGGGAGTTCTGGAAATTCATCCGTCCGGCATTGACGGAAAAAGAGATCAAAAAGACCGGGGGTATGATTTTCTGGGTTTCCCTGTTATTCTTTACCGGGGTGGCATTTGGTTATTTTCTGATTGCGCCTTATACGGTGAATTTTTTCGCTGCGTATACCCTGAGTCCGATGATCGCGAATACCTTTACTGTAGCGGATTATATCGACAATATTGTTTCCCTGGTAGTGGGTGCAGGGGTCTTGTTTCAACTGCCACTTGCCGTTTATTTCCTGGCAAAGATTGGTCTTGTTACAGCACAGTTCCTCAGAACCTACCGTAAATTCGCTGTGGTGATAATTCTGATTCTGGCGGCTGTGATCACTCCTCCGGATGTGTTAAGTCAGCTGATTGTAACCGTACCATTGTGGTTTTTGTATGAAATAAGTATCAGCATAGCCGCCCGGGTTAACAGAAAAGATGAGTTTTTGGTGAAGCCGACGGATGAATGGAGCTAGGGCATGGAAGATGGGGAATGGAAGACGGAGACAAAGGAAACGGGAGACGGGAGACGGGAGACGGGAAGAAAGGAAGATGGGGTAAGGGAAGATGGAGAACGGAAGGAGGATAGGGCAACTGGGGGTGAAAGAGGAATGGATGATAAACCTGATAAATTTAACTGAACGTATATGACAGTTTTTGATAAATCTTTACCGGTTGCGATTGGTTGTGATCATGCCGGATATGAATACAAGGAAGCGATCAAAACCTACCTGGAAAGTCAGGGTTTTACAGTGAAGGATTTTGGTACAACAACTCCGAACTCTGTTGACTATCCGGATTTCGCACACCCTACTGCTTCCTTTGTAGAGGAAGGAAAGGCGGCATTTGGGGTTTTGATTTGCGGTTCTGCCAATGGGGTAGCGATCACGGCGAACAAACACCAGAAAGTCAGAGCGGGACTCTGCTGGGATAATGAGGTCGCAAAACTGGTGCGCCGCCACAATGATGCGAATATCATTTGCCTTCCGGCAAGATTTGTAGCGCTTGCTTATGCGATCCAGATGATTGAAACCTTTTACACCACTGCCTTTGAAGGTGGCCGACATGGCAACCGGGTTAATAAAATTGCCTGCTCCTAGTCGATTTGCAGGTTGTTCTTTTTTCCAAAAAACCGTCATAAACATCCGTTTATCGACGGTTTTTGCATCTGGGGCGAAATGATTTCCGGCAGCAAAATTCCCTTCGCATCTTTACATCAGCAAACGGGGATAGCCCCTAAGCCCTAAACCAACCAATCCCTATTAAAGCCCCGCTCTGAATCCGTAGAAACTGAATCCAAACCATTGAAAGATCGAACCCAAACCATGAAGAACCGAACTGAATCCATCCATTGAAAACTGAATCCATCCATTGAAAAGCTGAAGTATCCAATGAAAACCGGCATCCAAACCATTGAAAAATCGTAGTCCAGTTGTTTTTAAGCAAACCGTCCAATCCTATCCTCTCGAAAACAACCACCAGTTGATGTGTCTTCTAAAAAGTTTGTCCCGCTAGTCCAGCGGGACTTTTTTATGGTGAAAGGTGAAAGAAGGGTGAGACGTGAGACGTGAGATGTGAGACGTAGGGCCTCCTATCTCCTTTGTCTCCTGTTCCCTTTATTCCCTGCTCCATTCCCCCTCTTCCAGTCCTCCATCCTCCTTTCTTTCCTGTTCCCTTTCCTCCCATTTCCCCTCTTCCCGTCTCCCGGTCTTCTTTCCTCCATCTTCCATGCTTCCCGTCTCCCGGTCTCCTTTCCTCCATCTTCCATTCCTCCCTCTTCCCTTTCCACCCTCTTCCATGCTTCCCGTCTCCCGTTTCCTTCGTCTCCTGTTCCCTTTTCTCCTTTCTTCCCTTCCCCCTCTTCCATTCCTCCATCTTCCATTCTTCCATTCCCCCATTCTCCCTATATTGCCTCCTCAACAGATTTAAGCAATGAGAAAAATCTTTTTACTACTGGGATTATTCCCCGCGGCGATCGGCTTCGCGCAGAAAAAAGCCAATCCGCAGAAATATGCGGCAACTATAACGGAAGAGGACCTGAAAACCCATTTGTACATCATTGCCGGACCAGAAATGGAAGGCCGGGAAACTGCTACTGAAGGGCAACGTAAAGCAGCCGCATACCTGGAAGAGCAATTCAAAAAACTCGGCCTGCTACCAGGTAATAACGGGTCCTACCAGATGAGTTTTCCCGTATACAAAGACTCCCTTATTGGTTCCCAAATGAAAATAAACGGGCAGGATTACTCTCTCTATCAGGATTTCCAACCCAATCCGCGGATGACCCGGAATGGAGATTATTATTTTTCGGAAGTGGTTTTTGCGGGTCACGGACTGGTAGATGGCAGCCGGGATGATTACAACGGGCTGAATGTAAAAGGCAAAGCGGTGGTTATCCTGGATGGCACTCCTGCTGATTACAAATCTGAACAGAAAGGCATGATGGCTCCATCCGGAACGTTTGGAAAATACCAGAAAGCAGTAGAAAAAGGCGCTGCCGCGGTGTTGATCGTTTCCAATGATTTCCCCCGTAAAGTGGGGGCTTCTCCGTCCAATATGTATGTGAACCTGTATGCCCCTGAGCAAAATGCTGCGTTGTACAATATTTCAACCAAGGCAGCGGAGCAACTCATTGGTGCAGACTGGTCGGCGATTTCAGGCAGTGCAAAAAATGCTGCATCTCCTGCAAAATTGTACAAGGCCAACCTGATGCTGCAGCTAAGCAAGCAGGTACAATTCCTGGAAAGCACTAATGTGCTGGGATATGTGGAAGGCAGCGATAAAAAAGACGAATGGCTGGTGGTAACCGCGCATTATGATCACCTCGGAAAAAGAGGGAATGTTATCTATTATGGCGCAGATGACGATGGTTCTGGAACAGTAGGCGTTGTAGAAATGGCGGAAGCCTTCGCGAAAGCCAAGGCTGCCGGTCATGGTCCGCGCAGAAATATTATGTTCATGGCGGTTAGCGGGGAAGAAAAAGGACTTTGGGGTTCTGCCTGGTACGGCGATCATCCCGCCGTGCCTTTGGAAAAAACTACCGCTAATCTGAATATTGATATGATCGGCCGGGTAGATACCGAGCGAAAAACTGCTGACACCCTGAATTATGTGTATGTAGTGGGCGACGACAAGCTCAGCACTGAACTGAAGTCCCTGAGTGAAGGAGCCAACAAGAAGTATTCGAAGATGGTACTGGATTATAAATTCAATGACCCCAATGACCGGAACCGGATTTATTTCCGCAGCGACCATTACAATTTTGCCCGTAAAGGTGTACCGGTAATTTTCTATTACGATGGCATGTTGCAGGCGGATTATCACAAACCAACGGATACCCCCGACAAAATCAACTATACCCTCCTGAAGAAAAGGGCACAGTTGGTATTTTATACTGCCTGGGAAATGGCCAATCGGGAGCAGATGATGAAACGGGATCTGGAGATTCCAACCATGACCCGATAAAATTTTTTTGGTGGATTTTAAACCTGGTGAACAATAGGCGGTCAATATATACGTAAATACGATAATAACCACCTAAGAAAACATTCGCCATGAACACCAAAACCACCTTAAAAACTATTGTATTAGCTACTGCGGTAGCCCTGTTTGCCGGTATTTCCAATGATGCGGAGGCGCAATCGACCCGTAAAAAACTGGATCGCGCAGAAGATGTAGCAGATCGGAAAGAAGATGTAGCAGATCGCAAAGAAAATCGCCGGGATCGCCGGGAGGACCGCCGCGACAAAAAAGAAGATGTACGCGATAAGCGGGAAGATGTCAGAGATGCCCGTCACGATGGAGGGGCCCTTGATAAACTGGAAGATCGCCGTGATAAGCGGGAAGATGTCCGCGACCGCCGCGAAGATGTGAGAGACCGAAAGGAAGATGTTCGGGATCGCAAAGAAAACCGCCGGGATCGCCGGGAAGACAGGAGAGACAGAAAGAATTAAAAAAAGCCGCTCGCAATTGCGAGCGGCTTTTATATGTGAAACGTCTGACGTGAGATGTGAGAAGGGGGGTTCTTCGTCTCACATCTCACGTCTCACATTCCTAGAATATACGCAAATATCAGCGGCGCCACAATCGTAGCATCACTTTCAACGATGTATTTCGGGGTGTCAATTCCCAGTTTGCCCCAGGTGATTTTTTCGTTTGGAACAGCGCCGGAGTAAGATCCGTATGAGGTAGTGGAATCACTCACCTGGCAGAAATAACTCCAGAAAGGAACATCATGCCATTCCAGATCCTGGTACATCATCGGCACTACGCAGATCGGGAAATCGCCTGCAATACCACCTCCCAGCTGGAAGAAGCCTACGCCCTTCCCCCCGGAATTATGACAGTACCAGTCGGCCAGCCAGACCATGTATTCAATCCCGCTCTTCATGGTGGTTGCCTTCATTTCATTCTTGATAACATAGGAGGCAAAAATGTTACCCATGGTGGAATCTTCCCAGCCACCTACAATGATGGGGAGATTTTTCTCTGCGGCTGCAATCATCCAGCTATCCTTTGTATCAATCTCATAATCATCCTTCATCACACCGCTGTTCAGCAGTTTGTACATGTATTCATGTGGAAAATAGCGTTCACCGGCAGCGTCAGCGTCTTTCCAGAGTTTGGCAATATGGTGCTGAATTTTCCGGAATGCTTCTTCCTCCGGGATACAGGTATCTGTAACACGGTTCAATCCCTGCTCCAGTAAATCCCATTCCTGTTGCGGCGTCAGATCCCGGTAATTGGGAATTCTTCTATAATGACTGTGGGCAACCAGGTTCATGATATCTTCTTCCAGGTTGGCACCGGTGCAGGAAATGATCTGCACTTTGTCCTGGCGGATCATTTCAGCCAGTGAAACACCCAGTTCTGCGGTACTCATCGCCCCCGCCAGGGTTATCATCATTTTTCCTCCATCCAGCAAATGCTGTTCGTAACCTTTTGCGGCATCCACCAGGGCAGCAGCGTTAAAGTGCCGGTAATGATGCTGGATGAATTGAGAAACGGGACCTTTACTCATGTTTTCTTGATTTAATCGAGACCAAAGGTAAAATAAAAAACCCCACCTTACGGGGTGGGGCTGACTTTCCAACAAAACCTCAGAGAAAAACTGTCCTGTTTACTTTCTTGTTTTGGAGAATACGGTCCAGCTGGAACTGTTTTCACTTTTCAAAACCAGTTGCTGATCTGCATTGTCCAGGGTAATATAATAAGTTGTAATTCCGTCATTGGCAACTTCGAAAAGAGTAGAGATCCAATAGTTGGAGTACTCCTCTTTTAATCCTGTCATAAGGGAAATCGGAAGCTGCGTAGAGAGGATGTTGCGGTATACACCAACGAGTGTTCCCTCGTCATCCAGGTAGGCAAATAATACCTGACCATTCATGGTAAACTGAACTTTGTTCAGGTTGTTAACGCGGCTCCAGCTTTCCTGCTGGGCAGACGCAAATTCTTTTTTGAAGCTTTTTTCAACGCGCTCGTCAACGTTGTTGCGATTCTTACTGTTGTTTGCGAAAAGGCTGGTGATGGTGAGTGTTACTACTAGCAGAGTAGTCATGAACTTTTTCATTGCTTAAGGTTTAAATTATTTGTGATGCTTATTTGACGCAGAACGTCATTAAAGGTTACAGTTTGTGTTTAATTTTTTTGAATACACTGAGATTTCCTGCAGGTGAAGCGGATACAATCATGCTTGACTTTACACCGTGTAAGGTTACATGATAAGTAGTGCTGCCATTTGCGATGTGCTCGATTACATTCTTCATAGTATGCTCAGGATATTTTTCCTGGATCGCTTTAGTTACCATGATCGGAAGATTGTTTTTATCAATGTAACGGGCGGTTGCTACCAGAGATCCTTCAGCATCATAGAATGCACTCAGTTCAGTGTTTTTATAAGAGAAGGTTGCCTGGAACAATCCGGCATCATCCAGTGATTTCCACTGTACATTTTTTGCTGAAGCAAATTCAGTGCGGAAAGACTCAAGAACTTTTCCTGTAATAGGATCAACGTTTGCGAAACTGGCCAGGCTAACAAAAGCAGTAGCGGCGATTAAGATGAACTTTTTCATACAATAAAATTTAGAAGGTTTAATGATTAATGTCTGTTTGAATAGTTTGACGATGTAAAAGTAGAAAGGTTACAGACCCGTGTCAAGCAAATAGTGACTGGTGGTTGCTTAAAGTAAATATTTGATAAGTACCTGAAAAGATTAGCTTTTGCAGGTGCCTAAAAATCGGCTGAAACGCAGGCTGGACGGCCAGTTGATAAAATTTGTTAAATAAAAAGTAAATCGCGGTTAATCCATGGTTAAATTAGAGAAGTGGAAACAGCCTATATTTAAAAATGAACTTTTTAGCACACGCCTATCTTTCTTTTCGTCAGCCCGAGTTGTTAGTTGGCAACCTGATCAGCGATTTTGTAAAGGGGAAAAAGAAATTCGATTATCCTCCAGCTGTACTGAGAGGCATTGAATTGCATCGGGCAATTGATAAGTTTACCGATGAACATCCGGTTAATACAATGGCTAAGAAAGTTTTTAAACCGGCTGTTGGATTGTATTCGGGAGCTTTTGTAGACGTTGTGTATGATCATTTCCTCGCAACTGATGAGCTGGTTTTTCCGGGAAACAGTCTGCATGATTTCAGTCAGTGGGTGTACGGTAATCTCGAAGGACAAACGGTTCATTTCCCTGATCAGTTCAGCCGTATGTTTCCTTACATGAAAGAACAGAACTGGTTACTCAATTATAAAGAAAGATGGGGTATTGAAAGAAGCATGGAAGGCCTGGTTCGAAGAGCCAAATACCTTGATGCCTATCAACCCGCTTTTGCTGCGTTCGAAGCTGAGTATGATCTGTTACAAGCCTGTTTTCAACGATTTTTTCCGGAGCTGCTGCTTTTTGTGGGAGATGAATACCGCCGTCAGCTTACTCGACCGGAAATATCTTAAAGCGTTCATGCGCGGCTTTTTCCAACCCTTCCCGGTCATCCGGATGCGCAATATCAATCAGGGCTTTCGCCCGCTGGCGCAGATTTTTTCCATATAAATAAGCAATCCCATATTCAGTTACCACATAATGGATATGTCCGCGGGTGGTAACTACTCCTGCCCCTGTTTTTAAAAAAGGAACAATTCTGGAAATCCCTTTGGCTGTTCGAGCAGGCAGGGCAATAATAGGTTTGCCACCCGGACTCAAAGCCGCGCCTCTCATAAAGTCCATTTGTCCGCCGATACCTGAATATTGAAAGGTTCCAATGCTGTCTGCACAAACCTGTCCGGTTAAATCGATTTCCACCGCACTGTTGATCGCCACCATTTTAGGATTGCGCCGGATAACCGAGCTTTCGTTTACATAATCAATATCCAGAAATGCAAAAGCGGGATTATCATTCACGTAGTCGTATAAACGCTTTGTCCCCAATGCAAATCCAACTACTGATTTATTCGGATGGATGGCTTTGTATTTGTTATTAATAACATCGTTTTCTACGAGATCAATGATACCATCACTGAACATTTCTGTGTGTACCCCGAGGTCTTTGTGATTGCCCAGGCAACGTAATACGGCATCCGGTATAGCTCCGATGCCCATCTGCAGGGTGCTCCTGTCTTCTATCATGCCTGCTATATACGCCCCGATTTTATTTTCTGCTTCACCTGATTTTTCTCCGAATCTGGCTTCATGCAAGGCTGCTTCCTGGTATACCATGGCATGAAACCGGTTGACATGAATCATGCCATCTCCATGTGTCCGGGGTACATTGGGGTTCACCTGGGCAATTACATAACGGGCTGTATTAACAGCGGATCGGGCAATATCAACAGAAACACCCAGTGAACAGTAGCCATGCTCATCCGGAACGGAAACATGCACTATAGCTACATCAATAGGAAGAATGCCCTGTTTGAACAGTTCAGGAATCTCACTAAGAAAAACAGGTACATAATCAGCCCGGCCAGCCTGTACGGCTTCCCGGATACTGGCTGATACAAACAGGGAGTTGATATGAAAATGACCCTGGTATTCTGCCTTGTCAACCACCATATCGCCATACACCGAAATGTTTACCAGCTCCACATGATTCAAACGGTCCTTTTGCTCAGCCAGTTTTTTCATCATATAGGAAGGGGTTTGAGCGCTTCCCTGAACAAAAACACGCTGGCCCGACTGAACAACGGCGAGGGCTTCTTCGGCTGATACATAATGGATAGGTGGTCGCATTCGAATGTTTTTGCAAAAATATAAGACGAAAACGGGGGGATTCCTGATCCCTGTCATAAAAACCGGTGAACATTGTTGGATCGCATCCGTATTTTTGACCCTGAAAAGGAAGAATTGCATGATTAACAGAGCACAAGTGCGTACGACAGGAATTTTAATGGCTTTCGTTTGCTGTTTGCAGCTAAGTCTGAATGCCCAATCCAAATTTCCGCCAGTTGATAAATCACCCCTCGATTTCAGTTATTACCCCGCCAATTTTCCGATCTTAAGGATTCAGGAAAAAGCCAAAGAGCCTCTTATGGCGAGAGTTACCTATAGCCGGCCTCAGAAAAATGGAAGAAAGGTATTCGGCGAATTGGTGGAGTACGGTAGTATCTGGCGACTGGGAGCCAACGAGGCAACAGAAATTGAATTGTACCGTGATGCTAAAATTGGTTCTACCCGCGTAAAAAAAGGTCGTTACACGATGTATGCGATCCCAACAACGGATAAGTGGACGATCATTTTAAACAAGGAAAATGATGTCTGGGGTGCCTTTTTATACGACCCGAAAAAAGATGTGGTTCGTACGGATGTTCCGGTTCAGCATAATACAGATGCCCTTGAATCCTTCTGTATGTATTTCGAAAAAACCAATGGAGGAGTTAGTCTTTTCATTGGGTGGGATACCGAAATGGTGCGCTTGCCAATAAGTTTTTTCTGATTTAATGGCCCCTTAAAATAATTCTCCATGAAAATTGGTACCAAGTTCATTCATGCCGGCATGGAGCCGGATCCTTCAACAGGGGCGATTATGACCCCTGTATATATGACCTCTACCTATGTGCAGGAAGCACCCGGAGTCAACAAGGGGTATGAATATGCGCGCTCACAAAATCCAACACGTAAGGCACTGGAAGAAGCATTGGCCACAATCGAAAATGGTCAGTATGGGCTTGCTTTTTCAAGTGGAGTGGCAGCTACGGATGCGGTTTTGAAACTCCTGTCGCCCGGTGATGAAGTGGTTACTGGTAATGATTTGTATGGAGGAACCTATCGCCTTTTTACCAAAGTATTTGAGCGATTCGGTATTAAGTTTACCTATGTGGATATGGGTTCGCTGGATGCAGTAGAAGCGGCTATGAGTCCCGCTACCAAACTGATCTGGCTGGAAACCCCCACCAATCCGCTGATGAATATCGGTGATATTGCAGCGATCTCTAATATTGCCCGCAGCCAGGGTGCCCTGCTCTGTGTCGATAATACCTTTGCCTCTCCTTATTTGCAGAATCCGCTGGATAACGGAGCGGATATCGTGATGCATTCTTCCACCAAATACCTTGGGGGGCATAGCGATGTAATCCAGGGAGCGCTGATAGTAAACGATAAGGGCCTTTTTGATCAGCTTTATTTTATCCAGAAAAGTTGTGGTGCGGTACCCGGACCGATGGATTGTTTTCTTGTGCTCCGCGGCATCAAAACCCTGCACCTGCGCATGCAGCGGCATTGTGAAAACGGAGAAAAGATTGCGCATTGGTTACGTAATCATCCTAAAGTGGGAAAAGTGTACTGGTGTGGTTTTGAGGATCATCCGGGATATGCCGTGGCGAAAAAACAGATGCGCGGTTTCGGTGGTATGATGAGTTTTGAACTGAAAGACAATTCCGTAGAAGCTGCGAAAAAAGTATTATCCGGCACCCATCTGTTTTCCCTGGCGGAAAGTCTGGGTGGCGTAGAATCGCTGATCAATCATCCGGCATCCATGACCCATGCCTCTATCCCGCGGGAAGAGCGCATTAAAAATGGATTGTCAGATTCGCTGATCCGGTTAAGTGTGGGTGTGGAAGATGCGGAGGACCTGATTGAAGACCTGGCAAGAGCGATCGGGTGAAAAAAAATCTGATAGAATTTCTGAATCGAAAAGTAGAGGAATACAACCGGCCTTCGTTTATAGAGGCGGATCCGGTTTGTATTCCTCATTTATTTACTGCCCGGCCGGATATTGAAATAGCGGGTTTGTTTGCAGCAGTTTTTGCCTGGGGCAACAGAACCACCATAATTGCCAAGAGCCGGGAACTGATGCAACGGATGGATATGCGCCCGCATGAGTTTGTACTCAATCATGGAGAGGAGGATTTAAAGGGATTGCTGTCTTTCAAGCATAGAACTTTCAATGCGACTGACCTGCTTTATTTCGTGGAGGTGCTGAAGCACCATTATTCGAGGCATGATTCAATGGAAGCAGCCTTTCTAACAGGCATGGGCAGCCGCGATAAGGACATGACCGGAAGCCTGAATGGATTTCATAGTTATTTTTTTGGAAAGGTTTGGGAGGGGGTTGCTACCGGGACTTTTGAAGTACCTACCCGGACCCGCAAACATATTGCAGCACCTTTTCGCGGCTCCACCTGCAAGCGGCTGAATATGTACCTGCGCTGGATGGTTCGTCCGGCAGACGGGGGAGTGGATTTTGGGATTTGGAAGGGAATTTCGCCCTCGCAACTGGTCATCCCGATTGATCTGCATGTGGCCCGGGTGGCGCGTCGATTTGGACTATTGCAACGGGAGCCGCTCGACTGGCAGGCAGCCCTCGAGCTGACCGCCTGGCTTCGCCGCCTCGATCCAGCAGACCCCGTCAAATACGACTATGCCCTTTTCGCTCTCGGCGTCATCGAAAAATTCTAACTTTCACCCGACCGGTGCCACCCGACCGGTGGCACCGGTCGGGTGAATTGAATGGAAAACACTTCAGACGATATTATTGCGGTTCAGCAGGAGCTGGAAAAACTGACCGGCAAGGACCTGGTTCAGGAGCTGGTTCCGTTTGCCAATGGTTGGTCAGCAATGCGTACTGCCTTGGCGGAATGGGTGAATGAGCTGATTCAGCACGACCTTTCTGAGCTGATCCGGGTCTTGTACCGCGTGGATATCAGTGAAAACAAGCTAAAATTCCTGCTGCAGGAAAAAGTTGGAGAGGATGCGGCATTCATCATTGCCGACCTGATTATCGAACGTCAGTTACAGAAAATAAAAACCCGGCAGCAGTTTAAACAACCGCCGCCGGATAATGAAGAAGATCGCTGGTAGCCTTCACCGGTCGGGTGCCACCGGTCGGGTGCCACCCGACCGGTGAAGGGATGATCAGGCTTTTACGGCCTTGGCTTTGAATTTTTCGATTGCGGTGCGGGTAAAACTGCTCAGCACCAGGCGACCGCTGATGGCCGCACGTTCTGTCAGCAGCTGGTCCCAGTTATCGGTTCCTTTCCAGAACATTTTTTTCATTTCCTGCATCGCATCAGGGGAAGAAGCCGCCAGTGTGGTAGAGAGCCGGAAGATGGATTCATCCATGCTTTCTACATTCGGATGTAATTCAGCGAAGAGTCCTTTCCTGCGGGCCCAATCGCCATTTCTCCATAATGCGGCATCTATTGCCAGTTGAGAAAAGGCGGAAGTTCCTATTTTTCTTTCCACTGCAGGTCCAACTACAAAGGGTCCGATACCTACTGCCAGCTCACTCAGTTTCACTTCTGCCCCTTCAACGGCAATGGCATAATCACAGGCTGCAGCCATTCCGACACCCCCACCCACACATTTACCATGAATCCGGCCAATGATCAGCACCGGAGCCTTGCGCATGGCATTGATTACCTGGGCAAATCCATTAAAGAAAGACTGGCCTTCTTCAGGGGTGCTGATCAGCATCAGTTCATCAAAGGAGGCACCTCCGCAAAAAGCTTTTTCTCCGCCGGATCGCAAAACAATTACCCGCACTTCTTTATTATGTCCGGCTGAGTGAATTTCCTTTGCCAGTTCATGCAACAGTTTCCCGGGTAATGAATTTCCCTGGGGATGATAGAATTCGATGGTGGCAATGCCTTTATGTATTTCAGACTGTACATGGCCGCCCTGAACTTCATGGATCATAGATTCCTATTTATAATGTTTAAACGCTTGCTTATTTAATTGGTTCATCGGATTGCTTCTGCACCATTGTTAAAATGGTGGCGATGGCTACCTGCTCGCCGGTCTCGTCCATTACCTCCACCATCCATTTAACGATTCCTTTCGGCAAATCGGTATCCAGTTTCTTTTCCTGGTCGATTTTTTCCTTGCAGGTAAAACGTACCTGGATGGTTGATCCCGCATACACCGGTTTCACAAAGCGCAATTCGTCGATTCCATAATTCAGGAGTACGGGTCCTTTGGCACTGCCGTCTACAAAGAGTCCGGCTGCAGCACTCAGTATCAGGTATCCATGGGCAACCGGTTTTTCAAACAGGGTTCCTTCAAGAGAAGTATGGTCGGTATGGGCGTAGAAATGATCCCAACTTAAGTTAGCAAAATTTACGATATCTGTCTCCGTAATGGTGCGTTTTCCTGTCATCAATTGATCCCCCACCTGCAGTTCCTCAAAGTATTTCCGGAAAGGATGAATCCGGTCCGGGCGGCCACTGGCCCCTGGTTGATACACCTGCGTGATGGCGGAAATCATATCCGG
>CAZJNY010000003.1:0-5595 GCA_964547405.1 uncultured Flavihumibacter sp. | reverse complement strand
GTACTAACCGGGCCGAATGCTTCCACTTCGTGTGAGGCTGACTGTTGGAAGGGTTTATCGTTCACCAGTAAAAGCGGACTGATAAAAGCTCCTTTGGCAGGATCGGCATCAATTAGCTGAACGCTGTCGAGCGAACCATATACAAGCTGAGAGCCTGCCAGCAGTTTGCTCACCTGTTCCAGCACTTCAGATTTTTGTGTTTGTCCGGCCAGGGCACCCATTCTCACTTTATCGTTTTTCGGATTGCCGATTGTCGTTTGTTCGAGAGCGTTAGCCACTGCTTTCCAGACTGCTTCCATTTTATTTTCCGGTACAAAAACCCGGCGGATGGCAGTACATTTTTGGCCGGCTTTCACGGTCATTTCCTTGCGTACCTCTTTAATAAAGACATCCCAGTCGGGAGATCCGGGTTCGACATCCTCACCCAGGATAATACAGTTTAAGGAATCGGCTTCCATATTAAAAGGAACAGCTTCGCGCAGGATGGCAGGGTGCGATTTAAGTTTCAATCCGGTAGCAGCGGAACCCGTAAAGGTGACTACATCCTGGCTTTGCACATGGTCCAGGAGATCGCCGGCGGAGCCACAAATCAGCTGGAGGGCGCCGGGAGGGAGGATACCGGAATCAACAATGGAGCGCACCACGGCTTCAGTCAGAAAACAGGTAACGGTGGCGGGTTTCACGATAGCAGGCATACCGGCCAGCCAATTGACAGCTACTTTTTCAAGCATACCCCATACCGGGAAATTGAAGGCATTGATATGGATGGCAACTCCTTCTTTTGGAACCAGCAGGTGGGTGCCCATAAAAGTGGAGGCCTTGCTCAGGTTATGGCTTTCGCCATCCATGGTATAAGGCTGGTTGGGAAATTTACGTCGCAGGGAGGCATATGAAAACAGATTGCCAATCCCGCCTTCAATATCGATCCAGCTATCTGCCTTGGTGGCTCCGGTCTGGTAAGAAATATCATAAAATCGGGGCAATTCCTTTTGGAGGTGCTGCGCCAGGGCCCGGAGCATACGGCCTCTTTCGTGAAAGGTCATAGTGCGAAGGGCAGGATTCCCGACAGTGCGGGCATATTCCGTCATCGCTTTAAAGTCGAGCCCTTTTGAACTGGCATGTCCGAGGGTTTCACCGGTAACGGCATTGAACAGGGCATGGCCCTCTCCATCGCCGGTGATCCATTTGCCGGTAACAAAGTTTTCCAATTTATTCATAGCAAGCATTTGAAATTGCAAAATAGTTCATAATGGAAGGATTAGGCTGGGATGAAATGCTAAAACCTTGCATATTTGCACTATTGAAATCTACAAATTATGAAAGCATCCCTCCTTTTGGCCGCCGGTATTTTGTTGTTAACAGCCTGCAACAGTGCTGATGAGCATGCAGGACATCGTACCGATGGCTTTTCGGATGTGGCGAAAACTCCTGAAGACAGCCTGTTCAAGCTGGTAATGGAGGGGCATGATGTTGGGATGGCAAAAATGGGCAAGATCAAGGAAGCCCAGAAACTGGCGCAGGCTGCCCTGGATAGTTTGAATAAAACTACGGGTGGCGCTAAGGAAAACCTGCAACAGGCACTGATGGATGTGCAGGAAGATCTGAATTATGCAGAGTACAGCATGAATACCTGGATGGAAGAGTTTAATGTAGACTCTGCCCGCGACAATACAGAAGTGCGCCTTACCTATCTCAAAACCGAACAGGAAAAAGTAGATAAGGTGAAGAATGCGATTCTGGAAAGTTTACGGGTAGCGGATTCCCTGTTTAAGAAGTAACCTTAAAGGTTCCGATATGCCATAATATACCGGAAGGATCGTGGAGAAAACAGGTATCCCCCCAATGGTTATAGCGGATGGGCAAGAGGCGAACTTCAGGATATTTGGAAGGCAGATTCAGGTTAAGGAGTTCCTGGTAGAAGCTTTCCACATCTTCCACTTCCATAAACACCATGGTATTGTCAACCCAATCTTGCACATAGGCATTCTGTAAATAAAAGGAGAGTTTGCCGAGTTTATACACGCAGAGATTTTTTTCCAGCACCATTTCTTCAAAGCCGAGATCGCGGTAAAATTCGCGGGAGCGTTCATAATCTTTGGCGCCCAGGAAGGGGCGGATGCTAAGGACTTTATCTGTCATAATAGATCTATTAAATGGGTTTTCTGATTAAAATGAACGCAGCTGAAATAATCCAGCTAACTATCCCGGCAACATAAACTGTAAAACCGGTTACACTAATAAAATTAACCTGAAACAGAGCAGCTACCACCGAAATTCCTACTAATAAGATACCCCAAATCCCCAGCCAGTTAGGGAATTTTTCAGAGCGGATCATACCAAACGACCAGATTAGCATGGCAATGGAATAGCCTGCAATGAAAACATAGGCCAGGGCAGCATTAATGGTAACTCCATATTGAATAACGAGCTTTACCGGCGTAAGGCTTTCTTCGGCTACTGGTGCCTGTTGCAGAACATATAGCGGAAGAACAATACCATTCAAAAGGGCTGCCAGCATAACGGCTACTAATGCGAAACCGGCAAAACACAAACCAAGAAAAGAAAGTCGTGCCGGCGTTAAAAGAGCGCTGGCAAGTCCGTAAAATCCATAGGCACTAAAAACGGTGCTTAGTATTCCCAGTGAGTGAGAGATGATAGCAACCCGTGAAATTTTCAAGATGTGTTGCATATCTCCACCGGAAGGATGAAGCAGCATCGTAAGCACCATAAATAGAGAGCCAATTAGCAAGGAATAACCCGATAATTTTCTGAAAGCAGGAGCCATGATGAATGATTTGAAGCCAAAACTATAGAGGCTAGCTGAGCCAGTACCTTGATTCAAATCAAGAAGCATCAGCTTTTGGATAATTTTTCACGCACACGGCTGAGGGTTTCAGGGGTGATCTTGAGATAGGAAGCAATTATTTTAAGTGGAAATGCCTGCAACAAGGATGGCCGGTTATCCAATACAAACTGATATTTTTCAGACGGACTCAACTGATCGTCAAAAAGTTTTATTCGGGATGGCGTTGGTTCGAGTAAACGTGCGAGTTGAAAGAAAACGGGGGAACGGTTGATCAGATCATGCAAGGCAGAAATGGTTAATTCATACACTTTGCTATCCGTAAAGGCCTGGATAAATGTTTCGGAAGCCAGTTGCCTGACAAAACTTTGCTGGTTGAGCATCCATTCCTGCTCCACGTGGAGGTCAATAATCTGCTGGTCGATTTCATCCTTTTCTTTGAATTGAATGAATGATCCGGAACTGATATAAAACAGCGACTGGCAGGTTTGCCCGGGTTGTAGAAGGTAAGTCCCCCTGGCTTGCTCTTTGGCCAGGAGGGAAGCTTGTAACAGTTCCAGTTCTGCGTCAGTAAAGTTTCCAAATCCCGCTGGCAAAATCCTTGACATATGCACGAAGTTAACTGCGTCGTGGAATTAAAACATTATAAATTGTTATAATACTCACGGTTTTTAGTTAAATTAAAATATTATGAAACAACTCCTTCTGCTGCTGTTTACCCTTGTTTTTCAGACAGCAAAACCTCAATCAGTATCAGATAGCATTGCCAATCTCGTAAAGTATTATCATGATAACGGGCTATTCAGTGGGGCGGTTCTGGTAGCACAAGGGAATACGATAGTTTACAATGATGCTGTCGGGATGGCAAACCACGAATGGAAGCAACCAAACACTACTCAAACCAGGTTTCGGCTGGGGTCCTTAACCAAACAATTCACTGCAGTATTGATTCTTCAATTGGTTCAGGAAGGCAAATTGAATCTCAATGGAAAAATTACCGACGATTTAACTAATTACAGGAAGGAAACCGGAAGCCAGGTAAGTATTCATCACTTGTTAACGCATAGTTCGGGAATTCCAAACTATACCGATAATGAATCCTTTTTTCCTAACTCCGTTAAGCCATACACGGTAACTGATTTTGTCCGGATCTATTGCAGCGATGATCTGGAATTTAAGCCGGGGGCTGAATTTTCCTACAGCAATTCAGGTTATTTTATCCTGGGGGCCATACTTGAAAAAGTAACCGGTAAAACTTATGAGCAATTATTGAAGGAAAAGATCCTGGCTCCGCTGGGCATGAAACAAACGGGTTATGATATGCATGAGTATATCATACCGGGGAGGGCATCCGGTTATGAAAGCAAATTATCCGGATATCAACATGCGTCTTACCTGGATATGGGGCTGCCGTATGCAGCAGGCTCTATGTATTCAAGCGTGGAGGATCTGATGATCTGGAACCAGGCATTATATGGGAACAGTTTACTGGCAGACTCCCTGAAACAAAAAATGTTTGATGGTTATCTGCAGATGGGAAAAAATATTAAGGCGGGTTATGGCTGGTTTAATGAACAAATTCAAACGCCGGATACGAACAAGGTGATCAAAATGATCTGGCACAATGGTGGAATAAATGGATTTATGACAGAGCTAGCCAGGTTTCCGGAAGAGAGAATTTTTATTACAGTACTGGATAATGCTTCCAATAATACCGCGCTATTGTTTCGGGATATAATCGCAATAGTATATCGGCTTCCTTTGGAGCCCAAAAAACCAACATTGGCGCATGCAATTCGCAAAAAAATAGAAAGCAGTTCTATTGCGGAAGCAGCTGATTATTTTGCAACCCTTCCAGAAGCGGAAAAAAAGAGTTTTGCGCTGGCAGGAACAGAGCGATTGATCAATAGTTGGGGTTATGAGCGAATGAATGATGAAAAGGATTTACCAGGCGCGTTGAAGTTATTTGAGTTGAATACGAAATTGTTTCCCAACTCTTCGAATGTATATGACAGTTATGGGGAAGCGTTGGCGAACGCTGGAAAATATGACCAGGCGGTAGCGAATTATCAAAAGTCTGTACAATTGGATTCCAGTCGCTACAGACGTGCCTCTGTCAGAATTGCGGCTTTTTCAAACCGGCCTGATACGATTCGTGTGATGGTGGACGGGCATGAAATGGTATTGTATAAAACAGGAAGCAAAGCTCCGGTTATTGTGTTGGAAGCCGGGGGTAGCAGCGACCATACCAGTTGGAGTATGATTGTTCCGGAATTGGCAAAACGCGCCATTGTAATTACGTATGATCGTCCGGGTTATAGGCAATCAGTTCCCTGTTCACAACCAAGAACAGCCGATCGGGTAGCTGGAGAATTATATGAAGCGCTTAAGAAGGCCGGTATAAAAGGGCCTTATATCATTGGGGGCTGGAGTTGGGGAGGGGCATTTGCAAGGACCTTTGCTGGAAAGTATCCAACTGAAACAAAAGGATTGTTATTGGTAGATCCCGTATCGAAAGAAAGTTATGACCGGATGGCAAAAGAATATCCGGATATCTACACCGGAATTTTTACCACCCGTTATGCCGGCAACCAGGCGGCGCAGGATGAATTCGATGCGATGTCGTCCACCATGATGCAGGCTTCCATTTCAGACCAGCAATATAAAGGAAAGATAGAAGTGCTGGCTGCCGGAAGTTTTAAAGAATGGTCTGAAGCAGAAGTGCCGTTGAAGAAAATCTGGATCGATGAACTAAGAAGTTGGTCTGGTAAAAATAAAAACAGTCGTTTTGA
>CAZJNY010000002.1:29397-47288 GCA_964547405.1 uncultured Flavihumibacter sp. | reverse complement strand
AAAAAAGGTGCGCCGAAACCGGCGCACCTTTTAAATTTCAACTGATGATTGCATCAGGGCATCCACCACATCTTACTGTAGTTTTCATCCTTTCCTCCATCCAAACGGGAAACAGCTTCTTCATAATTCGTTTTGTTCAATGCTGCTTCTGCAGAAGGATAACCGATCCGCAATGGAATACCTCTTGAATCAGTGGCATCCTGGGCTGGTGTCAACACCGGATAACCGGTTCTTCTCCAGTCGCTCCAGGTTTCCCAGCTATTTAAATAACTGTGTACCCATTTTTCTGTAATGATCCGCTCAATAGCAGTTGCAGGTGTATATTCAACTTCCGGCAGCGCAATATAAGCATCGTAAGCAGCTGCACTGTAAACACCATACTGTTCCATTGAAGCCCGGATAGCAGCCAGGTATTTTGATTCTGCTTCTGCATCACCACCTGCTGTATAACCTATTTTAGCAGCTTCTGCTTCCATGAATAGCACCTGCGCGTAAGTAAACATGGATAATTCAGAATCTTCTGAACGGAAATAATAACCAATTCGGCTATAGGTTGCCGGTATCTGTACCGCCTGTACCCTGCCGTAAGGCAATCCGATTACCTCACCTCCCAGCACTTCACCGTATATCGGTAACCGGGGATCATTTTTCGGTTTCATATAATCCACCAGTGTATTACTGATTGCATAATCATTCCGGAAACTGATGTCATAGTTGTTATACCAGGGGTTGAAGTTGTTGGGATCACCTGCTACAAACTGATACGCTATATTCTGTGCATTGGAACTGATTACACCAGCGGCCAGCGCAGCAGCATATTCTGTTTTTCCTTTTGCAGGATCCACTTCCGATAAACGAAGTGCCATCACCATTCGCTGGGTATTGGCAAATCGCTTCCAGGCAGCCATATTTCCATTTAACAGAATATCGCCCTGCACCGGCTGCTCTCCTTCATTAATTTGAGCTACAGCTTCTGTTAATTCCTTAAACAGATCTGCATAGATGTCTTCCTGCCGGTCATATTTCGCAGCAAAATTTGCATCCCCCTGGAGGGCTTCACTGTAGGGAATATCTCCCCACTTATCGGTCATTAACAGGAAATAATAGGCCTTTAAAATCCGGGCTACAGCAATCTGGTTGTTGGTACTTCCGTTGTTTGCAGCTTCCGGCCTGCCATCATTGTTATAATTGATAATCGTTTGGAGATTATACAGCGGACCAATGTAGAAATTCGCAAAATTCAGGGTTCTGTCGGAGTACAAGGAAGAACCGGGATAAGGACCTTCTGCCAGGTGCTGAACATAGAGGGCACCCAATCTGCCGGCAGCATCATTTCCCATGGTGAGCCCTGGAATACTTTGCAGTGCATTGGTCAGCAGCGCCCTGGTTTTCGCTTCCGTTAACAGAACCGGAGAAATATTTATATCGTCAAATTTCTTACAGCCCGCCAACGAGCCAATAAAAGCAATTATTATGAATACTTTTTTCATACTTGATAATTTTTAAATCAGCGATTCACTTTCCTTAAAAGCTTACGCGAAGATTAGCACCTATTTGTCTGGTAGCGGATAACTGACCGCCTTCCCGATAGAACACTTCCAGTTCTGATGGATCCACTCCATATTTTTTGGTTGTAGCCCAAATCAGCCAGGCATTCTGAACCATCACGCCAATATTGATTGACTTAACAGCTCCGATTTTTGAAATCAGTGATTTTGGAAGCGTGTAGCCAAATCGTACCTCTCTTAACTTAATGTAAGAAGCATCCAGCAATACTTCCCGTGCATCCCGCTGACGAGCTGTATACCAATAGGTTCTCGCTGGCAGATAGCGGTTATTAGGGGTTCCTTTTCCATCATTGAATACGCCATTGATCCGAATACCTCCGTTGCCCGTATTGCCATTGGCAAATGTGTAGGAACCGGGGAATTCGCGCCAGTCAAATCCTTTATCATTTACACCAACTGTTTCTTCAGATAAACCGGCACCGGTATTGAAGTTTCTTGTTTCAGAATAAAACAATCCGCCGTTCTGAAAATCAATGGAGAAAGCAAGATCAAAGTTTTTGAACCGGAAAGTATTGTACATACCACCTGTCCATTTGGGAAGTACCTGACCAATTTCCTGGTTGATATCATATTCCGGTAAGCCGGTTGAACTTTCGGCACCAGTGGTTGCATTTTTGGAATAATTGATCAACACACGACCCTGGTCATCCGTTCTCCATTTTCTTCCTACATAGGTTCCCCACTCTCCGCCAACCCGATGTTCGAGGCGGGTATCATAACGGTTTGTTGCATAGAGATAGGTCTTCTGATCTTCATAAAGTGATTTCACTTTATTACTGTTGGTGGCCCAGTTAAGCACCACATCCCAGCTAAAGTTCCTGGTTTTAACAGCCGTTCCGCTCAGAGAAAGTTCAATTCCACTGCTCACAATATTGCCGGCATTCACCTGCGCCGTGCTAAATCCACTCGAAGAGGATACATCCAGGGATAATATCTGGTCGGTATTGTTGTTTTCATAAATAGCAAAATCCAAGCCTATCCGGTTGAAAAAGCGAAATTCCGCTCCAAGTTCCCAGGACTTGGTCAGTGCCGGACGAATGGTTTGTGCATTCCTGAACTGATTGCCCACCGCTACTGAAGAATTGGATCCATAGAATGAACCATTGTTCAGGGCTATGTCCAGGGTATGCGGTTGCAGATCACTGCCCACCTGTGCATAGGAAGCTCTGATCTTACCAAATGTCAGCACATTATTAAACCTGCTTCCTTTCATCAGCTCTGTGAAGATGAAACTGGCCGACAGAGAAGGATAGAGATAGGAATTGTTGTCTTTTGGAAGAGAAGAGGAATAATCGTTCCGCAGGGTTCCATCCAGGAAGAGGAAATCGCGGAAACCTACCGTGAATCTTCCATACAAACTGTTAACGCGGCGTTTTTCATAACCACGCGTTACAGTTGGCCGGGAAATGGAGGCAGCCAGGTCAAAATAGTTGGGAGAACTCAATCCGCCAACAGTTGCCATGTATACCTGTGAGAAATATTCCTGCCGGCGGTTGGCACCCGCCATCGCATCTACGGTAAAATCACCAAAACGGTTATTGTACAATAAATTGCTTTCATAGTTCATTTCCTTCGACTGGTTCTGGGTGATTTCATAACTATCCAATTGTAAACCACCGGTTGCAATCCGGAAATCATTTTCATTGGTGTACTGACTTGTTCTGGCATAAGACTGAAGGCTCAGATGCTTGTTGAACTTAATCTTCAGGCCAACATTCCCTACCAGTCGGTTATGTTTTTGCGTACCATAATTTTCGCGCAATACAAAATAGGGGTTGTCCCAGTAAGCCGGACGACCATACACATTAATATCGCTTGAACCATTGGGATCTCCGATATTCCATGAATTCAGACTACCATCTTCATTGCGGTAGTTTTTCATTTTTTCCATATCCAACTGGCGTTGAAACCACTGGTTAAAGTTCTGCGTGATGTTCAGACCATCCAGGCGATATCCTTCCAATGGTTTGCCCTGTGTATTATGGGTTGTATAAGCAACATCGGTAGAAAGTGTGATGTACTGACCAATATCATACGAACCATTTATACCTAACTGATGCTGCACTCTTTTTGCACCAGGCAATATCAGTGTGCGGTCAATATTGGCATAGGTGAGACGGAAATTATAATTGTCAGCACCACTGGAAAAAGCGATGGAATTGTTCAGGTTTCTTCCTTTCTGGAAAAAATTTTTCACATTATCAGGCTGTGGGGTCAGGGGAACCAGTTTACCCCAGTCTTCACCAGGATACCAGCTGTAATACGGACGATACAGGGAGCCGTCCATTTTTGGGCCCCAGCTTTCATCCGCACCATATTCAATCATGCGCTGGCCATCAAATGCCTGCCAGGAAGGATCGTGGCGGGCGGGATTGTATTTGAACAGTGTAAATCCCTGAGGATCATAACTACCCTGGGTATTCGAAGAAGAAGCATATCCACCAGCATATTCATTCTGATAGGGTGGAATAATCGCCAGTGCTTCTGAAGTTACACCCAGATTAACATCCACCGAAGAACGTTTACCGCGAGTCCCTTTTTTAGTGGTAATAACCACTACTCCATTCTGGGCGCGGTTACCGTAAAGTGCAGTTGCTGCCGGACCTTTTAATACAGACAGGGTTTCAACGTTGTCCATAATTACAGCAGACTGATCGGTGATGGTTCCGTCCACTACAAAAATGGGAGAAGCCAGTCCCAATCCGGTTACTCCCCGGATGATTACCGAAGCATTGTCAAAACTTGAACTGGGAGAACCAATCAGTTTGACACCGGCTACTTTACCTGCCAGTGAGTTACTGACATCAACTGACCGGGCGATGGTAAGGTCTTCTCCTTTTACTTCCTGTATGGCATAGCCCAGCGCCTTTTTTTCTCTTTTTACACCGAAGGCGGTTACTACCACTTCTTCGAGATCACTGCGACTCAGATCCAGGGTTCTGGTTCCTAAATCGGTTTCATTGCCCAAGCGGATTTCCGTGTTGGCCATACCAATGGAACTGATCTCTAACAAATCACCCGGAGCAGCTGAAATGCTAAACCGCCCATCAGCCTGGGAGGCTACTGCTTTGTTCGTTCCTTTTACTTTAACGGTTGCATTGGAGATGGGTTCCCCATCTTTTCCCTGGATTTTACCTGTGTAGGTTTTTTGTTGTGCGTACGATATGCCAACAGAAACCAACAGGCATAAAACCATAAGCGTAATTTTTCTCATGTGTAGCTCAATAGTTTTGGTTAAAAATTCCTTCTAGGAAGGTTTGGGCATCAATTTAACATATCGTTTACATTTTCTCTAATTTTATTTTAATTTTTAGCTGTTTCTGGTGATTTTTAATCCACAATTCTAATGCTGCTCTAATCAGCTAAATCACCGTGAACCATCACATTTTCTATATTAAATAATTCACATATTAACTTAAATCAATTTTTGATGAGTATATTCTATGTTTGAACATCTTAATGTCATATCATTTTTATTATAATATTATTTATCGCTCCTGATTTCCTAATCCCCCCCCTTCGGAGGTTGGATTAGCACCTTATACAAATTGAATAACTATTGGATAAAACCGCCAAATGAGGAACCTGTCAAAACAGTAACATTGCTGCTCCATATGACGCTAAAAAACATTTTTCTATCAGCGCTTGTCATTGGCAACTGTCTGATAGCATCCGCGCAGCAAACCATGCCTCCCGCTATTCCCGGCGATTTTGCAGATCCTTCTATTATTACAGATGGTAAGTTCTATTATGCAGTAGGCACTTCCTCCGAATGGGCTCCCCATTTCCCCATTTACCGGTCGCCGGATTTGCAGCACTGGGTACAGGCGGGTTATGTATTTGACAAAGCCCCCGACTGGACCATTGGCTCTTTCTGGGCGCCGGAATTTTATTTCATGAACGGAACTTATTATATCTATTATACCGCGCGCAGAAAATCAGATAATATTTCCTGCATCGGAGTGGCAGTCTCTGATCAACCGGATCGCGGTTTTATTGATAAAGGTGTTATTGTTGATTTTGGAAAAGAAGCCATAGATGCTTTTATCACAGAAGCAGACGGAGATCGCTTCCTAAGCTTTAAAGCCTACGGACTCGATAAAAGACCCATTGAACTCCTGGCAATGAAATTGTCGGCCGATGGCCTTCGCGTGGAAGGCGAACCATTCAGCCTGTTGAAAGATGAAGAACGCATCGGCCTGGAGGGACAAAGCTTTATTAAAAAGGACGACTACTATTACCTGTTTTATTCCGCCGGAAATTGCTGCGGATTGAACTGCGATTACAATGTAAGAGTAGCCAGATCAAAGAATTTTCGCGGCCCCTACGAACGTTATGAAAAGAACCCGATCCTGCAGGAAGTTGCCGATTGGAAATGCGCCGGACATGGTAGTTTTGTTCAGGATAAAAATGGAGCGTATCAGTACCTGTACCATGCCTACAATAAAACATCCACGGTTTACGGTGGTAGACAGGGTTTACTGGCAGGCATCTACTGGCCTGAAAAAAATGGCTGGCCGAAATTTACTCCTGCAACCGGTCAAACAGGCTCCACTACTACCAAAAATACCGGGACTGATATTCAGGAATTCTTCAAGGAAAATACTGTTTCGCTTCGCTGGCAGTGGGACTGGCGACACAGCTCACCAACCATCCGGCAATCCGAAGGCCAACTTCGTTTATCCGGAACCGTTAGCCCACAAAACCCCAGCGGCATGGTGCTCACGATAAGACCTTCAACCGCTGTTTTCACTGTTCAGGCAACCGTTTCGGAAGAAGGTGCTGGCTTGCGGGGACTTGCGTACTATGGCGATGCAGGGTCGGCACTGGGAATTGGCAGAACAGGGAATCAAATTCAAATCTGGATTACAAGAGATAAAGAGTTCCGGGTAATAAGCCAGCAACCAATCGATTCCAAAAATCCAATTGAATTGAAACTATCCATAAACGAGCTCCATCAATGCCGGTTTTATTTTAAGCAGGGAACAGCCAACTGGAATGAACTGCGAACCAGTGAGCCGGTATCAACCGAATTTTTACCGCAATGGGACAGAAGTCCGAGACCCGGTCTGCATTTTAGGGGAAGCCCGGAGGAATACGCAATATTTACCTCCTTTCAATTGGATCAGTAAAGTGGTCAGTCGGCCAGAAATGGCCCCTGTTGATTCCACCTGATTTCCTTTTTAGATAAATACCAGGTTTTTCCGTTATCCCTATTTCCCTGAAAAAAGAGATAGGTTCTGCCATCGTTGTCTTCGAAAATACAGGGATGTCCGGATTCACTGCTATTCCAGCTCCCCGGCTGCCCATTGGGCAAAAATGGCAGCTCACTAAGCCGCTTCCAGCTGATGCCATCTCTACTAACGGCAATGCCTATCTGCTGCGGCATATTATTGTCGCAAAGTCCTTTTCGCTCATAGTCCTTTTCAGGATTGATCTCTCCTACTTTTTTCCAGTTCGTGAGATCCTGGCTTTCAGCAATTCCAATTCCCCATCCCTGCATTCCATCGCTCTGATCTTTTTTGATTTTTCTGGAATAGTATAACAGGTATCGGCCCTCATGTTTCACCACCACAGGATCCTTCGCGAGGGCAATGCCCGTACCTGAACTATCACTGAAGTACATAGCAGGTTGCTGGGCTGATAGAGCTGAATGAAAAAACAACAAACAAAAAAAAAACGTACAATCATACCGGTAGTGTTTGCTCCATAAAATCAGCAAAGGGCGGAATACAGGCAGCTTCACTACCAGATAGATTCAAACTGCATCGGAAATGAAACAATTTACTACCTATATTACAATCAATAAACCTTTTCAGTCATGAACAGCCTTCCAACTAAAAACAATAAACTTTCAGCCGGAGATCAGAAAAAAATCCTTTCACAATTAAAAGCCCGTTTTGAAAAAAACAGTGCCTGGCACAAGGGGCTGAATTGGGAAACGATACAATCCAAGCTGGAAGCGCACCCGGAAAAACTGTGGTCACTGGATCAAATGGAAGCATCCGGAGGAGAACCGGCCCTTGTCGGCTATGATAAAAAGGCGAATGAATGTATCTTCTTCGATTGCTCCACCGAAACGCCAGCCGGCAGGAGAAGCTTTTGTTACGACGGAGAAGCCCTGGCATCCAGAAAAGCAAACAAACCAGCCGACAGTGCGGTGAATGCAGCAACAGAAATGGGCATTGAACTCTTATCGGAAGAGGAATACCAGCAACTGCAACAACTGGGAAAATTTGATCTGAAAACATCCAGCTGGTTGAAAACTCCTGAACCGGTGCGAAAACTGGGAGGAGCCATCTTTGGCGACCGGCGCTTCGACCGTGTTTTCATCTACCACAATGGTGCTGAATCCTATTATGCAGCCAGAGGTTTCCGCGGCTCCCTGCGGGTATAGTGAATCAATTACTTACCCAGCAACTTATCAGAAATCCATTCGTTAAACCGATCCCGTTGTTCAGGAAATGTCCAGTGGCCGGTTTCAAGAAAAAGCTCCAGTTCTTTTCGGGCAGTGATGACATTGTAAGCTGCATACATGGAAGTAGGCGGACAAACCTCATCATTAAACCCCCAGGCATAATAACCGGTTGCTTTCAGGTTTTTGGCGAAATTCACGACATCATAATATCCGATGGTGGCCAGCTTTTCACGGGTATGATTAACCGCTTTTTGCTGCTCACTGAAATAATGAGGCCATCCTCCTGCCCGTCCATTCAGATATCCGGTTACATCACTCAGTGCAGGATAAAGGGCTGCAAGGTAATTTACCCGCTGGTCGAGAGCAGCCGTTATAATGGAAAGCGCGCCTCCCTGGCTGCCACCACACACACCCAGACTCGTCCCATTGTATTCCGGAAGCGCTATGAGGAAATCGTTGGCCCGAACACAGCCCAGATAAACCCGTTTATAGTAAAAGCGATTTTTATCATCCATCCCAATAGCCGGATACCCATTTAACGCCCCCGTATTCAGGTTCGCATAAACTTCCTCATCCAGGTTAACGGGTATTCCATGGATGCCAATTTCAAGCGTGATAATTCCTTTTTCTGCTGTCGCGATGTCACCCCGATAGGGCCGGATGCCCGCCCCCGGCACTTTCAACAGAGCTGGATATTTTCCCGGGGCCCTGGGCACACATAAAATTCCATAGACCCTGGAATTACCGATATTTCTAAGACTAACATGATACACATTTACTTTTTCGGAGCTCCGCTCGGGCAGCAATACCATTTTTGCATCTAAAGGAATTTTTGCCAGCTCTTCCTTAGCGTTATTCCAGAAAGCGGAAAAATCAACGGGCATTTCTACTGTCGGGATAATTTTTTCCGGACTGAAACCAGCTGTTGCCAATCCCCTGTAGGTTTTCCCATTGACAGTAGCAGTTACCACACAGCGAAGAAAACCGGCGTTTTTCATTGTTCCTGCATCCAGTATCCCCTGCCCGCTTTTTAATATTGTTGAATCAAGCAGCGTTGGTTTCATTTTTTCCGGCCCGATTTCATAGCGGATCATCACATCTTTCAGCAGGTTTCCGGATTGATAAATATGTACTCCAAATTTGACTTTTTCTCCTGGCTGGTACTGCCAGTTAGCATGATCCGGAGCCACCATTATTTTAACGAGTTGTTCAGCTGGCTGACCATAGAGTAAGACACTGCAACAACTTAATAAAAGACTGAATAGTAAGCAACCTGCTTTTACCATAACCATAATGATTTTGCGTATCGAATATACACCTATACGGTATCCAATGTGAACAATTGTTGCAATTGCTTACGCATAACAGTGGGTGGCGTTAGGTATCTGAATACGATATTCCGGATTCCGATTGCAATCGGATTGGAAAGATGCGCAGCCTTCCCTAATGTCCAGCTTCTGCGCACAACGGTATGTGCTTTGGGTCTGCGAATTCGCGGATACAAGGCGAACGCCTCTTCCAGTGGAAACTTTTTTGCCAGTTCACCCAGCACATAAGCATCTTCGATCGCCTGGCAGGCTCCCTGTCCGAGATTGGGCGTAGTGGCATGCGCTGCATCACCCAGCAGACATACACGGTCACGGCTCCAATGCGGCGAAGGCAGCAGGTCCATAATTAGACTTTTATGTATACCTGAAGGATCCGTATTATTGACGAGGTCTGCTGCCAGCGGATGAAATTCAAGCGTATGTGCTGAACAATATTTATCCGATTCATCAAGTCGGGCATCAACTACCAGGTACCAGTAAACGAGATCATCCTGTAATCGGGTAAATCCAATCCTTTTGCCTTTTCCCCAGGCTTCAAGCGCATCATGCCTGTAGTTTTCAGGTAGCTTATAATTTACCAATCCCCTCCAGCATACCTGTCCCGCTTCACGGATTTGGGTTGGTGGAAACAACTGGCTCCGCACAATGGAATGGATCCCATCTGCTCCTATAACAAACCCTGCCTCGAGCAAGCTGCCATCTTCAAACTGCAGCGCATACCCATCACCGGAACTACCTATTGCTTTCAGTTTTTTATTGAGATGAAGTTGTTCCGTTCCTAGTTCCTCCACCAGTATCTCATGCAGTACAGCACGATGAATGGCATGATTCTGAAAACCAAATGAACGGGAAACCGGTTCCAGTTCAATCCTGGAAAGCGGTTTAAATCCGGCCGTAGTGATGGTCATCGTATCCAGCCTGTTTCCCCTGCCTGTAATCTTTTCAGCAAGTTTCAGCTGATTAAGCACCTGCATTGCATTCGTTGCCAGTACAATTCCTGCGCCAACCGGCCGGAGTTCGGGTGCTGCCTCTACTACTGCTACCTCAATACCCGCCTGCTTCAGGGCGATGGCTGCTGTGAGTCCCCCGATTCCGGCACCGATGACTACTACCTGCATATAAAATCTTTATTGAATTTTATAGGAACCCAATTCACTGCCATTATCGCCTATCATTTGAACGACTAACTGCTGTGCATCTGCACCAACTTTGATAAGCGTTCTCCTGCCATCTTTTGGACCACCACCGATAATGATCGGATAGTTATGAGATCCTTTGACGGGGGGATGAATGCCATGCTTATGCGTATGCCCGGCTATTACCAGATCAACTTTGTACCGGTCAAAGATTGGCGAAAACAGTTTCCGGCAATGCATGGTTCCATGCCAGTCGCCGGAATAAAATGGAGGTATATGCATCATCACAACCCGGTACCTGGCCTTTCTTGCTTCTCTGGTTTCTAATTGCTGCTGCAACCAGACAGCCTGCGTCTCGCGATAGTGATCAAAATCTGTGATGCCGGCATATACCGGATCATCATCGGGTTTGTCTTCACCCGTATCCAGCGCTAGCGTAAATACGGGACCGGCTTTAAAACTGAAATACTGTCCGCCCGGATTGGTAAAATAATCTTTTATCTGACGGGCATAATTCCCTCTTGTTTCATGATTGCCCCGCACAAACATAAATGGCTTTCTTGTGGCAAACAGTTCTGTGCAGGGAGTCAGCAGATGATCAATCAGTTGCTGTTCGCCTGTCTGATAATCGAACATATCGCCATTTAAAAAAACATACTCATACGGATCGCTGCCGTTCTGTTTCAGCAGTTCACCAAAGGATGCCGGCCGGTCGTGAATATCATTGAGCACCAGCCAGTTTATCCGGGACGCCATCGGGTCTACCGTTTGCAGCGTATGTACGGCACTGTGAGTGGTTTCTCCGTAGATCAGTTTATAGGGCTGAAAATCCAGTATTTCTTTTGAAGCGATTCTGTAATAGTATTGTTTGCCAGGTAGCAGTCCGGTCAGCTGAATTTCGTGGACCCTGGTATTTGCATTCACCAATCCATCTGTTACTGCATGTGCTTTTTTTCCTAATGACTCCGTTTCACCATATTCGACCCAGCCATAACAGGGCTGACTGGTGATCCATCGGATACTCATTCCCGTTGGACTCAGCGCCTGCAGATAAGGCCCAACAAGTATTGCAGCGGTCCTTTTCTGAACGGGACCTGCAAATCCATTAAAAGGAGAAATACTTATGGCACTGAGTGCACCGAGGCGGGCTAAATTGGTTAGAAATCCCCTACGGTTACTGGTTGAATAATCAGACATGTTTTGTAGCTTGGTTGCATAAATATAATACCATGAACTCCACAACGCGCAGAAATGCAATCAAAACTCTGGTTACTGGCAGTGGGCTCCTGCTTTTTTCACCCAATAGTTTGCTTGCCGTAACTGGTAAAAAGAAAGAACGGTTAGGCGTTGCGTTGGTCGGACTCGGGTATTACAGTACAGACCTTCTGGCTCCTGCCCTACAGCAGACGCAGCATTGTTATCTGGCCGGCATTGTTACAGGTACGCCTGCTAAAGCAAGCGCCTGGCAGAAGAAATACAATATACCTGATAAGAATATTTATGACTATGGCAATTTTGATCAGATTGCCAACAATCCCGATATCGATGTGGTATATGTGGTATTACCACCTTCCATGCATAAGGAATATACCATTCGCGCAGCGAATGCGGGTAAACATGTCTGGTGTGAAAAACCAATGGCGATGACAGCACAGGAGTGTCAGGAAATGATTACTGCCTGCAGGTCAAATAAAAAACAACTTGCCATAGGTTACCGGCTACAGCATGAACCCACCACCAGGGCCTGGCGCAAACTGATCAGCGATAAGGCACTGGGTAAGGTTCAATCCGTCAACTGCGCAGCCGGCTATCGCGATAACCGCACGGATCACTGGAAACAGAAAAAAGAAATGGGAGGAGGTGTTATGTATGATATGGGCGTTTATTCCATACAGGGCGCAAGATTGGGAACTGGCAGTGAACCAATACGGGTGTTAAGTGCACAAACCTCCACCACCAGGCCGGAGATCTATAAAAACGGATTGGATGAAACAGCAGTGGCCAAACTGGAATTTCCGGGAGGCATTATTGCTGACATCAAAACAAGTTTTGGAGAAAATATCAACTTCCTTGATATCCGTTGCGACAAGGGAATTATCAACGTAAGCCCCTATTCAGCGTACAACGGGCAGCTTGTTACCAGTCCGCTGGGGAAAATTCAACACCCCTATTCCATACCCATGCAGCAAACCATTCAAATGGATGCAGATGCATTGGCGCTGCTCAACAATAAGCCAATGGCTGTTCCGGGAGAAGAAGGGATGCGGGATATCCGGATTGTGGAAAGCATTTACCGTTCAGCGGCCAGTTCAGCACCCGTAAAATTATAATGGTCTGAACGCAATTTATTCATTGACATCAAACAAAATAACCACATGTGGACCTGGATTATTCTTACCGCCGGACTCTTTGCCGGATTTATTCTATTGCTGGTGATCAGCATCTATAAAAAGAATAAATCACTGGTTTTATTATCCCTGGTGCCACTGGGATTAAGTTTTATAACAGGCAGTATCAGCATCTATCATATCCTTACCCGCACCTATCATAAAATTGCCAGTCAGGTAGATAAAGCCATTGAACCAAGATCGCCTGAAACAATGTATACGGCCCAGTTTGGCAATAGCAACCAATCCTGTTTACAGGTTCTGAATGCCAAAGACCGGGTAATCCCATTGGTCGATTGCTGCATATGGCTCGAATTTACCACCTGCCCGCAGGAAGCTGCCAGAATTATAGCCCAACACCCCTATCAATCTACGCTGTTAAACAGGGAAGCCATTCAGTTTACAGAACCTTCTCTCGAAGGAAAACCCTCCTGGTTTGTACCGGCTGCACTGGGCGATTCGGTCCTTGCTTTCAAGTTCACCGATCCCAAAGCCAAATCGGAAGAACTGCTTTTTCTATCCACCGACAGCACACGCGGGTATTACTGCAACCTGCGTTTTTAGCCCCTCCCTTGTTCTTTGTCAAAGAAATTCAACAGCTTGTCAAAGAGCCCCCTCTTCGCATCCCGGAACTGCTAGGTTTGTGAAAATTTATTCGAATGAACCAACCTGCTGCCCGGCTTGCATATATCGACTGGCTTCGCCTGTTCGCCATCCTGGGTGTTTTATTGTACCATAGTGCCAGACCCTTTATTCCCGATGATCCTTGGCATATCAATAATGTGGAAAAAAGCAACATGCTGGAAGAATTTAATTTTTTCCTGAGCAGGTTCAGAATGCCACTCCTCTTTTTTCTTTCCGGCGCAGTTACCTGGTATATGGTAAAAAAAAGAAGTACCGGATCCTTTATGCTGCTGCGACTGAAACGATTGTTTCTTCCCCTGGTTGCAGGCATGCTGATTATTATCCCACCACAAGTGTATATGGAACGAAAACACCAGGGATATACCGGAAGTTTTTTTGATTTTTACAGCCAGCTATTCTCCTCTGGTTCCTATCCTGAAGGAAACGTCAGTTGGCACCATCTTTGGTTTATTGCCTATCTGTTTTTGTACGATATTCTTTTTGCCCCTTTTTTTACCTGGTGTAAAACCAGCAAGGCCAATGGATTCAAAAAAGGGCTGGAACGTATTTCAAAAGGCAGCCGCATATACCTGCTAATGGTTCCCTCTGTACTGATTTATACAGCCGGCATTTTAAAATACCCGTCAACCAATGCCCTTATTGATGATCCCATTTATTTTATATACTGGTTGCTGTTTGTTTTGACAGGCTTCCTTTGTATGGCGGTACCTTCTCTGATGGATAGTCTGGAACGTAACCGCCGGCTTTCCCTTGGCCTTGCTTTTTTGTTGTTGGTATTGATCAACAGCCTTCGCTGGAATGGGTATAACTGGTTTGATGGCAACCACGATACCAGTTCCTGGTTCACCTGGCTCTATCTTGCACGCCAACCAATTCATACCTGGTTATGGGTATTTGCCCTTGTGGGTTATGGAAAAAAATACCTGAATCAAACGCACTCCTGGTTACCTTATGTCAACCAGCTGATTTATCCGTTCTATATTCTGCACCAGACAGTAATTGTCATACTCGCTTATTATGTAGTCCAGACACCGGATACGGTATTTTTAAAATGGGTCTTTCTTACAGTGGCTACTCTTTTTATCTGCCTGTTGGTTTTTCATTTGTTTATCCGACCTTTCCCTGCAGTGGGTTTGCTTTTTGGTATGAAATCCAATTCAAAAAAATCAACCTGACACCGTATGTTGATTATTCAACCCGAGACAGTTAAAAAAGTTGCCCGTCAGGGTTGGCCGCCCCGGCGAATCCTGTTCATCGTTTTATACGGCATACTGACCTACGGCGTAGTTCGGCTACTCAACGACGTTATATCAGAAACCCGGATCTGGTTACGTCCGATCGAAACGAATGCAGCCGAAGTTATGGGATGCCTCATAATCAGTTTTATATTCGAATTTGTCACTACCTGTTTTTTGCAGCAACTGTCAGCCGAATCAAAACATCAAACAGCCCCCTCTGCATCGCTAACCCATTTTTTATCCCTGGCCCTATACCTGGAAATTGTCGTTATCTGTTTCATTTTCCCGCTTGCCCAATGGACCGATGACGGTTTACAATGGTATGATGTTATTATTCTCAGTTTTACACCCGTAAGCTTCTGGCTGTTTTATTTCAGTGTCAAACAGGCTCAGCAATATATTCAAACAACCCATGAACAGGCCATACAACTCGAAAGAATCAGTAAAGACAAACTGGAAAATGAATTACAATTTCTGAAAGCACAGTTTCATCCGCATTTTTTATTCAACGCACTGAATACCCTTTATTTCCAGATTGATGAAAAGAATAACAATGCCCGTTTCACTCTGGAAAAATTATCCGACCTGCTTCGCTATCAACTATACGACCAGGATGCCAAAGTACCTCTGGAGCGGGAAATTGAACATCTGAAAAATTTTATCGACTTACAACAGTTACGGGTCAACAGAGAGTTAGAACTGGTACTTCAATGGCCATCCTCCCCTGCCGATGCTACTATCTATCCCCTGTTAGTATTACCCCTGGTTGAAAATGCCTTCAAATATGTTGGCGGATCCTATTTTATCAGCATTTCAATTACCCTGGAGAACGGGCTGTTAAACTGCCAGGTATCCAATTCCATTCCCCCAATTGCAAAGCAGCATAATAAGGGCGGCATCGGCTTGACAAATCTTCAAAAACGGTTACATTTACTCTATCCGGATAAACACCGGTACCAGTTTCAGAAAACCGACACTATGTACCTCGCAGAACTTAGTATTCAATTATGAAAATCACCTGCCTCATAACAGATGATGAGCCAATTGCGCGGGCTGGTCTCAGGAACTACATTGAAAAAATTGATTTCCTAACCCTGGCAGGTGAATGCGAGGATGCTGTTTCGCTTACCAATCAACTTCATACCGAACCTGTTGATTTGATCTTCCTGGATATCGAAATGCCCTATATCAGCGGAATTGAGTTCCTGCAATCACGAAACCTTACCTCAAAGATTATTTTTACTACCGCTTATGAACACTATGCAATCAAGGGATATGAATTGAATGTGCTGGATTATTTACTAAAACCAATTTCTTTTGAGCGGTTTTTAAAAGCTGCCAACAAAGCCCTGGACTATTTTGAATCAAAATCGACTATCCCGGATAAAGAAGATTTCTTTATCAAATCAGAGGGCAGATACCTGAAACTTCTCTGGAATGATATTCTGCTGCTGGAAGGCATGGAAAATTATATTTGTATTCATACGGCAGCCCAAAAACACATCGTGCACATGACCATGAAACAGTTGCTTGAACAGGTTCCTGAGCAGTTTATTCAGGTACATAAATCAAGCATCGTTAATCTGCATAAAATTTCCGGCATTGCCGGCAATCTGATTCAGTTGCAACACCTGGAAGTATCCATCTCAAGATCCATGAAAGATGCCGTACTGGAAAAAATCCTTCACAACAAATTGCTGAAAAAATGAAGCGGTATTTATCGATACTAACACTCTTTTTTTTGCTCTCGGCCTGTACTTCAAAAAGTTCTAAACAGGCACCTGCAGCATCAAACGGAAACCAGGGAAAAATCGTTATCTACCAGGTATTCACCCGCCTGTTTGGCAATACCAATACTACCAATAAGCCCTGGGGCACCATCGAAGAGAATGGGGTTGGGAAATTCAGCGACTTTACAGACACTGCTCTGCAATCCATCCGCGATCTCGGGGTAACACATATCTGGTATACCGGTGTACCTCATCATGCAATCATCCGCGATTATTCTGCCTTCAACATTTCCAACGACGATCCGGATGTCGTAAAAGGCAGAGCCGGTTCCCCCTATGCGGTTAAAGACTACTACAATGTCAACCCCGACCTGGCCACAGACCCTTCCAAACGGCTTCAGGAATTCAAAGACCTGATCAAAAGAACACACGACAACGAACTCAAACTTATTATTGATATCGTCCCCAATCATGTAGCCAGGCATTATATTTCCATCTCCAAACCTGACAGTGTGCAGGATTTTGGGGCAGCAGATAACCGATCACTGGAATATCATCGCGATAATAATTTTTATTACCTGCCAGGAGATAGCTTTCGGGTACCCATTGCCGATGGATATAAACCATTAGGCGGAAGTCCTCATCCGCTGAGTGATGGCAAATTTCATGAACTGCCTGCCAAATGGACCGGAAACGGCAGCCGACTTGCCCAGCCCAAACAGGACGACTGGTATGAAACCGTCAAAATCAACTATGGTATTCGTCCGGATGGCACCAAAGATTTTGATACCCTTCCTGCCTCCTATGCCAAGCTTGGCATTGACGATCATTTTCAGTTCTGGCAACAAAAAACGATTCCTTCTTCCTGGAAAAAATTCCGGGACATTGCTTTTTACTGGCTTGATCTGGGAGTAGATGGCTTTCGTTTTGATATGGCAGAAATGGTGCCGGTGGAATTCTGGAGTTATATGAACGCTTCAATCAAAACAAGGTTTCCGGCTGCGCTGCTTTTGGCAGAGGTTTATAATCCATCGCTATACCGCCCCTATATTCAACTTGGAAAGATGGATTATCTCTATGACAAAGTTGAGTTTTACGATACGCTCAAACATATTATCCAGGGCCATGGTAGTGCAGATAACCTCACAGCCATTCAAAAAGGCATGGCTGATATCGAACACCATATGTTGCATTTTCTCGAGAACCACGATGAACACCGCATTGCCAGTGCCGCCTTTGCCGGCAACCCTGAAAAAGCAAAACCGGCAATGGTAGTATCCGCCCTGATTTCCACATCGCCGACACTTATTTATTTCGGACAGGAACTGGGAGAACCCGGCGCAGAAACCGGTGGCTTTGGTCAACCTGGCCGTACCAGCATATTTGACTATGTGGGTGTTCCATCCCACCAGCGCTGGATGAATAGCGGTAAATTCAATGG
>CAZJNY010000002.1:0-29297 GCA_964547405.1 uncultured Flavihumibacter sp. | reverse complement strand
ACTATGTGGGTGTTCCATCCCACCAGCGCTGGATGAATAGCGGTAAATTCAATGGAGGCCAGTCTTCTACTGAAGAAAAAAACCTTCGGAATTTTTACCGCGATCTGCTCCGGTTTACAATCAGTCAGCCTGTACTGAAAGGGAACTATAACTCCATCCAGTTTTATAACCGGCAACACAATCCCGGATACCATGATAAACTATTCGCGTTTACCCGATGGGATGCAGCCAACAAACTGATCGTGCTAAGTAATTTTTCCAACCAGACTTATTCAGGAAAGCTGGAAATCCCTGCCGATCTGCTTCAACAATGGTCGCTGAAAGATGGCAGCTATACCCTGAAGCAGGTGCTGTTTGGAAAAAATCAGCTACCCCTGACCGTTAGTAACGGAACAGGGAGCATTCCCGTTTCCGTAGCCGGTCTCGAATCACTGGTTCTGGAATGGCAGAAATGAATTGATTTAAACGGGATAAATCCAGGGATTGCGATAGGGCCGCTCCAGTAATTTAGCCGCTTCCGGATCTTTCAGAATCTGTTCGGTTTCAGTATTCCATTCAATACTGCGGCCGGCTTTAGCAGAGAGAACCCCCAGTAAACTCATATTGGTTGACCTATGGGCAATCTCAATATCGCATACAGGTCGCCGTTTGTTTTCAATAGCCGCAATAAAATCTGCCCACAACTCTTTTACATTGTGATTATCTGTTGTATGTAATGTCGGATTCTCATGAAGAACCGGTTTGTTTTTATTGGCCGGATAAAACGTCCAGCCATCGAGCCATCCCATATGAAATGTGCCTTCCGTGCCATAAAAATAACAGCCTACATTGGATTTTTCGGCTTCATTGGCAGCATATAACCGGTGTTCCCAAACTGCCTGGAATGATTCAAACTCATAGTTGACAACCTGTGTATCCGGAGCATCCGTATTATCCCTTCTGATTTGCCTGGATGCGGAGGAATAGATTTTTCGCGGTCCTTTTTCTTCTGTCCACCATAGGATCTGATCCATCCAGTGAATGCCCCAATCTCCAAGCTGTCCGTTTGCATAGTCCATAAACTGACGGAACCCACGCGGATGGATAACCGAATTATAGGGTCGGTAAGGAGCGGGTCCGCACCAGAAATCCCAGTCGAGTTCTGCCGGTGGTGCTGTATCCGGTACTATTTCTCCGGGTCCTCCTCCATAATGTACAAAGGCTCTCACCATACCAATCTTGCCTGCTTTTCCGGAGCGCAGAAACTCAATTCCGGATTTGTTATGCGGAGATACCCGTCGGTGTGTGCCTACCTGAACTACCTGTTGGGTTGCCCTGGCGGCTCTCACCATCGCTTTCCCTTCATTGATGGTATGTCCAATTGGTTTTTCAACATACACATGTGCGCCGCCTTCAAGCGCCGCAATACAAATCAGCGGATGCCAGTGATCCGGTGTAGCCACAATTACAATTTCAGGTTTCTCCTTCTGTAATAATTCACGGTAATCTTTATACAGTTTAGGTTGATCACCATTCAGTTTGTTGATTTCCTGACTGGCAGCTTTCAGGTGCCTTCCATCCACATCAGCAATAGCCACTACTTTGGAAGATCCTGCCGCTATTGCTTCCCGAAGGATATTCATACCCCACCAGCCACAGCCGATCAGCGCTGTTTTATACTTTGCATAGTGGGTGAGAGAAACAAATCCAGGTAGTGCCGGTATCAGCAAACCAGTTGAAGAAAGCTTGAGAAATTTTCGACGTTGCATCAGCAGGCTTTTTAGAAGTTGTATTTTCAGGCTATCAAACACGAATGCCATGCCACTCTTTATCAATTTAAGATACCGAAAAATATGCCTGCAAACACTAGCAGTTTCTGGCATCCTGCTATTATTTGCCTGCGCGGGACCGAAAGCCTACGAACAGATCGGCACTATTGAAGAACTGGATCCTGCATTTCGGGAACTCGTCAACGCAGATGCAAAAGCAGAGATCGTTGCAGAGGGGTTTGAATGGAGCGAAGGTCCTCTCTGGGTTGCATCCGAACAGATGCTGCTGTTTTCAGATATACCCAATAACGCAGTTTTCAAATGGACCGAAAAGGGTGGCAAGGAACTCTATCTGAAACCTGCCGGCTATACAGGTGCCCAACCAAGGGGCGGAGAAATGGGATCAAACGGTCTTTTGCTGGATCAATCCGGAAAGCTGGTGTTGTGCCAGCACGGAGATCGCCGGATTGCCCGGATGGATGCTCCGCTCAATCAGCCCGCACCCAGGTTTACTACCATTGCCGGCGAGTACCAGGGAAAAAAATTTGATAGTCCCAATGACGCCGTACTGCATCCTGGAGGTGATATCTATTTCACTGATCCTCCCTACGGACTTGAAAAATACATTGATGACAGCAGTAAGGCGGCACCTTACCAGGGTGTCTATCGGGTACGCACAACCGGAGTTGTAGAGTTACTGGTTGATAGCATCAGCCGGCCTAACGGGATTGGTTTAATGCCAGACGGCAAGACGCTGATCGTGGCGAATTCAGAATCAGAAAAAGCAGTCTGGTATGCATATGACCTGGGTAATTCCGATAGCCTGACCAACGCGCGTATCTTTTTTGATGCCAGTTCCTATGCTAAAACTACTCCAGGCGGCCCGGATGGTTTTAAAATTGACAAAGCCGGAAATCTGATAGCCACCGGACCTGGGGGCATCTGGTTTTTCAACAAAGTAGGTAAACCACTGGGACGAATCAAATTGCCGGTAGCCAGTTCCAACTGTGCATTATCCGATGATGAGAAAACCCTTTACATTACTGCAGATATGTATCTTTTGCGGGTTAAACTCCGCTGACAGATCTGAAAAAACAGAACAATGTCGGACGCAATAATACCAGCACCGGAATGGTGGCAAAGAGGTCCGGTTGAAGGAATTCAACCCCTCTTCCAACCTGCTGCTCATGCCCTGCTTCAGGCCGGTGATGAGTTGCAGCAGGCTTTGCAAAATTTTCCTTCCGCCTTATTATGGACTTCCGTCCACGGCATGGCCTCAGTTGGTTTTCACCTCCAGCATATCGTTGGCGTACTTGACCGTTTATTTACTTATGCCAGGGAAAAAAGTCTGACGGAAACACAATTGGCCTATCTCCAATCGGAAGGTTTGCAAAATGACCAGCTTACGGTGGAACAATTACTAGAGGCGATTCATGTACAGATAAAAACCTGCCTGAACGATCTATCCTCCATGGGAAATGAAGCACCCACTACCGCCAGGTTTATCGGCAGAAAAAGAATACCCACCACCCAGTTCGGATTGATTTTCCATGCGGCCGAACATATCATGCGTCATACCGGACAGGTATTGGTAACCGCAAGGGTGTTGCAGGAACAAAACAGGAACTGACATGAAAGAATACAAAACGATACGCTGGGCTATATTGGGTGCCGGAAAAATCGCCCGCGCTTTTGCAACGGATTTTCAATATCTGCAGGGGGCGGAACTGGTAGCCGTCGGATCCAGGGATCGGCAAAAAAGCCGCGAATTTGCCGATGCTTTTTCCATCCCACAAGCTTTGAGTTATGAAGAGCTGATACAAGATCCTGAAATAGACGCTGTTTATATTGCAACCCCACACCCTTTTCATTTCAGCCAGGCTGCGGCAGCTATGAAAGCAGGCAAAGCCGTGCTCTGCGAGAAACCGATCTGTGTGAATCGACCTCAATTAGAAGAATTGATTTCAATTGCAAAAACAACGAATCAATTTCTGATGGAAGCAATGTGGACCTATTTTATCCCGGCTATTGAAGTAGCTTCCCGCTGGATACAGGAGGGCCTGATAGGTGAATTAAAACTGATCCAGGCAGATTTCTGTTTTCCCTCTGAACCCACTGTTGAACGCTTGTGGAATCCGGCACTGGCCGGTGGCGCATTACTGGACATCGGCATTTATCCCATTGCCTTTGCCAATTACTTTATGAACCGCCTTCCGGAAAAGATTACCTCATCCGCACAATTAGCTGCGAGCGGAGTGGATGAGCGGACCGGAATACTGCTTGAATACGGCAACACCAGCGCCAATCTGTACACCAGCATAGTTTCCAAAGGAACCAATACCGGGTACCTGTTCGGCAGTAAGGGTTATATCAAACTTCCGGCATTCTGGCGCTCCACCACTATTGAACGGTATTCCAATGAAGATGAACTGCTTGAAACCTGGACGGATGGCCGCACTACAAGAGGATTTCACTTCGAAATGCAGCATGTAACCAACTGCTTACAGCAAGGCATAACCGAAAGTCCCGTTATGAGTTTTGAGCAGTCTCTCCGTATCCAGCAAATAATGGATACTGTCCGCCGGCAAATTGGATTGAAGTTCCCTTTTGAATAAGTCTATTTCACCAGAATTTCATCCACAAATAACCAGGCTGGCTGTCCTTCTCCCGGGTGTCCTTTGGGACAGGCCGGTAGTACTTTTGCAGTTACTCTTATATAACGTGCCTGCCTGGCCGAAAATTGAATCCTGAAGTCTTGCTGTAAGGATTTGGTCTCTTCCGCTGCAACACGGTTCATAAAAGAACCGGCAGGTTTAAATGTTTTGCCATCTGTTGATAGTTCAACATGCACACTGGTAGGGAAAAATATCCAGTCCTTATAATGCTGCATCAGGCCTACACTTACTTCATGAACCGGCTGCATCTTTTGCAGGTCGATGGTCGCTACCATATCTTTCCCGCTGAAACCATGCCAGTACTTACCTACCTGCTCTGTGCCCCGGATTCCATCTGTCAGAGAGTTCGGACCATCCGCCATATAGGAATTGGAATTCGGAAACTGATAGGCAACTTTCTTTCCTGTAGCCAGGTGTTTTACAAATTGCTGAACAGCAGGTTCATTGCCTTTTACCCGGCCATTCTTTACTGTAATCGCTTTGAGTGTTGAATTGCCATTGATGGCGATCGGGCTTGTATAAACCGGACTTCCGGTAGTCGGGTAGCTGCCATCCAGTGTATACTGAATGGTGGCATCTAGCGCCTCCGTTTCCAGCGCCACTTTCAATTGCCCCTCTTCTATCAAAGGTTTTATACTTACAGTAAAATTTCCCTCGCTGAACCGAAGTCCCTTTTGTGCGAGTCCGGTGAAATGTGCTTCCAGGCGGGTACGAAAATCAACCCAGTTTTTTGCTTCAGGCGCCGACCACACTACTTCCGCCAATGCCATCATCCTTGGCAAGAGCATATACTCCAGGTGTTCGCGGGTTTCTATGGATTCGGTCCAGAGGTTGGCCTGGGCACCCAGCACATATCCTGCAAATTCCGTATTCCTGAGTTCCTGAGGAATGGGATCATAAGCATATACTTTTTTAAGTGGATTGAATCCGCCAAATGCAATCGGTTCACCAGCCGGACCAGCCTGGTAGTGATCAAAATACAGAGGTGAACCCGGCGTCATAACTACCGGATGTTTCATTTTAGCCGCTTCAATGCCTCCGGCTTCTCCTCTCCAGCTCATGACTGTTGCGCCCGGCGCAAGTCCGCCTTCCAGAATTTCATCCCACCCGATAATCTGCCTTCCTTTTCCATTCAGGTATTTCTCCATTCGTTTGATGAAATAACTCTGCAGTTCATTTTCATCTTTCAGTCCCTCTTTTTTTATCCGCGCCTGGCATTTGCTGCATTGCTGCCAGGATCTTTTGTCTACTTCATCGCCGCCGATATGAATTAACCGGGAGGGAAATAATTCCAGTACTTCATCCAGCACATCCTGTAAAAAATAAAAGGAGCTGTCGTTACCCGGACAATAATTTGTCTGAATACCAGCGGGATATTGTCCTCCTGTAATTAAGGCCTGCTCCTGTCCGGTGCAGGACAGAAAAGGATAGGCAGAAACTGCCGCAACAGAATGTCCCGGCATTTCGATTTCCGGAATGACGGTTATATTTCTTTCAGTAGCATAGGCTACAATTTCCCGAACCTGATCTTTGGTATAATAGCCACCGTAAGTTGCTTTTTCTCCCGGCCGGGCAGCAGTCCGTTCATTCCAGGGAATACCGGAACGGTCTACCCGCCAGGCTGCCATGCTGGTTAACGCCGGATATTTATCAATCTGTATCCGCCAGCCCGGATCATCGGTGAGATGCCAGTGGAATACATTCATTTTGTATGCCGACAACAAATCAATAATGTCTTTAATAGCCTGGGGTGCAAAAAAATGCCGGCTCACATCAATCATAATACCCCTGTAACCAAAGCGTGGCTGATCCCGGATTTCCATCACCGGAATCTCCAGTCGTGCATTGGTGCGGATCGCAGGAAGACATTGCAGGATGGTTTGCATCCCATAGATCAATCCTGCTTTGGATGATGCTTTCAGGCTTATTTTATCTGGACGGACAGACAACTCATACCCCTCCTTATTCAAGCCTGCAGTTTCAGTCAGTATCAATTCAATACTGTTCGTTTGAGCATTGCCTAACGGCAACGTATAGCCGGCAATTTCATTCAGTCGCTTATTCAGAAACATACCCGCTTCGGCCAGGTCTGCATAGGACGGGTCATAACGAAGCTGGGTGCCAGGCAATAGGACAAACTGTCCTTTACCTCTTACGAGTTCCAGCGGTTTTGGAATAATGCTAACAGGCTTGTCAGGAACAGATTCCTGTGCCAGCAGTGGATTGGAAACGAACGATAGCATAAACCCTGCAAACCATAAAATACGCTTCATACTTAGTAATTAAATCCTGTAAAATTAGGCCGATAGCCTGTTCAATCCCTCTCTGCGGGCTGTTCTAAAGTACCTGATGCTGCTTCGATTTTACCCAGAACCCCTGCTGCGATTCTTTTCACATCCTGCTGAAGGCTTGCAGGATAAACAATGGTTGCAATATCACCAAACATGATCATCCACCTGGCAAAGCCCATTAAGGAGGGGGTCATAAACTGCATTTCAATGGTTTCACCGGATACTGATTCTCTTATCAGACCCATATAATATTTCTGACCTTCCAGGTAATACAGGTATTTTTTGGGAAGCTGAATTATTACTTCGTGTAAGGGATGTTCCGATTCTGTTTTTTTCAGATAATCCTGCAAACTGATATGCTGTTGGGAAAATGATTCATCCGTAAGCTGAAGCGCCTTGATCCGGTCAAGCCTGAAATCCCGGTAATCGGCCCGCATCCGGCAATACGCAATTAGATGCCATTGCCCACTCATAAAAAACAATCCCAATGGTTCAAGTATCCTGCTGGTCTGTTCCTGTTTATAATTCGAAAAATAGCGTACAGCAACTGCCTTTTTTGTAGCCACACTGGTAAGAATGGTTTGTTGCAGTTTTAAGTCGGGCTGATCAGTGATGGATCCCCGCTGTTGCAGTATTTCAATATGGTTTTCCATATTCTCCAGCAGATCCTTCTCTGCAGATCTCAATACAGCCCGAACCTTGTACATGGCCGATTGAAAACCCGCTCTTGAACCTGCGTCTGTAAATTTTTCCATCAACTTTTCTGCTGTCAGAAATGAAATCGCCTCTTCTTTCGTAAACATCACCGGAGGCAGCCGGTACCCTTCCATAATGGAATACCCATGACCGGCTTCCCCAATCACTGGCACACCTGATTCTTCAATGGCTTTGATATCTCTGTAAACTGTGCGCAGGCTGATACGAAAGCGGTCTGCGATTTCCTGGGCTTTAACCAGGCGACGCGATTGCAGATGGATCAATATGGCGGTCAGACGGTCTATTCGGTTCATACCGGTAATAACTTGGAATATTCCTGAAATAAAACGCGACTCAGTTCTCCCGGTTTTCCGGTACCAACCTGAATATTATCCACCGCTGAAATGGGTGTAATCAGTTTGGTGGTACTGGTTATGAATGCTTCCCGGGCTGTTTTGAATTCATCCAGGTGAACGGGTCTTTCTTCTACCCTGGTATGCTCAGCTGCTACCTGGAGTATTTTTTTTCTGGTGATTCCCAGCAATACATCTTCTCCCGGTGTTACCAGTGTTCCATCGGCTGTTACCAGAAATATATTGGCTCTCGGACATTCACGGATCCATCCCTGCTGGTTATACAGCACTTCATCTGCTCCGCTGCTTTTCACCTGGTTCTGCACCCAAACTGCCATCAGGTAATCAATGGACTTGATGCGTGGTAGCTGACGCTGATGGTTAAACGAAAAAAGCCGAATGCCGGTTTTCTGCAGTTCCGACGGTAATTGCAGGGCCTGCCCGCTTATCAGCAGATTGGGTTCATGTATGGAATAACCATCCGGCGCATAACCGGCTGTCAATGTCATGCGAATCCCTGCATCCGACCAGCGGTTCATCTCAATGAGCTGATGGATTTGTTTTTCGAGGTCTTCTCTGCTAACGGAGAGCGGCAACCGAAGATTACTGGCTGATTCCCTGAACCGGTCGAGATGATCCTCCAGAAATACCGGTTGCTTTCCCATTACTTTGAAAAAATCAAACATGCCATACCCTCTTTGCAAGGCCATATCCTGGATACCGATCATTGCTTTATCGGCAGTACAAAATTCTCCATTGATGCAGGCGTAGTTCATTGTGCAGCGGGTTGTTGGTGGTATGATTTCAATAACTTTTTCAATTCAGCCAGCGGCAGAGCTTTTACTGTTCTTCCTTTATATCCTGTAACCGTTCGGGCCATGAACAGGGAGTTCAATATAGCTTCTTCAGTAGCTTCAATGGCTGCCATAAACAACGGCGACATGGAATCGTTGCCGAGCTGCTGAATGGTTTGAACAGGAGACTGCGACTGGTGCGGAATCCGGTTCCCTTTAAAAGTCGAAAAGGCAAGTACATAATCACCGCTCCCATTGGATGCGATACCACCCGTTTTTGCCAGTCCCATAAAAGCTCTTTTCGCCAGTCGCTGGAGATTTCTTGCATCAATTGGGGCATCTGTGGCTACTACTATCATACAGGATCCATCTACCGGATTCTGCAAGTGATTACTGAATGAAAACTGTTTCCAGATTTTACCAACAGGTATCCCATCAACCTGTAATACACCGCCAAAATTTGACTGCACCAGCACGCCTACGGTATAACCGCCCAAACTGGCTGGCAATGTCCGGGAAGAGGTACCAATACCGCCTTTGTAACCAAAGCATACAGTGCCGGTTCCCGCTCCTACACTTCCCTGGCCAATCTTCCCTGAATCCGACGCAGCAAGTGCTTTCATGACATGTTCTTCCCGAATATGCATTCCCCGAATATCATTCAGCCAGCTATCATTGGTTTCCCCAACAACAGCATTCACGGATTGTGCTGTTTCATTTCCGGGTTGGCGAAGTGTATAGTTAACCAATGCCTGCATCACCACAGGAACACTGAGTGTATTGGTCAGCGCGATCGGTGTTTCCAGGTTGCCCAGTTCCATTAACTGTGTGGAGCCGGCCAGCTTTCCAAAACCATTTCCGGTATATACTGCCGCGGGTACTTTTTCCTGAAAAACATTCCCATCATGTGGCAGTATAACGGTTACCCCTGTACGAATCGAATCACCGATCTGCAAGGTATGATGGCCTACTTTTACACCGGCTACATCCGTGATGGCATTCCGTTTCCCGGGTTGCATCACACCGATCTGAAGCCCCAGTTCCCTTGCGGTTGCCGGATTACTATCCTGTGCGTTTGCAAGGGAGGAAAGCAACAGACCAAGCGATAGAAAAATATACGTTTTTGATTTCATCATCAGCCATGTCTGGGGTGCATTAATTTAGATACGAGTCCGGTCCAGCCTGTCTGGTGAGATGCTCCAACGCCTCGTCCATTGTCTCCATGGAAATATTCATAGAATAAAATATAGTCCTTGAAATAAGGATCCTTCTGTAATAATTCATAATGTCCAAACACGGCTCTTCTTCCCTGGTCATCTTTACGGAAAATTTTCAGTAAGCGGTTCGATAACTCTTCGGCTACCTGGTCAAGGTTGAGGAACTTTCCGCTACCGGTTGGATATTCAACTTTCAATGCATCTCCATAATAAAAATGATAGCGTTGCAGGGATTCGATCAACAGATAGTTTAAGGGGAACCAGATCGGACCTCTCCAGTTGGAATTACCTCCGAACATGCTGCTATCGGATTCGGCGGGCAGGTATTTTACCCCAAACCGATTTCCATCAACCCTGATTTCATACGGATGTTCTTCATGGTATTTGGAAAGCGCCCTTAATCCATAATCGCTCAGGAATTCGGTTTCATCCAGTAACCTGGTTAATATGGCAACCAGTTTATCTGCCCGAATCAGGGATAGCAGGTGTTTGGAGTTAGAGAGCATATTCGACCATTCGGAAATGACCGAAGCATATGCGGATTTATTCCGCAGGAACCAGTCCATGCGCTCCACAAATTCCGGGATCTGTTCAAACAGCTCATGTTCGATTACTTCAACCGCAAAAAGAGGGATGATACCTACCATGGAACGAACCCGCAATGTTTGTTCGGATCCATCCGGCTTTTTTAATACATCGTAATAGAACTGGTCTTCTTCATCCCACAACCCATTGCCTTTGGCGCCGAAACTGTTCATTGCCTTGGCGATATAGACAAAATGCTCGAAAAATTTGGTTGCCATATCCGCATAGGTATGGTTGTGTTTGGCCAGTTCAAGCGATATCCGGAGCAGATTGAGACAGTACATAGCCATCCAGGAAGTACCATCGCTTTGTTCGAGATGGCCACCACCAGGCAGCGGTGCGCTTCTGTCAAATACCCCGATATTATCCAGTCCGAGGAATCCTCCCTGGAAGATATTATTGCCATCGTGATCTTTTCGGTTAACCCACCACGTGAAATTCAGCAAGAGTTTGTGATACACGGATTCCAGGAATTTAATATCTCCTACACCGCCGTTATTACTTTTATCGATTTCGTACACCCGCCAGGTAGCCCAAGCATGTACGGGTGGATTTACATCCCCGAGGTTCCATTCATAGGCCGGAAACTGTCCGTTTGGATGCATATACCATTCCCGGGTCAGCAGACTCAGCTGACCTTTTGCAAAACTTGCATCCAGGTATGCCAGCGGGATACAATGAAAAGCCAGATCCCAGGCGGCATACCAGGGATATTCCCATTTATCGGGCATTGAAATGATATCGGCATTGTTGAGGTGGGTCCAGTCATTATTGCGCCCCCAGCTGCGATTAAACGGAGCGGGCTTTTGAGGATCACCCTGCATCCACTGCTCCACATCGTAATAATAAAACTGTTTACTCCAGAGCATTCCGGCAAATGCCTGGCGCTGGATCATCCGATCCTCCTGGGATAATACGACCCGCTGCTTGTCTGCATAAAAACCATCCGCCTCTGCGAGGCGCTGCCAGAATATTGCATCGAAATCATGAAACGGATAATCAAGCGCTTCTTTACTGAGCCTCAGCTGCAAACTAACGGTTTCGCCTGCCCGAAGCATCAGGTTATAATGGGCGGCTGCCTTGGTTCCGGTTTTAGCTTTGTTTACAACAGTCCGTTTACGTTGAACGATATAATCATTGATGCCATCCTTGGCGATGGGTTGCAGGCCTTTCTTCCCGTAGAGTCTTTTTGCATTGGTTTCATTCTCGCAAAAAAGCAATTCAGGGTTTCCGTTGCAATAAAGATGATAGGTTCCCAGTTTGCGGTGCTCCGCTATGATATTGCTTCCTTCTGCATGCATTTCCGGCTTGTATTCATCCCGGCCCCAGGACCAGGTATTCCGAAACCAGACGGTAGGCAAAAGGGAAATAGCTGCCGCTTCTTTATGGCGGTTGGCTACAGAAATTTTTATCAGGATGTCAGTGGGACTTGCTTTTGCGTATTCTATAAAAACATCAAAATAATCTCCGTTGTCAAAAATGCCGGTATCGAGTAATTCATACTCTGCTTCTTCTCGACTTCTCCGGTCATTTTCATTGTAGAGTAAATCATAGGGAAATGCCTGCTGCGGATATTTATACAGCATCTTCATGTAGGAATGGGTAGGCGTGGAATCCAGGTAATAATAGAGTTCCTTTACATCTTCCCCATGGTTACCTCTCGGACCCGTCAGTCCGAATAACCGTTCCTTGATCCAGGGATCCTTTTTATTCCAGAGTCCGAGGGAAAAACAAAGTACCTGGTGGTTGTCGGAAATACCCCCAATACCGTCTTCGCCCCAGCGGTACGCATAGGACCGGGCCATATCATATGTCACATATTCCCATGTATTTCCATCTTCACTATAGTCTTCCCTTACTGTACCCCATTGACGATCAGACACATAGGGGCCCCACTTTTTCCATTTCGGGTCGTTTAGACGTTGCTGCTCTTCATTCATCTATTCTCGTTTCGGTTCAGGGGTAAAGATAAGGACTCCCCTGCGTTTCGTATTATCGGAAGAAATATGTAACTTAAGACGAACACTAAAGCTTCGACATGAAAAAAGTAGCAGACATCCTCGCCCGAAAGAACAGGCACCTTGTTAGTGTGGTTCCCAACACCACCGTACTCGATGCGCTCAAGATAATGAGCGATCACAATATTGGATCCATCCTGGTGATAGATGCCGGTGGTCAGTACAATGGTATTCTTACTGAGCGTGATTATGCGCGCAAAGTAATCCTGAAGGGTAAATCTTCCACAGATACCCGCGTGAATGACATTATGTCTACTGAATTGCCTCGTATTAGTCCGGATAGCACTATTGATGAGTGCATGCAGTTAATGTCTGTCAACAATATCCGGTACCTGCCGGTTTTCAACAATGAATACCTGGTAGGCATTATTTCCGTGAATGATGTCATCAAGGCGGTTATCGCCAACCAGGCAGAAACTATTTCACATTTGCAGACATATATACATTCGTAAGATGTCAAACGTGAGACGTGAGACGTGAGACGGAACTTTTCCTTTCACATCTCACATCTCACGTCTCACATCTCACTTTCTTTCACCTTCCTTCTCCCTCACCATCACCAGATCTTTCAGATCTACCTGCATGGGCAGGAGGCCAATTTTTACCACAGCACGTTTGCCACGAAGTTCGATCACTTCACCAACCTGGTGATTTCGTTTCATTTTCACCTTGCTGCCAACAGCAATTTCTCCGGCCACTTCATCGAACCTGGACTCGATTTTTTTCTGCATTTTATTCACCACTTTATTCTCGTCTTTCTTAAATAACAACGAGAACATTTCCTTCATCACTTTTTCTTTATTATCGGTTTTTTTCCACTCGATCAGGATCTGTTTGATCTTCCGGTCCATATCTTTCAGATACGCAATCCTGTCTTCCGTGATTTTATTCTGCTGCTTCAGAAGTTCTACCTGCTGGAGATGTTTTTCCTTGTCCATCACCTGCTCCATTTCCTTTTTCAGCTTTTCATTTTCGCGGAGCAACTTGTTCAGTTCCTTTTCTTTCTGTTCCAGTTCACGCAGATCCTGTTCCGTCCGGTTTAGTAGTTTATCAAGCCGGAAATGATCTTCATCTACCATGCTTCTTGCCCGGTCAATCATGCGTTTATCAAGTCCGATACGCTGCGCAATGGAAAAGGTATAGGAGGATCCCGGTTTGCCGATGATCAGCTTATACAGCGGCAGCAGGTTTTGTTCATCGAATGCCATCGCACCATTTATAATTCCCGGCGTTTTATTGGCCATCACTTTCAGGTTCAGGTAATGGGTGGTTACAATTCCCATGGCATGTTTACGCGCCAGCTCTTCCATAATCACTTCTGCAAATGCGCCTCCTAAATTCGGATCAGACCCGCTTCCCAACTCATCAATAAAGAACAGCGTTTTCCCATTTGCCACTTCCATGAAATGTTTCATGTTTTTGAGGTGCGAACTATAGGTACTCAGTTCAAACTCCAGGCTTTGCGTATCACCGATATGAATCATGAGCTGTTTGAAGATGCCGAATACGGAAGAGGGATGCACCGGTACCAGCAATCCTGCCTGCACCATCATTTGTGTGAGTCCCACCGTTTTCATCGTTACGGTTTTTCCGCCGGCATTGGGACCACTGATAACCAGTATCCTGTTTTTGTCATCCAGGGTAAGTGTTACCGGAATTGTTTTTTTATCAGATCGTTTATTGTAGAGAAACAATAAGGGGTGATAGGCATTTACAAGATGGATATGCGCCTTATCCAGCACTACCGGATATTCTCCATTGTAATCCTGCGCAAAACGTGCCTTGGAACGAATGAAATCATATTCTCCGCAAATTTGGAGGTAGGTATTCAACAAGGGAGCATGTGCACTTAACTGTGCTGTCAGGCTGCGTAAGATGCGATATACTTCCCTGCTTTCTTCATGTTCGAGCGAATAGACATCGTTGTTTAACTCGATGGTTTCTTCCGGTTCAATAAAGGCAGTTTTTCGGGTATCACTTTCACCATGCAGAATCCCTTTGATCAATCGTTTCTGTTCCGCAAATACCGCCACTACCCTTCTTCCATTTAAAAACGATTCTTCAATATCTGCGAGGTATCCCTGTTTATTCAGTTTCTGTATGATGCGGTCAAAAACTCTTCGAAGGTCATTTCGCTTTTTATAAAGATTCATTCTTATCGTCCGCAATTCTTCAGAGGCATTGTCCAGCACACTCCCATTTTCATCCAGTACTTCATTAATGGATGCCTGTATGGATTTTTCGTAATAACAATCTTCAATTACCCGGGTCAGACCAGGGTAGGTTTCCCTGCGCTCTTTATCGAACCAGCGAAAGAGTCGTTCCATATTTTCGGCCAGCTTCCGCACCTGTACAAACTGCTCACCCGACAATACCGCACCCGGAATGCCCAGCAGCTTTAACTCTTTAGAGAGGTTGGCAATAAATTCATTAGGGAAATAAATAGCATGTTGCAGCAATCCCCTGAATTCATGGGTTTGCTTCAACTCTGTTTCGATATAGGTGAGCCTTGTATGAATGCGAAGCTCCTGTGCCTTTAACCGGGCATACTCCGTTTTACAATGCGCTTCTAATAAGGTCCTGATTTTATCAAACTCCAGCTGTACAATCGCCGACTCCGGAAACAATTTCATAGTCTGCAAAGTTAACGAATTCCTTCACCCGACCGGTGCCACCGGTCGGGTGGCACCGGTCGGGTAAATTAGCGTTTGGGGAGGGTGAAGCAGAATTCGCTTCCCAGCCCTTCTTCAGAATGGATGGTTAGCCAGCCACCATTGCGATGCAGGTATTCCCGGCACAGCATCAGGCCGATACCGGTTCCGGCTTCCTTATTGGTACCCTGGGTGGTAAAAAATGCATTTTCCTGCAACCTGGAAATGGTTTCTGCAGACATGCCGGCACCGTTGTCTTTTACATAAATTTCGACATGGCTCTCCAATTCCCTGGATCCGATTTCCACGAGGCCGTTTTCCGGGGTAAACTTTAGCGCATTGGTGACCAGGTTGCGCAATACCAGTTGGGTCATATCCTTATCCGCCCATACCAGTTTATCTTCCTGCAACCGGTTCTTTACTTCGATGGATTTGCCCGATGCCTGTAATCGTACAAGTCCTACCACTTCCTGCGTCAGCAGCGCCAGATTCAGTTCTTCCGGATGCGCAGCGGCCGCCTGCAACTGGCTTTTTGCCCATTGCAGCAGGTTCTCCATGAGATTGGTTGTAAACTGCATTTCCTGGTTGATATCAGGAATCATCATTTTGACTTCCTCCGCAGGTAAATCATATTGCTCAATATTGCGAAACAGGTTTTTGAGTGCATACATCGGGGTCCGGAGATCATGGGCGATCACAGAAAAGAGCTTATTTTTTAAGTTATTTAAATCACTCAGCTGGGCGGACTGCTGTTCAACCAGTTTTTTCTTTGCCTTCAATCTTTCATTGAACTGCACCAGTTCCTGCTGATATCCGGTATTTTCTTTTTTAATCAGATAGAGTGCATAAAAAATGAAAAATAGTGCCAGCAAATGATTCCCAATGAAAAACGGATAATTGAGCTCAGAAAGCTGAATGGTATAATCGCGCTTCATCACATATACTACGATATAACAGATGGCTGCAATTGCACCACAAAAAATCGCCTGCCATATTTTAGGGAGAAAAAAAACGGACAACACCCCGTATAAAACAAAAAAGAGTTCAATGCCCAAATCCAGATCAGCTGCATATACCATGGTGCTTAACACCGGATAACAGGTGAAATAAACCATGAGGGCAGTTATCGATTTCCCATAAAAGTTAAACAACAGAACAGTTCCGCTTATAAAAGCAGGAGAACAGGCAACAATCCAGGCAATGAGGGGTAATTGGTCATTGTTTAGCAATCCCGCCACCGGCAGGCATAACCCGGTCAACAGTCCCAACCAGTTGAGCCGGTTAAAGATGCGCATTTTGCGGATCTCCAACGGATCTACTATAGTATCTGTAGTTTCTACTTTTTCTTTCTGAATCCAACCTGATTTCAACAACAGCAAATTGATCATGGCACGGCGGTTTATTCTGTCTTGCACAGGATGCCGGATCTTTAACGACAATCAAACATTGGTATTGTACCTACGAAAATTTCGCATTCCCGGTTCGTTCACCCGACCGGTGCCACCCGACCGGTGGCACCGGTCGGGTGAGTCAGGAATTTAAGCGTGGACGGAGCCGCGACCTTGATTTGTTGAAGATATTCTGATCTTTAATGATTCCTTTCCGGATTGCTTTCTGCTCCTCCTCTGGTAAATGAATTACCTCCTGGCACTCTGTACTGCAGCAACCCTCATATTTTTCGGCGCAGTTGGTACATTGAATAAATAAGAGATGGCATCCTTCATTGGCGCAGTTGGTATGGTCATCAGCCGGTTCCCCGCATTGATGGCAGCGCGCTATTATTTCGTCAGATATCCGCTCTCCGAGCCGGTTATCAAATACGAAATTTTTCCCTTTGAATTTATTGGGTAGTCCCAGCTCACGGGCCTTGTTGGCATATTGTATGATTCCACCTTCCAGGTGAAAGACATTCGTAAATCCCTGGTGCAACAAATAGGCACTGGCTTTTTCACAACGAATACCACCCGTACAGTACATAATGATATTCTTCTCCTTATCGGCCTTCAGCATGTCAACCGCCATGGGTAACTGCTCCCGGAACGTATCACTCGGCACTTCAATTGCCCGGTCAAAATGTCCAACTTCATATTCGTAATGATTCCGCATATCCACCACAATGGTATCCGGATCATCCGTTAGCTGGTTAAAGGTGGCCGCATCTACATAACGCCCCTTATTCCGCATATCAAAGGCAGGGTCCTCAATTCCATCCGCCACGATCTTATCACGCACTTTAATTTTCAATACCCAAAAGGATTTTCCGTCATCATCCACAGCAATGTTCAGCCGAAGGCCGTGTAAGGGCTCAATACTGTACAAATAATTGCGGAATGCTTCAAAATTGGGGGTTGGTACACTGATCTGCGCATTGATTCCCTCCTGCGCCACATAAATCCTTCCAAATACATTCAGTGCATTCAGCTGAACATACAACTGATCCCTGAATGCCTGTGGATCCTCAATAAAAAAATACTGGTAAAAGGAAATGGTGGTCCGGGGTTCGGTTTCCTCCATCAAACGACGCTTCAGCTCCTCCTGGGAGATTCGATTGTGTAATACGGCCATTTTAAGTGAAATTTTAAGGACACTTGCCTGGTGAACAAAATTTCGATTGCGCCGCAAAAATAAGAAAAACCAGTTTAATCAGTAGCTCCAAAGGAAAAACCCCGGATCGATAAGCGTCCATAAGTACCGGCAAATCGGCCCTGATCGAAGGTCATAACCAGGTCTACCCGCAAAATTTTGAGGATATTCTCTAACCCAACCAGCACTTCCCCATAATGCCGGTTTCCATCCAGCCAGAGTGCATTTACCCCGCCTACCAGGAACCAGTTCAACTGTCGGAATCCCGGAATTTTGTTGGTTAAAAATCCGTTGAGGTGATGCTCCACATGCCCTTCCATCCACAATCGGGAGGCATTGCTGAACTTATAGTACGGCAATCCCTGAAAACTATTCATATAGGGGGTTGCAAAAAGTAGCTGGTTCCCATTAAAATGCTTCAGATCAGGAACCTGAACGGCCGACCGCTGCAGGAATCCACCCACGCCTACCGCATACTGAAACATGCCACCAATCTTCAGATTCAGGTCGTCCCGAATACCGGACTCCCATTTCATATAATCCACATCAGAACTAAAAATACCTTTCCAGCCTTTGGTAACACCTAACGACATTGACGGATATTTGGAACCCAGATTCAGCTTGCGATCCGGAAACTCCACATACCGTAAACCGGGTTTCCAGGTTACCTGAAATTCCGTACTGAAGGCCTGGTGTGCTTCCATCGGTGCCGACAATAAATCACCTGGCAAGTTGGGTGTGTAGGCACGGTTTTTCAGATCGCGCCACTTGTAATCAGTTGTATTGTTCAACGACCAGCGATCCTGGTACTGCAAGCCACCCTGCACCACAAACCCATTATTCAATTCTTTCCGGTACTGTAGTTTTCCATACCAGGCTTCATATAATTTCATGTAGTTCAGCTCTCTCCAGAGAGTGGAAAAACTATTGACCAGTGGCCCTACCGGCGCTTCATTATTAAATTGAAAAACATACCGGCCTCCACTAACACTCAGGCTCGAAGGATTTGGACTGCCAAAATTATATATCCCCTGCACTCTTGCATTTAAATGGCCGTTGCTGAATCCATACCGGATGGTAGGCTTGATACTGACAGACCGGTTGGCATTCACGGAATCCAGCCGTTTAGTCCAAACCCCCGAAAGGGCCAGCACAGCTCCTTCAACCGTATTAAAACTGAGCGACTGTATCAGCGGATTAACGCTGATGGTCACCCGCTTTTTCTGAATGCTGAAATTTTCTCCCGTCAGCAATAAGGCAAGCGGAGAAACTTTATTCCGTATCCGGTCCAGCGAATCCAGGTAACGGGGATCCTTACGCGCCTGCTCCAGACTATCCTTTCGCCGGTAATCCAGAATTTCTTCCGGCTGCAAGGGCATTGGCCTGATGGAGTCCCAGTATTCAACTGATTTCCGGTTGGAGCCCTCCGTGTATTTCATCACAATATTGTTGAAATGCTTCGGAGCAAATTCCGGATCCAGATCAAAATCCGAATACACGGTTACCGAACTTCCAATTACATCAAAACCGAATCGCTTTACAGTTGGATACAACACCTGCTTCCGGATCACCCATTGCTTTGTAGCTGATGGCGCATACAACTGTTCCACCTGGAGTGTGTCCAGGATTTCCATTTGTGATGTTTTTAAGAGCTGTAACTGAAGACTATGAATCCGCCAGTCATTTTCTGTAATGTAAATTGTGCCGGAAAATACAGGTTCGAATTTTCGCTTAGGGATCACCTTTATACGATTGATTTCCCTGCCTTCTTCCCAAAAACTTCCCTCATACTGATAACGGTAATAATGAAGGGCATTATTCGCAACCGGACTGATAAATCCCCGTTGGTTCAAGCCCTGCACCACGATGCTGTTCTGGTAGAAATTTATAATGCGCGGGAGACTCAGTCCGAATGAATTGCTATTCCCGCTTACCCTTGTTGACAATACTTCGAGTTTGTCCAATCCGGCTTCCTTAACGGAATAGTTGGATACGGTTTCGCTCAGATAAAGGATTTTGCGTTTGCTGGTATCACCATCTTCAAAATCTACTTTCTGACCAAAAAACCGGGTTGGAAAATCGCGCAATTGTAATTGCTCCTTGGTATATACCTTACACTGAAAGCCACTCAGTTCTTCCAGGTGTTCTTTTCGTTTGCGAATGGCATTGCGGATAATTTCATAGGCAGGGTCTTCCGCGCCCGGTTTTACCACCACTTCCCTGAGACTGGCCTGCTGCAGTGAAAGTGTAAAATTTACCTGTATGGTGGCTGCCTGCACAGCCACTTCCAGTTCCTGCCGGGTGTATCCCACATGCTGGGCCACCAGCGTTACTCTGCCATCAGGCAGATTCAGCTGAAAAAATCCGTTTACACCGGAAGTTGTACCCTCTTGTCCATTCTTCACATAAACGGAGGCATAGGGCAATGGCTTACCATTTTCATCCTTTACATATCCGTTTACAATACCGGCATGAAGCAGTGTTTGCTGCAGGAGCAATAAAAAAACCAACCCAATTTTTTGCATACTTATACGATCTTCCGGGCAAGGCTTCCGGTCAATGCTGCCAATCCTGCTACCAGGGCACCTGTCAATCCGGTTACGAGAATCAACAGGTACGGGTTTTCAATGTTTAGAATCAACATAGAAATTTTATTCGCCAGCAAACCTTCATTGGCGTCGCTGATGAGCCAGGCGTGACCAGACCACATAAGAAAAAGCGCTAAAAATCCTGATAAAAAAGCTTTCCATCCTGCCTGATTCACTGCAAGCGCAACAACAAAAGCACCTATCGCAATGCTCCACCAGGGTAAATATAAACCGAGAACAAAACACAAGAGCGCCGTCAATATGGTTGAGATGATAAATTTCATGTTAAAGTTGTTTTGTCTAACCTTTCCGGAATTCCATGGTCCATTTTATTTGGGGATCACTGGTAACCCCCCGCTTCATAAATAACAAACGGTGATGCTTACCTGCTGCCCAGTCATCGACAAAGTTATCATAGTACCTGCTACCCGGATTGCCGCTTTGTCCGCCCGGATAAATTCCATAGGCTTCTATATCATCCGTCATATGAATCACCATCCGCCAGCTTTGTCCATGATCTGCACTGGTTGCATTGATCACGCCCTTTCCCCCGCCTATCGGCAGGTTGGTCCGGTTAAAAGGGGCAATTACTTTCAGGAGATGATTCACCCTGGTAGCTTTTACTTTTTCCCAGGCTAGGCCGGTGGAAGCCGCCAGTTTATCAAGTGTATCTGAGGCAAGGTTCAGTGATTGCGCCAGCAGGTCTTCCAGGCTTTCCTGCTTCGGAGTAGTAATATTATCAATGAACGAATAGGCGGAATCCCGGTTCAAACTTTCCACCAGTGTAAATTCGGAGGGCCAGGGCAATGCCAGGTCAGTCTGCTCAAACTCATCTGTCCAAACAGCCCGCTGAAACTGCTGCCACCAGAAATCAAACACCGTTGCACCTTCTGACCCTGCTGCTTTTTTAAGATCCCAGTTACGGAATAACTCGTAATATTTACGGGCCGATTCAGTGAGGCTGGCCGGATTGGTTCGCAAAAGCAACGGCCTTGCAAATTCTGCCTTCACATCGTAATCGTTCATCTGCATTTCCATCATCTGCTGAGGTGTAATTCCTGCCATGGAATCCAGCAACCGGTTGATCATATAACCCCGGTAGATCGGAAACTCCGACCCGGTATAATAGGGATAGGTATTATCTACAGAAAGCTGGTTGGCGCTGCTTACATAAGAGCGTTCAGGATTTATCATACGCGGATTTTCATCCACCGGTATCATGCCTCTCCACATATAGGAGCTATCAGTACCCTTCATGATGAAATCTCCCTGCCGCCGCCATTTTGCGGGAAAAACTCCCTGCTGGGTAAGAGCAATATCTCCGGATTTGGAAGCGAAAATGCAGTTTTGACCCGGACAGGTCAGGTATTTGATCGCCTCCTGGTAATCTTCCAGGTTTTTTGCGTGATTGAGTTCATAAAAGGCCCGGCCATCATTACTCGGATCATGCGCTTTCCATCGCACTGCCAGAAACCGTTCCGCATTATCATCTGCCCGATAGTTTTCATCGTACATAACAGGACCGAACAGGGTATAAGTTACCGTATCCAGATAATCCTGTTCTCCTTTAACACGGACTATTTCCACCCTTTTATCAGCCTTCTTCCATTCGCCATTAAACCAATACTCCGACTTGGTTTCATCTTTAAACCTGATTTCAAAATAATCTTTCACATCCCGGCCTGCATTGGTAAAGCCAAACGATATATGTTCATTGAATCCAATAATCACATTCGGAGATCCCGGAAATGTTACTCCATAAGCACTAAACCCAGGAGTAGTCAGTTGCATCTCAAACCAGAGCGAAGGCAGGTTCAGCGACAAATGCGGATCATTCGCAAGAATCGGACGGCCAGACGCTGTTTTCGCACCGGAAACAGCCCAGTTATTACTTCCATTCTCCGGGTTTGGTTTGGTTTCCGGTACATTGCTTACGGTATCTTCCAGCAAATACGAAAAATATAGGGAATCCGCATCCGCAGGAGGTTCCAGATTAACGGCCGGCGCCACCGGATAGGGATTTTTTTCCGTATTGGGAATCACCGGCTTCAGCGAATCGGCCAGAAAATAATACAATTGCTCAAACTCCATTTGAGAGAAAGTTGACCTCGCATTGGTAAACTCAAGATCCGATTCAGCCCCTGCCAGATCATAACTCATATACTTCAGAAACAGGGCCGTTTTTAATACCGACCATTTCTCCGGGTAATAACCCAGTAACTTGTATTCAATGGGAAGTGAGGAAATCGTTAACTGATCGATATAGGCATTAACACCATTTGCATAGGCTTCATACTGGCCAAGAGATTCTGGCGACTTCTCCACTTCCCTCACGGATTGCTCCGCCGCATACACCATTCCAAGACGCCGCATGCTACGATCGTAATTCAGAATCCGGTTATCCGGACCAGGCCCCAGTAATTCACTAATCCGACCCGCTGCCGCGTGGGTCTGAAACTCCATTTGCCAGAGTCTGAATTTGGCATGCAGATATCCCTGAACGAAATACAGATCCGCCTCGTTTTGTGCCACAACATGCGGCACAAGACGATCATCCATATAAACAGAAACCGCCTCAGACAACTGCGGAAAGGAAAGGGTAAGGTTATAGGATGCATCCGCCGGTTCGGCATTTTGCCAGACTCCGTGCTGTGGACTCAATAACTTGCCAAGGGGTGCAGGCAGCACTTTCCGGCTGTCCAGCGTATAAACCAGTCCGATAGTAGCAAGCGCCGCGGCGGCAAAACTCAGGTATCTCCTCATAGAGCGCAAGGTTAAGTGGCTTAAAAATAATATTAATTTCCATTTAACACCTTTTCAGGAAACCAGGCGGCGTTTTTGTTGTCAAACAGATATGAAAACAAGATCAGCCATATCATCTTACCGGCCAAAATTGTATCTGGGTATTTTATTCATGGTACTGTTTGTTTTGATGCTGATGAAATAGGACTTTTGCAGGTATTATGGAAACACCTGTTTCATCTGAAGTCAAAAATATCCTGGGTCTCCAGTTACCAACGGATCCCAGGTGGGTTGATCTTGCCGCTATTTCCATCGCTGATATACTGACCGACCACGCTTATTGCGAACAAAAAGCAGCCACCACCTGCATCTCCCTGATTCAGCGCTACCCCGAAAAAACATTGATGGTAAAGGAGCTGGCTCCGATTGTTACGGAAGAATGGGGACATTTTCGTCTTGTTTTGCAGGAACTGGAGAAAAGAGGCGAACAACTTGGCCGGCAGCGCAAGGATGAATATGTAAACCACCTGTTGAATTTCCAGAAAAAAGACGGCCATCCGGAAGAACGGTTTTTGGATAAAATGCTCACCATGGCAATGATAGAAGCCAGGAGCTGCGAACGTTTCAAAAGACTGAGTGAAGGTTTGCAGGATGATTATTTACGAAAATTCTACCGGCGGTTCATGGAAAGTGAAGCGGGCCATTACAAACTCTTCATCGAATTGGCCGAATATTATGTTGATAAGGAAAAAGTACGCAGGCGCTGGGCAGAATGGCTGGAAGCTGAATCCGTAATCATGCAGCAGCTAACGGTAAGGGGTGACCGTATTCATTAATCTTTTTCCCCACTGAAATAAGCCAGTTCTTCAGATAGATTCAGAAACGGAAACTGTTCTCCCAATTCCCTTGTTTTGGTTGCAAAACTGGCTAGAAACTGTTTATGAGCCTGAGTTTCGGGTTGCATCGCAATATGCCTGCGGGCAATCATAAGCTGTTGAATTCTGTCCATTAATTGCTGCGCATCCGGCTGAATATAATATGTCTTAAACTGTTCCAGCACATAACTGGTTGCCTGGTAATTCGGGTGTGCCAGGTCAATATCGTAAAACCGGTAATCGCGCAATACGTCGATCACCAGTTCATAGGCAGGAAAATAATGCAGCCGGTTGAATTTGCCCACCAGGTGATGTACTGCTTCCAGTAAGCGGGCCTTACTCCGGTTGTTTTCCACCACGCCATCTCTCAAATGCCGGACCGGACTAACGGTAAAGATTATCTGCAATTCCGGATTCAGGTGAAACAGCCGGTGCAACGTATTGTCAAGTGCTGCTACTGTTTCATCTATCGCACATAAATGCTTCCGGAACCACGGGGCCGGGGCACGATGGCAATTGGCTACCGGCTTCTCCCCTTCCTGCACCAATCGGTACGAATAGGAGGAACCAAGTGTGATGATCAGCCATTTGGCCGTTTTGAGAAATTCGGTTGCGCGTTGCTGTGAGTTGTTGATCTGTTTCAATACCTGCTCCTGGTCTATACCAGAGAAACGGGAATGATGGCCCCAGCTCTGCCAGAGTTCATTGTAAAAAAACAAATCTCCGGGCCCATACTGTTTGCCTTCAATATAACTTACAAGACTCTGGCAAACACTGATGGGATCAAACAAAATTCCATGCGGATTCTGACAGACTGTAAACTTCAGCTCCTGTAATTTATTGCCAATATGCTCGGTAAAGCAAGAACCAATCAGAAAGACAGGATCCTGGTAGGAAATCCCCTGCTTCGGGCCCCTGATATCAATATCCGTGATCAATTTCATAATATGACCGGCGAAAAAACTTCCCTGGATAAAATTGCGGCCTTTTGTAAAGCAGTTTTATTTATGCCCGTCTCCAATCCCTGTGCTTCGAGGAACTGAATGATAAATTCGGTATCCATATTTCCCACCAGTTTATCGCCCGCCATAGGGCAACCCCCAATCCCTTTTAATGCCCCATCAAAGCGCCGGCATCCCGCCTGAAAGGCAGCTTCCAGTTTCGCCAGGCGGTTTTCTTCCTTCGCATGCAGGTGTACGCCTATCCTGACTTCCGGTAATGCGTTGATCAGGGTTCCGGTTAATGTTGCTACCTGTTCCGGTTCCGCCAAACCAACGGTATCAGCCAGGGAAATGGTTCGAACTCCCAATGCTGCGATTTTTTCAGCCCACCCGAGCACCAGTTCTTCCGACCAGGGATCGCCATACGGGTTTCCAAAACCCATCGACAAATAGATGACCAGCTCCCTGTCCTTTTTTACACAGATTTCCTGGATTTCCCGAACCGTTACGAAAGAATGTTCAATGGTACTATTGGTATTACGGCGCTGAAAGGTTTCGGATACAGAGAACGGAAAACCGATGGACCGGATGGTTTCAGTGGCCGTAGCATCCTGCGCTCCGCGGGTATTGGCCACAATGGCCAGTAAACCGGATCGGGAGGCGCTCAGGTCCAGTGCTTCCAGCACTTCCCGGGTATCCGCCATCTGTGGTATGGCCTTGGGAGATACAAAACTGCCGAAATCAATTGTGTGAAATCCTACATGCAACAACGCATTCAAATAAGCCACTTTCTGGAAGGCCGGGATCATTTGCGGCCATCCCTGCATGGCATCTCTGGGACATTCAATAAGCTGCAGCGTCTGATTGTTGGACATAGACAAGTTTGGTACATTAAATTCGTTCTTTTTCCTCAATTTTTAGCACTACGCTGCCGCATGGCTTCGTACAGAATCATGCCGGTAGCAACCGATACATTCAAGGATTCAAACCCACCAGCCATGGGTATACGAAAGGGAGTATCCGAAATTTTCATCAGCGCCGGAAAAATACCTTTGTCTTCACTTCCCATGATAACTGCCGCGGGTTCTTTAAAATCGCAGGCGAATACAGGTTTTTCTGCTGTCATTTCACTGGCAAACACCTTTATGCCATTCAGGTGCAGGGTGTCAACTGCCTTCATCAGACTGTTAACCCGGCATACTGTAATTTTCTCCAGGGCACCGGCAGAGGTCTGGATGGCATCATCATTCAGAGCGCCTACTCCCTTATCCGGGATAATGATTGCCTGCACACCGCAACAATAGGCCGTACGGGCAATGGCGCCAATATTCCGGATATCTGTTACTCCATCCAGTATTAACAGTAAGGGGGTTTCTCCTTTTTCAACGATGAAGCTGATCGTATCCTGCAGATCCTGGTATTGAATCTTTGCTATTAGTCCAACCGCCCCTTCATGGTCTGTTATATTAAACCCATTCAGCTTCTCTACAGGCACTTTATTAATGGGTACCTGCCATTGGGTTGCCAGTTTTTTGATTTCATCTATATCCGGACCGTGCGCTGTATTCATCAGATAAATCCGTTCCAGCTGACGGCCTTCTTTCATAGCAGCAATCAGCTTTGCCCGGCCAATGACCAGGGATGATTTTTTCGGACGATTTTGCTGGGGCTGGGTGCGAAACGATTTCATCACTCAAAGGTAATTAAAAAGCCACCCGAAGGTGGCTTGCTGATTTATTTAAGTCCGAATGATTTTTTCACTTTGGAAACATAATCCAGCTTTTCCCAGGTAAAGAGTTCTACTTTTTTCTTTACTACTTTACCATCCGGAGATTTGAATGTTTTTTCCACGATTTCAGATTTCCGTCCCATATGCCCATAAGCAGCGGTTTCACTGTAAATGGGAGACCGGAGCTTCAATCTCTTTTCAATAAAGAAGGGACGCATATCAAATATTTCCGACACTTTTTTGGCTATTTCACCATCTGTCAGTTCCACTTTGGCGGTACCATAGGTGTTGATATAAAGTCCCATTGGCTGGGCCACACCTATTGCATACGATACCTGAACCAGCACTTCATCACATAATCCGGCTGCTACCAGGTTTTTTGCAATATGACGGGTTGCATAAGCTGCTGAACGATCCACTTTGGAAGGATCCTTTCCGCTGAATGCACCACCACCATGTGCTCCCTTGCCACCATAGGTATCCACAATGATTTTACGGCCGGTTAAACCGGTATCACCATGCGGACCACCAATCACAAACTTCCCGGTCGGATTGATATGGTACTTGATTTTATCATTAAATAGTTTGGCAAACTTCTTATACTTTGATTTGATTCTGGGGATGAGAATCGCAATCATGTCCTGCTTGATTTTCGCCAGCATCTTCGATTCCGAATCAAAATCATCGTGCTGCGTAGAGATTACAATGGCGTCAATCCGGATGGGCCGGTTATTATCATCATACTCCAGCGTCACTTGGCTTTTCGCATCCGGACGCAGGTATTTGATCTGTTTGTTTTCCCGACGCAGGGCTGCCAGTTCCTGCAGAATTTTATGCGCGATATCCAATGCCAGCGGCATATAATCGTCTGTTTCATTGGTAGCATATCCGAACATCATACCCTGATCGCCCGCTCCCTGCTCTTCTTTTTTCTTTTTGTCAACTCCCTGGTTGATATCGGGTGATTGTTCATGAATCGCAGACAATACACCACAGGAGTTGGCTTCGAACATATACTCGCTCTTGGTGTAACCGATTTTTTTTATAACTCCCCTTGCTATTTCCTGAACATCCAGATAGGCTTTACTCTTCACTTCTCCTGCCAATACTACCTGTCCGGTTGTAACCAGTGTTTCGCAGGCAACTTTGGATTGCGGATCAAATGCAAGAAAATTATCAATCAGCGCATCTGAAATCTGGTCAGCCACTTTATCCGGATGTCCTTCGGATACACTTTCGGAAGTAAATAAATACGGCATTTAAAAAAGTTTAAAATTCGGAGCAAATATAATCGTCAACAGCTTACAACTTAGAATAAACAAGATACAGACGCATCTTTTGGGTAGGATGTGCCCCTCCACCAATAACCGTGCGGCCGGCACCAAGTCTGTTACTGATTGTTAGCGGGAACTGGTTATCTCCAATGGAAGTAATAACAGGCCGGGTGGTATACGGCGCGTATAACCGGAGTGCAAATGATTTTTCTTTTCTTGTTACAATTCCCTGTATGTAGGAAGTAAGATCAAATTCAAATTTTTTGTCTTTCAGGAAACCACCAAAAGTTCCGGGATCATAATAAATCGGGCTGTTATTCTGCAAAAACACCCAGGAATTTGGCACGGTGATAAATCTTGATTTGGCACTGTCCACCGCATCCAGGAACAGCAGTCCGGGAGTTGGATACGTGGCATCCTCAAATCCTTCCAGTTGTTCCGCAATCAGTACCGCTTTATACAGAAGGCGGTTATTCAGCTCCTGCAGCCCCGGCACTTTTATCAGACTATAGGAACCGGGCGTACTTTGAACATATAATTCCTCCTGATTGGTGGTGCCATTGGCAAGCTGGTTGCCATAGGGAGAAGCGCCCGGATCTCTTTTAACCAGGTTGGCAGTTGCCCGATAATTCGTACGGAGTACAAAATCGGTCACCGCTGTATCCGCAATACCATTGCGGGTTCTGCGGTAATGGAAACTTAAACGGGTTCCACTCTGATCACCCAGGTTGAAATAGGCGATGGCCTTTTTAAGTGCCGATGCCGCATCCGGAAGGATCGCCAATCCTTTAAAATGAGTATTAAAGGCCGAGTCAGTTTTGTAAATGGTTGTGTCAAAATTCATGAGGCGCATCCCGAATTCATTGGGCAATACGATACGCAACTCGTTTACTGTCCGTACCGTATCCTTAACACGGATATACTGCAAACTGTCGTTCAAGCTGAGGTAGGAAACATTTGATTTCTCGGCAATAAGCTGCGTTGTTGCAAAGGACGGATGACTGATCAGGTATCCAGTGGAAGAATCCCGAAATGGAGCAGCCTGGTCTATTTCATAAATTTTGAATCCCTGAACAGAATTACTGTCGCCATACAAAGATTTGTAACGAAGGGATAAAACCACAGAATCAAGACCAATTAAACTATCCACTGAACTTCCGAAGGGATAGGAACCAAATAAGGTGGGATGCAGCTGAACATACATTTCAGCCTGGGTAGTTCCAAAAAAAGGATCTTCCAGAATGCCGAACAGATGATCCGCATCACGTCCCTGACGGGTACTATCGGGCAATTCAAAGGCTGTAGTAATCACTTCCAGGGTAGTATCAAAAACGGTAACATTATCTACAGCGGGAATCAATCCACCGCCGAGTTCGGTTGTCCGGATTTTGGTGCAGGACTCAATCAGTACTACGATGGTAATAACAGAGGAAAGGCTCAACAGAAGTTTCTTCACAAACGATCCGGTATTAATCTTAAAAAGTTAGATTCAGCAATGACTATTTAGCAAGGTCGGTATACAGTTGTAAATAGTCTG
>CAZJNY010000001.1:0-50805 GCA_964547405.1 uncultured Flavihumibacter sp. | reverse complement strand
GAAGCTGTATGGACCATCGAATCTTTTCCACCGGATAAAAGCGGCAGGAATACAATACCTGACAAGGAGAAATCTCCGCAAGGGCAGGCTGATTCGTTGCAGGAGGCCGGATATGCCAAATCGCTGCGAACACACCTGGACTGGTGGAAAACCTATTGGTCAAAATCATCACTTCGGGTACCTGATCCTGTTATTGAAAAACAATGGTACCTGGAGCAGTACAAATTCGGATCGGCGGCCCGGGAAAACACGCCGCCTATCTCACTCCAGGCAGTATGGACGGCAGACAATGGCCGCATTCCACCATGGAAAGGGGATTATCACCATGACCTCAACACGCAGTTAAGCTACTGGCCTTCCTATACGGCCAACCACCTGCAGGAAGCGATGGGCTACCTGAATCACCTGGATGAGAACAAATCCAACTACGAGCGATATACCCGCCTCTATTTTGGTGTGGACGGTTTGGCAGTGCCAGGAGTAACCACGCTGGATGGAACAGAAATGGGAGGATGGATCCAATATAGCTTATCCCCCACTGTTAGTGCCTGGCTGGCCCAGCATTATTATCTGCAATGGAAGTATTCCATGGATTCGGAATTCCTGCGTACCAGGGCTTATCCCTGGCTTAAAGGAGTAGCCCGGTTCATACAGAAAATTACTGTGCTGAATGAACAGGGCGAGCGGCAGCTGCCCATCAGTTCAAGTCCGGAAATAAATGACAATTCCCTGTCGGCCTGGTTTCGGCAGACATCCAATTATGACCTGGCGCTGATGAAGTATGCGGCACAGACAGCTGCTGAAATGGCGAATGAACTTGGCCTAAAGGAGGAAGCGGCGGAATGGACCGGATTGAGTGCCAGTTTTCCGGACTATGCCCTCAGCACCAATAACTCCTTAATGTTTGCGCGAACCCTGCCCTATAATCAGAGTCACCGGCATTTTTCGCATTTAATGGCCATTCAGCCCCTGGGACTGATTAAATGGGAGGACGGTGAGCGCGCGCAAACCATCATCCGGGAAACGATTGCCGAACTGGACCGGGTTGGACCTTCGCAATGGTGTGGTTATTCCTATGCCTGGCTGGCTAATCTAAAAGCCTGGGCCCGGGATGGGGAAGGAGCCAGAACTGCCCTGGAAATTTTCGCCAAAGCTTTTTGTTCGGTGAACAGTTTTCATTTAAATGGCGACCAGACAGGAAAAGGATATTCAAGTTTCCGATACCGGCCCTTTACGCTGGAAGGTAATTTCGCGTATGCATCCGGGTTACAGGAGATGTTACTGCAGAGTCATGCGGGATATATTCATCTGTTTCCTGCCATTCCTGGCGATTGGACAAGCTGTAGTTTTACTAATTTCCGAACACAGGGAGCATTTCTGGTGGATGCAAAATATGCTGGAGGCCACCTTGAAAAAACAATTATTCGATCCGAAAAAGGGGGCAAAACAAAGGTTTGGCTTGGGGCGGGAAACTGGGGGATCAGACAACAAAAATCCTGCAAAGCAGCACTTACCCAGGAAGGCTGGCTGACAATTGACTCAGAGAAGGGTGGATCTGTGGAAATTTACCGGCTGCAATAAAATTTCCGAATAAATTTTTTTGAAAAGCTGTTGCCTTTATTTGGCGGTTTTTAAAAAATAAACCTCCTGTTTTACTTCAAAAAAAATGTTTTTATAGACGGATAATTGCTCGTTCCATTTCTCAGGATTATTCCAAAGATTGTTAAATGCCTGACGAACAGCAGCCCTTGCTTTCGGAACATCCCTTAAAATCATAAAGGAATAAATCAATAAGCTATCCTGATGTTCTTCAAACAATTCAAGGTAGCTTAAGAAATCCTTTTGTGGCAATTGGAGTTGTTGCGGTCTGCTTTCTGTCATCATTGCTTAAAAGGGTACAATAATTCCATATATTTTGAAGAACCGTTAACCATATTATATAGACGAGATCTAAGGTGGGTTCGTTTTATGAATTCTGTTTTTTTTATAACAATCTGAATACGGACGATTCTTTTACTGTGTTCGTTTTACATAATTCATTTTTTTCTTTTTGAGATTGGCTTCACCTTTGCACCCATTTTTAAAAGCAACAAGATCCTATTGTAAAGGCCGGTAATTGGAAGAGTAAGTTTAATTAATGTTCGTCCTTTAAACAAATAGCGATTCCTTGAATGGAGAAAAATGAAAATAACAAGCCTGACTTTAATTATTTGGTTAGGGCGGCAGCAGGTGGCAATGAAGAAGCATTTCGTGAAATTTATGAATCTATTTCCTCTAAAATGTATGCGATCTGTATACGTTATGCGGGAAACAGAGCTGATGCGAATGACTGGTATCAGGATGGTTTCTTCAAGTTGATTAGTAATCTCCCAAATTTTCGGGGCGATGGATCATTTGAAGGATGGGCCAGAAAAGTTTTTATTGGCGTATGCATTGATCAGTTAAAAAAGAAAATTGTACCACTGATTCCTATTGATACAGAATTAAATATTGCCATCAATGATTCAGTGTATGATAAACTTTCTTTAGATGATTTATTCAAAGTAATTCAACAGTTGCCTGATTTTGCTCGGACAATAATTAACTTAGCGCTGATTGAAGGATACAGTCATGCTGAAATTGCTGAAATGCTCTCCATTACGGAAGAGGGAAGCAGGTCGCAATTGTTCAGAGCCAGACAACTAATGAAAAAAATGATTCAGGCGGATGATGGAAACAAAGGAACAATTTATTAAGAATTTGGACGATTACAAGTTGGAAGCACCATCTGAACTTACAGCTGCGGTGATAGATCTTTTTTTTACATTGGCGAATCCCTCTACTTATGATCCTTCTTATTTATATCAGAAATTAACGGAGTACGTTGTGCCAGTACCCGAATCTCAAACGGGTTGGGTTTTTCATCAGTTTTCCAGGATTGGATTAAGAAAAAACACCCCTCCAAAATTATTCAGAAAACCCTCTGTTGCATCGGTTTATTAGCTCACTTAATAAATGTTATCAGTGCCTTTATCAGTGCCGGATCAATTGGCAGTGCCGGATCTGAATAAGTCCGAAGATTTCCGGCACGATCAGTTGGGGCCTGTTTTAAAATATGGTTCATACCCGGCAGGATAAGCAGTTTGGCTTTCGGAGAAGCAGCAACAAATGTTTGAGCATCGCTCTGTTTTACCTGTATATCATTATCACCCTGTATAACCAGAACCGGTATGCGAAGTCCGGATAATAATTGAGGTGGATCTATTTTAAACATATCCATCCAGTATAGCTGCAATCCCGGGTTGAAAACAGCCTGAAGATAAGGAGGTACATCTCTGGCAGTCAGGCCTTTTTCCAGGCTATCCAGAATCAAATAGGCTTTCTCTTTCATTAGCGGAGGCTGGCTTGCCAGCTGATCACGAAGAAGCTGACTGGCCTTAACTCCCAATCCATTCAGGGAAATGAATTTATCGGCAGCAGCGGCAGCCTGTAACCCCATTAGTGCTCCCTGACTATGTCCGGCTACCACAAGGGTTGAGAATCGTTTATCCTTCCTTATCAGGTGTATCCATCTTCGGATATCTTCACCTTCCTCCTCAAAAAGAGTTTCCATATTAATCCTGCCAGTCGGTTGACTTAGCGCGATCCCTCTTTTATCGTACCGCAAACTGGCGATCCCTGCTTTTGCCAGTTCCTGGGCCAGTTGTTTGTATGCATTGGTATTCAGATTCCCAATGGGGCCGTTTCCGTTTCTGTCAGTTGGACCTGAGCCCGCAATAATCAGTACTATCGGCACTTTCTGTTTTTCCGGAATTGGAATACACAGGGTTCCTTTGATCTGGATACTGTCCAGGTGGAGTGCGATTGAATCTTCCTGAAAATAGCTTGTTGATTGCCCAAGCCCCGTGGCACTTAAAAGCCCTAACAGGAAAATTAACAGCAGTCTGTACATCGATATTCCATTTGTTTAAAGATACGAGGCTCTTCCTGATTGAACTATTCTGTAACTTCCTGAAACCATGCCAATATTTGATTTCCATATACATCCCTCCCTCAAGGAATTGTTAGCGCCTGCAGCAGCAGGAATGACGCCCTGGTCAAGGATTGAAGCAAAACTTTCCATCGGAAAATTATTCGGACAGGAAACGCAGATTGGCATTAACAGTCTGTTCAACCATGCACTCAATTCGCAGGCAAATCTTAGCCAGTTGCAGCAAGCGGGTATTAACCTGGCAGGTGTTGTGCTCTATGCTATTGAAAAAAATATAGCCCGGGGTGTACTGGACAGAAAAGTAGCCAGCAAAGGCAGGATCAGGTTATTGGATCCGGATATTTTAAAAGAAATCCTGACTGCACCATCTTATTATTCCTGGACATGCAGGAATATGGATTCATTGCTAAACAATGCCGTTCGTGCGGATGGCAAAGCACAATTCCGATTTATCAATTCCATGGCGGAATATCAGCCTGCCTCTGCCACCATACATGGTATATGTCTGGTGGAAGGGATTCATTGTTTTATGGATGATCCGCAGGCTGAAGATGCTGAGCAGGCATTTTACCGGAACCTGGATGATTTTCAGAACCGATACCAGACCACCATCCTGGCTATTAACCTGGCACATATGCAGGCGGTGCCTTTTTTTAATCATGCTTTTGGAATCCAGTTTATTAAGGACGAATTGTTTTATCCAACAGGTAATGGAATAACGGAAACGGGTAAGCGCATAATAAAGGAGTTGTACAGGCGGAATATTTTACCGGATCTGAAACACCTGAGTTTTGTTGCCCGCAGGCAATTAATTCAACTGCATAAAACTTCCTATCCGGGTTTTCCATTGTTATGCACCCATGCAGGGTTAGCCGGACTGAGTATTCGTAACCGGTATGCACAACTGTATGAGAAGCCGGTAAAGCGGGATGGAGTCTGGGAAATCCGTCATGTGAAGCAAAGAGGTCATTTGGCGCAATCTGCATTTAACCATAGCAGTATCAATTTATATGATGAAGAGGTAGTGGATATACTTCGGTCTGGCGGATTGATTGGATTGTCCATGGACCAGCGGATTCTTGGATTTCCCGGGGATATGATCGGATACCAATGGAATATGTTGCCAACGGATCTGGAATACATTTCCCAGGCGGAAGCCGCTGAATTCTTTCATCCCTATACAGATCCGTCGGACGTTCCCATTAGTAAGAATCCGGAAGCTGCAATGACAGGCGATGAAGTTCAGGAACAGGAGCCGGTTACGTCAGAAGTTCATTATTCCTATTTTATTAACCAGCTTATGCATTTTCTGCGGATCGCAAAACAGGCAAGAATTCCGCTTCGCAAAGCGGTCTCACAGATTTGTATCGGTTCCGATTTTGACGGACTAATTAATCCGATTGATTGCTGCAACAATGCCACTGAACTACCAGCATTCCGTCAGGAGCTTCACCGGCGGTTAAAAAGAGGCAAAAAAATCTGGGAGCAGGCCGGTATTTCAAAATCGGAGGTTGATGTAGATGAATTGGTGGAAGGGTTGTTTTATGAAAATGCCCTCCAATTTCTCCGGATTCATTTTAAATAGTGCATCCAGTTGGCTTTTCAAATTTTTGCCATTGGCCTATAAATATGATTTTGTACCCCATTCTCAATTTGGTTCGGGATTAAATTGTGCATCATTGATCAGCATGCGCTATTTATACTCCATCATATTTGTATATGTATGCCTTACAGGATGCAGTCATTCATCTGTTTCCAGGTCAGCCTTAAAAATCATTGAAGTGGATTCAGGCTGGGCGAATAATTCTGTCAATGCTGTAATATTTCGGAAAAACTCACTGGTTACATTTAAGGATACTCAATTCATTGCATACTATAGTCCGGATGCAGATTTGATACTTGGTAAACGTGCCCTTACTACAACCAGCTGGCAACTACAGAAAACCAGGTATAAAGGGAATGCCAGTGATGCTCATAACAGCATCAGTATTATGGTTGATGGCGATGGTTACCTTCATGTGGCATGGGATCACCATAATAACCCGCTTCACTATGCAAAATCAGTTGCTCCGGGGTCTATGGAACTTGAAGACCAGCAACCCATGACCGGACTGGAGGAAGCGGCCGTTTCTTATCCGGAATTCTATCAATTACCTGAAGGCGATCTGCTTTTTTTATACAGAAATGGTGGATCAGGCAAAGGGAATCTGGTGATAAACCGATACAATCACAGAACAAAAATCTGGCAGCAATTACATTCAAATCTTATTGATGGTGAACTGCAACGCAATGCATACTGGCAGGCATGCCTGGACAGCAAAGGAACCATTCATCTTTCCTGGGTTTGGAGAGAGAGTCCGGATGTGGCATCCAACCACGATCTCTGTTATGCACGGTCCAATGATGGTGGTAGAACCTGGGAAAAATCAACCGGTGAAATATATGACCTGCCAATAACTAATAGAACTGCTGAAATTGCTGCACAGATTCCTCAAAACAGTGAACTCATCAACCAGACATCGATGGTTGCCGATGGGGATGGCAACCCCTATATTGCAACGTACTGGCGCGCACCATCAGATTCAATTCCGCAATATCAGCTGGTATACAATTCAGGTGATCAATGGCAGATTCGAAATCCCGGTTTTAGAAAAACGCCTTTCAGTCTGAGTGGCATGGGAAGTAAACGCATCCCCATTTCCCGCCCGCAAATTATAGCCGGTCGCATTCGGAATAAAGCGGCTGCTGTACTCCTGTTCCGCGACGAAGAAAGAGCCAGCCTGGTATCTGCAGCTATTTGCAGAAATCTCCGTAAACCAACATGGCGTGTAAAAAATCTGACCAATTTTCCCGTTGGATCCTGGGAGCCTTCCTATGATACAGAACTATGGAAAAACCGACAGGAATTACATCTTTTTATTCAGGAAGTAACCCAGGTTGATGGAGAAGGAATTGCTGAGATAAAACCAACCATGGTTAAAGTGTTGGAGTGGCAAAAGGTATTTAAATAACTAAACAAATCAGACCAATGTATAGCTATCGCAATTTGTCAGTGCTTATATGCTCCATTCTTTTCTTTGCCTGTAGCAGTTCCAAAAAGGCAGGCAGTTCTGCCGGGGAAAAGGAAGTACTGGCTATTATCCATAAAGTAAATACCTATTGGCAAACTAACCAGTCTCCGGCACAATGGGCATTCTGGGATATTGCTGCCTATCATACAGGAAATATGGAAGCGTATTTTCTTACTAAAAACGAAAGCTATCGCGCGTATTCTACAAAATGGGCCGAACACAATAAATGGATGGGTGCCAAATCAACCAATCGGGCAGAATGGAAATACAGCTATGGGGAAAAAGAGGAATACGTGCTTTTCGGCGACTGGCAAATCTGCTTTCAAACCTATATTGATCTTTATAAGCTGGAAAAAGATGAAAAAAAGATTGCCCGTGCAAAAGAAGTGATGGAATACCAGATGAGTACAACCAAAAACGATTATTGGTGGTGGGCGGACGGTCTTTATATGGTGATGCCGGTTATGACCAAATTATATTCAATAACCGGTAACCAGCAGTACCTGGAAAAACTCTATGAATATCTGAGTTACGCTAATAGTATAATGTATGATTCATCAGCCGGATTATATTTCCGCGATGCCAAATATGTTTACCCCAAACATAAAAGCGCAAACGGAAAAAAAGATTTCTGGGCCAGAGGTGATGGATGGGTCTTTGCCGGTTTCGCAAAAGTGTTGAAAGATTTACCATCCAATGATCCTCATCGGGAAGAGTATATTCAAATCTATAAAAGAATGGCAGAGGCATTAAAAAATTGCCAGCAGCCGGAGGGATATTGGACACGCAGTCTGTTGGATCCGGAACATGCACCCGGACCAGAAACCAGTGGAACTGCTTTTTTCACGTATGGATTTCTTTGGGGAATCAACAATGGCTACCTCGATGAAAAAACATATGCACCGGTAGTACGAAAATCCTGGAACTACCTTACCCAAACCGCCCTTCAGCCAGATGGCAGAATAGGGTATGTACAACCCATTGGAGAGCGGGCCATACCCGGACAAATAGTCGATAAAAACTCAACAACTGGTTTTGGGGTTGGGGCTTTTCTGCTGGCAGCGTCTGAGCAATACCGTTACTTAAACCGTTGATACGATGCGAGCCTTTTTAGTCCTTTTCTTTTTCTGCCTGGTGTTAAACCTTCACGCCCAAACAGTTTTTAATCTGAAAAATCCGGATTACAGGCTGAGTCCGCATACCGGAATGACAAGACAGCATTGGAAGGACGCTGCACTATATTTGCTGGATGGTGCATTCCGCCATATCAGCAAACTGGAGGATCCAATGGTTTTTCCCAGGCAGGCTGGCAAATCTTATCCGGTAAATCCAGCACAAAATGTAACTGAAAAGCTGGAAGGTTTGTCCCGAACCCTCTTTTTTGCGGCTTCGCTTTTAAAAGAGGAGCCGGAACTTACTATTCAAAATATAGGTGTGGCAGCATATTATCGCCACCATTTGAAACAGTTGTTAAATCCATCGAGTCCGGCTTATATTAAACCCAGAACAAAGGAAATGAACTGGCCTACCCAAACACTTGTAGAGCTGGGTGCTATTTCCGTTTCGTTGTTTGCGGCACCGGAACAACTTTGGGAACCATTATCAAAGGAGCAGCAGGACTCGCTTGCTTTCCTGATGTTGAGTTATGCAGATGGGCCCACTGTTGCCTCCAACTGGAAGTTCTTTAACATATTTATTTTCAGCTTTTTCAAATCGAAGGGATATCTGATCAATGAACAGCTCATGGAGGAGTATCTCCAAAAGTCACTGGATCATTACCGGGGTTATGGCTGGTACAATGATGCTCCCGCCTATGATTATTACAGTATGTGGGCATTTCAGATGTACGGTCCACTTTGGGCACATGTATTCGGGAACCAATATTATCCCCGGTACGCCCAACAATTCCTCAACAATTTTAAAGATGTAAAAGACAATTACCCGTATCTCTTTAGCCGGGATGGTAAAATGATACTTTGGGGGCGGAGCATGTCGTATCGGCTTGGCTCGGTTATTCCTTTCCCTTTAATGGGATTGGTGCAGGATACCGGAACCAATTTTGGATGGATGCGACGAATTGCATCCGGCGTACTATTGCAATTTTTACAGCATCCTGATTTTCTTGATGATCATGTACCGACATTGGGCTTTTATGGAGCATTTGAACCAGCGGTTCAGCCATATAGCTGCCGGGCAAGTGCTTATTGGATGGGTAAAGCCTTTCTGGGGTTGATGGTACCTGCGGACAATCCATTCTGGACAGCTATCGAAAACGAGGGTGCCTGGGAGAAGGAATTAAAATCAGAACAGGTAGTAAATAAATTTCAGCCCGGATCCAATATACTTATTACTGATTATCCCGGAATTGGTGCATCAGAAATCAGAGCCTGGTGCCATGTGAAAGCAATTAATGCCCGCGAACCTTTTCGCGCCAGCGAAAACTATAATCGGTTATCTTATAACAGCGCATTTCCCTGGCAGGCTGATAGTGTAAATGGAGTTGTTGCCATGAATTATATTATTAAAAATGCACAACAGGAATGGGAACCACTACGATTGTACAGCTTTAAAAAATTCGAAGAGGAAGTTTATTACCGCGATGTGGTACTGGAGACTGATTCCTCTATACGGATGCAACTGGCAGATATGCCATTGAAAAACGGGATTTTAAGAATTGACAGGAATCTGAGTACGAATGCAACAGAATTCCGGCTGGGCCATTATGCGCTACCGGCTATAAATGGGCCAATAAAAAAATCTACCCGTCGGGTAGGCGGCTATGCAATAACCATCATCGATAATGGTGCGTATCAGTTGGCAATGGTTCCCTTATCCGGTTGGGATTCTGTGAAGGCAATCGAAACCCGAAATGTGCATCCTGAATCTAAAGAAAGCATGGTGATTAATGCCAGAGACAAATTCATACCTGAAAAAACCCCGGCCATTTATGCAACACTTCTTCTGTGGAAAAAATCCGGAGAAGATTGGACTTCCCAGGAGTTGGTTCCGGTAAAATCAGTTAAGGCGGATAAAAAAGATTCTGATGTTCGGATTCGTTTCCGTAACGGGTTGGAAAAAATAATCCGATTTGAGCCTGCGCCACCCCCTGTTTACAAGAACTATGAATTGTTATGGTCGGATGAATTCAATATTACCGGCAAACCGGACAGTACTAAATGGGATTATGAATATGGATTTGTACGCAATAATGAATTGCAGTGGTACCAGCCGGAGAATGCCCGTTGCGAAAACGGTTTGCTGGTAATTGAGGCCAAACGGGAAACGAAACCGAATCCCAATTATACGTCAGCCTGTCTTATTACAAAAGGGAAAGCAGACTGGTTATATGGTCGATTTGAAATGCGCGCCCGAATCGATATAAGTGCCGGGCTATGGCCTGCCTGGTGGACCCTGGGTATCAGCAAACCCTGGCCTGCGAATGGAGAAATTGATATCATGGAATACTATAAAGGCAAGTTGTTGGCCAATATTGCCTGTCTGGGTGCTGACAAAAAACCGGAATGGTTTTCATCTATCCGGCTTACAGATAGTTTGGGAGGGAAAAAATGGGCAACAGAATTTCATACCTGGCGGATGGATTGGGATGAAAACTACATTACTCTCTATGTAGATAATCAGCAACTGCTTAAAGCCCCTATGTTATTACTAAAAAACCGGGATGGAACTGATTTTAATCCATTCAAACAACCGCATTATATGTTGTTGAATCTTGCCATTGGAGGAGTGAATGGAGGAGACCCGGCCGGCACAAGTTTCCCCCGGAGAATGGAAGTAGACTATGTACGTGTGTGGAAATTAAAATAAATGTCATAAGTACACATATTTTGGTTTTTTCAATTCGAATGACTATTTTAGTTCCATCGTCACGACTGCTTGCTTATGTCAACACCTGTTGCAGATATTCAACAATTAATTTATCGCGTTGCTGTAGAGCAGGACGAAGATGCCTATCGTAGTTTATTTCTTCATTTTTATCCGGATGTCAGAAAATTTGCCTTTTTGATTGTAAAAAACCCTCAATGGGCGGAAGAAATCGCGAATGATGTACTGATAACATTATGGCGTTCGAGAGCCGGGATACCCGAAATAAATAATCTAAAGGCATGGTTGTATACAATTACCAGAAACTTTTCCCTGAATGTTCTGAAAAAAGAACGCCGGCTGCGATCCTTAAGCCTTGATCAGATTGATGTAGACGTTTCTCTGTCTGCCATTCAGCCGGATGAAGTTTTTGTTACAAGGGAGATGAAACGTAAACTGGAAACGGCCATACAGGAATTGCCACCAAAATGCCGCCTGATTTTCAGGTTGGTAAAGGAAGACGGGTTCAGTTACGGGGAAGTAGCCCGGATACTGGAAATTTCTGTGAAAACGGTAGATGCCCAACTGGTTACAGCTATCCGGAAAATCACCTCTGCCATACAATTACAATATGGCCTTAGCACCCGCTAAAAAAAAGTTGTCACTCCTATAGGGAATTTTAATTTTCCTGTTGTCATCTTAGTACGAACAGCACAATCTTCTCCATGAATGAACAAAGAATCATACAATTATTAACACGGAAAATGGCAGGAGAAGCCAGTGCTGAAGAGCTGGAAGAGCTGGAGATGCTGCAGGCATTGTTTCCGGATAGTTCCTATTGGGAAGAGCTGCTGCAATATGTATGGCAAAGCCCTGTTGAAAAGGATGAAGAGAAGGATGCAGCATCGGCTTATGAGGCGCACAGAGTCCGTTTTCAGCATGATTTTGAAAAGCCGGGGGAATTGGACAGCGAAGGTGTGGGGCAAGTACGGCAACTGACGCCTGCCACAAAAAAAAGCTACTTATTACATTGGCTTATTGCAGCAATGCTAACGGGTTGTGTGGTAATTCTCTTTTGGCAGGATTCAAAACAGGGAAGCAAAAATCCCCCCGAACTTGCAGCCTCTACCAGAATAGAAACATCAAAAGGAGCGAGAAAAAAAATCACCTTACCTGATAGCACTATTGTATGGCTGAATAGTGATACACAACTTAGTTATGATGAAAATTTGAACGAGGGAAAGGAAAGAAAAGTAAAATTATCAGGAGAGGCATTTTTTGATGTGGCACATAACAAGGACCGTCCTTTTATTATAACTACCGATAAAATTCAAATAAAGGTACTTGGAACTGCATTTAATGTAAAAGCATACCCGAAAGATAGCATTACTGAAACTGCCTTGATACGCGGCCTGGTGGAACTAACAGTCAGGGATAGGCCGACTCAGAAAATTCTTTTGCGGCCGGCTGAAAAAATATCGGTTGTTGAAAATAAACAGCTGAAGGAAGAGGAACGGTCTCTTCAATCAAAACCAATTGACAGAAAACTCATTCTGGAAGATATAAAAGCAGTGGCCGTTGGAGATCAGGAGATTATTCAGGAAACTTCCTGGACGAATGATATGCTGGTTTTTAAAAATGAATTGTTTGAAGAAATGGTGCCACGATTGGAAAGATGGTACAATGTAACAATAGAGATACGATCTGAAAGACTCAGAAAAAGAAGATTCACCGGCATATTTAAAGACGAACCTTTGGAAGCTGCATTGGAAGCATTGCAGCTTATTGAACCGTTTCGATACCAGATGAATGAGGAAAGAAGGGTATTAATTGAATAACACGTAAAAATCACCAGTACACAAAATCGCTACTTAATTACTTAAGTATACCATTGATTGAAAAAAGAACGGGAAAAGCTGGAACCTTTCCCCGTTTGAAGTTCAATCGATTAACGCAGGCATGCCTGCATGAACCAGATTGTTTAACCTAATGACGTGAATTTATGAAAAAACCGTTAACCGGTTACCCGCCTTGCCCGGGTTTTACCAAAACACTATTGCTTATGTGCAAATGGACATTCATTTTTATGTTCCTTGCCTGCCTGAAAGTCTCAGCCAACGTGTTCTCACAGAACACCAAAGTGAGTATTGAAGTACGAAATGCTTCCTTTAAACAGACATTGAACATCCTGGAACGAAAAGGAAATCTAAGGTTTCTTTACAGCGAAGGGATGCTACCGGAAGGTAATATTCTTTCATTGACTGAAAAAGACACTCCGGTAAAAGAGATACTAGAGAAGATTTTACTTAATACAGGCTTGAAATACAAGCTGGTAGGCGAGTCTTTGGTAGTACTTTCACCCGTTGACCTGATCCAGCAGGATATTCGTCTGAAAGGAAAAGTAACTGATGAGAAGGGGGTTCCACTCGCAGGCGTCAGTATTACCGTATCAGGTAAAGCAACCGGTACTTCCACCAACGCAGACGGGGAATATGAAATTACCGTACCTGAAAATGCCAGAATCACTTTCTCTTCCATTGGTTTTGCAAGTCAGACTGTTGAAGTGGGCACACAGGAACAACTCAATATCACACTTAAAACAGACGAAGCTTCTGCCAGAATGAATGAAGTAATTGTGGTAGGATATGGTACACAAAAGCGTTCGGATATTACCGGTGCGGTTGCTTCGGTTCCAAAGAGCCGGTTTTCACAGCTTCCGGTTACCAACGTAATGCAGGCGATTCAGGGTACTGTGGCCGGAGTAAATGTAAGCACTCCATCCCAGGTACCCGGACGAACAGCAACTGTACAGGTAAGGGGAATCAATTCCATCACTGCCAATAACTCACCCCTGATTGTTCTGGATGGAATTCCGCTGGCACCCGATGCAAGCACCAATGATATCAATGCAAATGATATCGCTTCAATGGAAATATTGAAAGATGCATCCGCTGTGGCAATTTATGGTGTAAGAGGTTCAAATGGTGTTATTCTGATAACCACCAAACGGGGTGCAACTGGCAAACCAATGATCAATTATAATGTCTACACCGGGGTTGAAAATATTATCAAAACGCTGAATCCAAGCAGCCCGGAGCGGTATGTTCAGAAATGGGCCGATTACAGAGCTCAGAATGGATTAAGTGATACCAGCATTCTGCCGAATCTTTTCGAGCGGAATAACTACTATGCAGGTAAAACAACCGACTGGGTTGATGCTGTTACTCAAACCGGACGACTGACTGATCATAATATGAGTATTTCCGGTGGAACAAAGGATGCCAAATATTATATCTCCGGAGAATACCTGAAACAGAAAGGTGCTGTGCTTGGGTACCAGTACCAGCGGATCAACCTGCGTTCCAACCTGGATGTACGGATTACCGACTGGTTAACGGCAGGAACCTCTTTCTTTTTTAACAACAACAATACGGATGGAGGAAGAGCAAATTTTTACCTGGCAACGAATATGAGTCCGTATGGCCAATTATTTGACGCAAATGGCCAGTATACGCTTTTTCCCATGAGTCCGGAATTGCTCTATCTGAATCCATTATTGGGAACAACAACAGATCGTATCGAACGAAATAATAACCTTACCGGAAATGCTTATGCGGAAATTACACCTGGTTTTGTAAAAGGATTAAAATACCGGATCAATGCATCCTATACCTACAATACATCCCGTACAGGAGGGTATGAAGGAAGAAGTATCAATAACCAATTGGGTACGGCAAATTCATTTAACTCGGAATCCAAGTACTGGATTATTGAAAATATTCTGTCTTATTCACGCGATTGGGAGCAGCATCATTTGGACCTGACCGCCTTATATAGTGCGCAGGAAAAATTGTATTACTCCAACAGTTCTTCTGCAACAGGATTTATCAATGATCAGCTTTCTTTTTACAACCTGGGTGCTGGAGCTACACAAACGGCCGGTTCCTTTCAGGATGGAAAATCCAATCTATCCCAGATGGGTCGGATTAACTACTCCTATGACAGCCGTTACCTGCTAACGTTAACGGCCAGACGAGATGGATCCTCTGTATTTGGTGCAAATACCTCCAAATACGGACTCTTTCCTTCCATGGCTGTGGGATGGAATATTCACAATGAGCAATTCATGTCGGGTGTGAGCCTGGTTAATAGTTTGAAATTGCGGGCTTCTTATGGTAAAACCGGTAATGAAGCCATCAATATTAATGGTACGGTAACAACTGCAGGAACCAATCGCTTCCCATTCAACGGAGTGAGTACGATTGGTGTATTGGCCAGTAATCTGGGTAATGCGAATCTGCATTGGGAAGAAACAAAAGGCCTGAACCTTGGACTGGATTTCTCTATCCTCAAAAGCCGGATCAATGGTAGCATCGATGTATTTAATACCAATACAACCGATATTCTGCTAAGAAGAAATATTCCGATTATTACCGGGTATGGAAATATTCTTGACAACCTGGGTAAAACAAAAAATACCGGTATTGAACTTATGTTGAACACCGTAAACATCCAGTCTGCTGATTTTCGCTGGGAATCTTCCATCAATTTTGCATCTTATCGGAATGAAATCGTAAGCCTTTACGGAAACCTGGATGAGAACGGAAAAGAAATCAGTGATATTGGAAATGGCTGGTTTATTGGTGAACCGCTTCGCGTGATCTTCGACTATACGCTGGACGGGGTTTGGCAGGAAGGAGAGGATCCCGCCGGTGTGGATCCGTCGGCCAAGCCAGGATACCTTAAATTCCGGGATATAAACGGTGATAAAAAAATCGACGCAAATGATCGAAGTGTATTAGGCTCAAGGTTGCCTAAATGGACCGGTGGTTTAACCAATACCTTTCATTACAAAAATTTCCACCTGAATATTTTTATTCAGACATCACAGGGAGGGTTGCGCAATAATGTTAACCTGACATTTGCGGATGAAGCACATCGGATCAATATTCCAAGGGAAGTGGATTACTGGACACCTGCCAATCCAATTAATGACCGGCCTTCACTGAATGCCGGCGCAATTGCAGCCAATCGTGGTTATGGATACCCCAAGGATGCAAGTTATACCCGCATTAAGGATGTTACATTGAGTTATACCATGCCGGAAAAAGTGTTGAGTAAAATCCGTTTAGCCGGATTGACACTCTATGCAAGCGGAAGAAACCTGCACACGTTTACTTCCTGGCAGGGATGGGATCCGGAACAGGATTTCACCTTCCGTGGCTCTGGAGACTGGGTGAATAACTATCCTCCGGTTCGGTCATTTGTATTCGGAGCTAATATCTCCCTTCGTTAATGTTCAAAAATCAGTGTCATGAAAAAATTATCAACCATATTGTTGCCGGGGTTTATAGGAATTTTACTGATGGCATCCTGCAGCAAAAGTTTTCTCGATGAAAAAGTGTATTCATCCTACGCGCCAACAACCCTGAAAGATGCATTGGGATTCGAGGCATCACTGGCCGGATTATATAATCATTTCAGCCAGTTTCATACCACCTCCGATCGGCAGGGCTGGCTGAACGTATGGCAAATAGGAACCGATATTGCCTATGCTGCACAACAGGAAGGAATTGAAGTTCCTTACTACAACTATCCATTACTGGTATCAACCGATGCAGCCGCCTCCTTTACCTGGAGCTGGGCCTACCGCATGATCAATAATGCCAATATTATCATCAAGAATATTGAAGATCCGGCGCTGTCAGGTATTTCTGAAGAGAGTAAAGGGTTCATAAATGGTGAAGCACGATTTTTCAGAGCCTATGCATACAATGTGCTGGCTACCTGCTTTGGTCGGGTTCCCCTGGTAACGGAGCCACTTACCGCCCCAAAAACAGATTTTACCCGTGCTCCATTGGATGAAGTGAATGCATTAATTGAAGCGGATCTTAAATATGCAGGAACCAATCTGCCGAATCCGGGCGGACTGGGAGCTACTACCAATGCTGCAGGTAAGCCGGCAGGCAGAGCACATAAATACATGGCCATGCACCTGCTTTCAGAAGCCTATCTGCGAATGGATAAAAATGACCTGGCAGAACAACAGGCAGAAGCAGTTATCAGCAGCGGATTCTTTTCATTGAATACAGCACGTTTCGGAAGCACCACGATGCCGGGTGATGCATTTTCTGATATGTTTATTTATGGCAAGCAACGTAGGGCACAGCAAAACCGGGAAGTGCTTTGGACACTTGAAATGGAACATCCGGCATCAGTTATTGGTGGTATAACCAATAGTCCACAACATCGCCGGGTATGGACCGCCGCCTATTATCAGATAACGGGCATGAAACTGGCTGATTCTCTGGGTGGCCGTGGATTGGCTCGTTTACGCCTGAATGATTGGGTCGTTTATAATTTGTATGAAGAGCAGGACATGCGGAATTCATCCTATAATTTCCGCAGAAGATATACGTACAATGATCCTGCACGTCCGGCTACTTTCGGACAACCGGTGCCATATGCAGGATTTGATACCATATTCCGGGTAGCTCCGCATACCACCAAGTGGTTTCAGTTTGACCCTAAGGATGAGTTTGGATTTGCGATGATAAAGGATATCATCCTGATGAGATTGGGTGAAACCTATCTTTTAAAAGCAGAAGCACAATTCAAACAGGGAAAGCTGGAAGATGCAGCAACTACCTTGAATGTATTACGTGGAAGGTCGAATGCTTCTGCTATCACGGCTGCAGATGTTGATCTTGATTTTATTTTAGATGAGCGGGTGCGTGAACTGGTGGGCGAAGAAAACCGAAGAATGACGTTGATGCGTACTAAAACCCTGGTGGAAAGAACGCGCAGGTTAAATTCCGTGAGCCCGATTAATCAATTGATCGGTATAGAGGACAAACATTTACTCCTACCGATTCCACAGGCTGAAATCAATCTGAATAAAGATGCGGTATTGGAGCAGAATACAGGCTATTGAGTTTTTCTTTACTAAGCAGTCATAAAACCGGGAAGTGTCTACTTTCCGGTTATTCTTAAATTCAGCATATGAAATGGTACAAAATACTTCTTGCTACCTGGTTGCTTCTGCCGCATGGATTGCTGGCCCAATCGGGAGGATACCTGTTTACCTATTTTACAGGAAACGGAAAGGGCGAAGAATCGATTCGTTTTGCGTTAAGCAGGGATGGGTACAGGTATCGCGCATTGAATGCGAATGAACCGGTTATATCCAGTGAAAAAATTAGTTCAACAGGAGGAGTCCGTGATCCGCATATACTGCGCGGGCCCGATGGCAGGACCTTTTATATGGTAGCAACGGATATGGTTTCAGCAAATGGCTGGAATAGTAACCGGGCCATGGTCTTACTTAAATCAACAGATCTGATTAACTGGACATCTTCAGTAGTAAATATTCAGCAACGGTTTGCCGGAAATGATAGTTTATTGCGTGTTTGGGCACCTCAGACGATTTATGATAAGAAATCGCGCCGATTCCTCATTTATTTTTCAATGAAACATGGAGCGGGACCGGATATTATTTACTATTCCTATGCGAATGCAGACTTTACCGATCTGGCAACAAAGCCTGAACAATTGTTTTATCATCCTTCCGGGGATGCCTGTATAGATGGTGATATAGTTGAGAAAGATGGCCGGTTTCATTTGTTTTTTAAAACGGAAGGCAAAGGCGCCGGCATTAAAAAAGCAGTATCGGGGCAATTGACAAAAGGATATGTGCTGGAAGACCGATACCTGCATCAGACAACGGATCCGGTTGAAGGATCGGGTATATTTCAATTGAAAAACTCAGGCGAATGGATCCTTATGTACGATGTGTATACCAAGGGCCGATACCAGTTTACGAAATCAGGAGATCTGAAGAATTTCAGTGTAATTGACGATTCGGTTTCACTTCCTTTTCATCCAAGGCATGGAACAGTGATGCCGATAAATGAATCGGAATATTTACGACTGGAGGCAAAATGGGGCACGAATAATCCGGTATTGACCGGATATTATGCTGATCCATCCATACTGTTTTCTGAAAAGTATCAGAAGTTTTACATGTATCCTACCAGTGACGGATATACGAATTGGTCAGGTACTTCCTTCAAAACCTTTTCCTCTGTTGATCTGGTGAATTGGAAAGAGGAGGCGGTGATACTGGATTTACCTTCTCAGGTTAGTTGGGCGAACCGCAATGCCTGGGCACCTTCGATACTAGAGAAAAAAATAAACGGGGAGTATAAATACTTTTTCTATTTCACTGCTGCACAGAAAATAGGGGTAGCTGTGGCAGATCATCCGGCCGGACCATTTAAAGATTTGGGGCATCCGTTGATTGATGCATTTCCTCCCGGGGTAACAGGAGGCCAGCAGATCGATCCGGATGTGTTTACAGATCCGCAAACCGGCCGAGCTTACCTGTTCTGGGGAAATGGATACCTGGCGGGCGCAGAATTAAATGAGGATATGACGAGCCTGAAAACGGAAACGATTAAGGTGTTGACTCCTGATGCCAGTTTCAGAGAGGGAGCACATGTCTTTTACAGGGCAGGCCGCTATTATTTCATGTGGTCGGAGGATGATACCCGCAGTCCGAACTATCGGGTGCGATACGGAACAGCATCCTCACCATTGGGTGGAATTCAGGTGCCATCCAATAATATCGTGTTACAGAAAGATACCGTGGCCGGAATTTATGGCACCGGTCATAATTCGGTGATCCGGCTACCAGGTAAAGATGAATGGTATATTGTTTACCATCGGTTTAATTATCCCAGGGGTATAACAATGGGAGAATCGGCCGGGTATAACAGGGAGGTTTGTATTGATTCATTAACGTTTGATAGTGCAGGAAGAATCCTTCCTGTGAAGCCAACACATAAAGGGATACTTCCGGTAAAAATTAATGCAAAAAAATAGTCGATATGGATGAACGTGAATTAGTGAAAAAATGTGTGCAGGTGATTGAAGAACACCTGGATGATGAGCAGTTTAATGTAAAATTACTGGCGATGCAGGTTGGGGTGAGCCATTCGGGATTATATAAGCGAATTAAAGCCGTATCAGGTTTGTCGGTCAATGGTTTTATTCGCCGGGTTCGATTGCACCGGGCCGCGGAGCTACTGGCACATACCGATTTCAATGTTAATCAGACCGCCTGGCAGGTGGGTATTTCCAGCATCAAATATTTCCGTACGCAGTTTGCCCGCCAGTTCGGAGTTCCTCCTTCCGTTTACAGAAAGGACGTAAGAGAGGTGTCGCCATTAGGTGGATTTTCACCAATCAGTTAAGGGGGCAGAAAAATCCAGGAGCACGGGGTATTTCAAAACCGGTTTATATAAAGACTTCATCCCATTTGTAAAATCAAACTAATAAAAGTATTTTAACTGGTATTTAAATACCATTTTATGCGAGGGTTGCTGCTGGTGTTAGTTTTTGCCTCCCTGTCGGTTGCTCTATTTGCACAACCTTCTATACAGGGCTTTTCACCTGTCACCGGATCTGCAGGAACCACTATTACCATTTCAGGAACTGGATTTAGCGCAGCCGCCAATCAAAACCAGGTTTTTTTTGGAACTATTAAAGCTACAGTTTTAACAGCCACCAGTACACAACTAACCGTATCGGTTCCGACAGGAGTATCCTTTAGTCCGCTTTCGATTATCGTTGGAGGTAAAATCGCGGTATCAACAATGAGTTTTCAACCTGTTTTTTCCGGAGGGGGAAACTTGTCTGATAAAACATTGCTTCCATTCAAGGCGTACGAAACGGATGCATTGCCAAATGATCTGGTGGTAGTTGATCTGGATGGGGATGGGTGGTCGGATATAGCAACGGCCAATAATTATAGTGATGGCTCTTCTTTTGGTAGTCTTTCTGTATTTAGGAATGCTCAATCAAGCGGTTCGCCCGATTTTTATCCCGTTCAAACCCTGGGAAGCTGGTCTATGTCTTATGCCCTGGCAGCCGCAGATTTTGACAATGATGGGAAGACAGATCTAGTTAATTCCGTTATTGTGCAAGGCAAATTATTGGTAAGAAGAAATACCAGTCAACCGGGAGATATAAAATTCAGCTTCTTCATAGAGTTGCCTGCATCCGGAAGTGTCTACAAAATTGTTACGGGTGATTTTGACGGGGATGGTTTTACGGATATTGCAGCAATAAATAATTGGGAGGGCACCATTTCTTTATTCAGGAATACGAGTACCGGACCTGGTATTATTCAGTTTGCACCCAAAAAAGATTTACCATCCTTATTTTTACCAGTAAATATTGCGGCAGCTGATTTTGATGGGGATGAACGCATTGATTTACTTGTAACAAGCCAGGAAAGACCCGAAATAGTTCTTTACCGAAACACGGGAACTGCAGGAACGCTGAATTTTCAGCAATCGAATCCCATCCGATTGAATGCTGGTGAAGTATCCTTTGGTCCCAGTATTGCTGACTTTAACCAGGATGGACTCCTGGATGTAGCAGTTATTGTTCATTCCAATAACCAAAATTCTCTTAGAATTTTCAGAAATAAGTCAGTTTTAGGGAATTTAAATTTTGATGAGGAAATAAGCTTTCCAGCAGGGAATGGAACTGCCTATTCAACCGTAACTGGCGACATTAATGGTGACGGCAAACCGGATATTATCCTTGGTTCCACTGGCAATGATAAACTTATACTATTTGAAAACATCGGCAGTTCAGCTATAAATTTTGAAGAGGCTGGAAGGCAAACAGCCAGATCACCCTACGTTGTACGATTGGGAGATTTAAACCATGATGGAAAACCGGAAGTAGTAAGTTGTTATTTCTCGTCTGACAAGATCGAAGTTTTTCAGAATCAATCAGGTTTGCCATTTATCAGAACCTTTAGTCCAGCAACAGCACCCCCTGGCGGATCCGTAACAATAACAGGAAAAAACTTAGGGTCTGTGTCCAGCTTAAGTTTTGGGGGAATACCTGCAGCTCAGTTCACTACTGCCGGAACAACCAGCATCAACGCCAAAGTTGGATCAGGTGCGTCAGGTCAAATAAGGTTGAGTTCGCCAGCAGGATCAGATTCAATAAGTGGGTTTATTTTTCAGGGCCCTCCTGTTATCAACTCCTTTTCACCGGATACTGCCTTTGAATCAAACACGCATGTTATTATCAAAGGCTATAATTTTGAAAATGTCCGTGAAGTTTTGTTTGGAGGAACACCAGCAAGTAATTATTTTATTGACGAAACGGATCCGGGAACGCTACATGCTTATACAGGTATAGGCTCCACGGGCGCATTGACAATTTCCACAGAATATGGAAGCACGAGTAAACCTGGATTTGTATACCATCCGCGCCCAATTATAAACATGTATTCGCCTGCCCTTGCAGGAGCAGGTGAAACCGTAACCATTACCGGTCAACAACTGGAGACAACTACCGCCGTACGCTTTGGCGGGATAAATGCCCGCTCTTTTCGCATTATTGATGATAACACGGTTCATGCAATAGTTGACACAGGTGCAAGTGGACTGGTTTCAATTATTAACCCCTTTGGCAAATCTGAAATTGAGGGATTTGTTTTTATTCCTCCACCCGTAATAGATTCCTTCGCCCCAAAGATTGCACCTAATGGAGCTGAACTACTTATATACGGGTCGAATTTTATGGAGGTAAAGGAAATCTGGCTGGATAATTCCATGCAACACAATTTTACTCTTGTGAATCAGCATCTCATTAAAGTGACTGTTCAGAATGGTCTTTCAGGCCCTGTTAAAGTTGTTACGAGAGGAGGTGTAGCTGAAAAAAATGGATTTACCTATTTGGATATACCATCTGTTACCGGTATTATCCCTTCGTATGGTGGAACTGGTACAGAGGTTTTAATTGTTGGCTCCCAGTTTACACCGGAAACACAAGTTCGATTTGGAGGGCAGGTGCCGATGAGGATTACAGTATTAAATTCAGACACCATAAAAGCCGTGGTTGGAGATGGTGCTTCCGGAGTTGTGAGTGTTACAACCATCGCGGGTGAAGCAATAGGCTTTTTTAGATTTACAAGTATACCCACCATTCATACAGTTTCACCTTTACAGGGACCAGCCGGAACAGTAATAAAAATTAAGGGTAGTAATTTTGATACAATAGCCGCCAATAATCTCGTTCGGTTTGGATCCATACCCGGAAAAGTTATTTCAGCTGCAGAGAAGCAGTTGGAAGTGGAAGTGCCTGCCGGAATTGCACAGGATCAGATATCAGTAACGAATACGATTTCCAGAAAGTCTGCATTTTCCGATTTTCGCTTTACACTTACATTTGGTAGCGGTCAATATGAATTCTCCGATAGTTCTTTTACTGATATAATTAAAATCCAGCTGGACAATCGCCCAAACGGAATAAAACATGCTGATTTGAATGGAGACGGACTTATTGATTTGATTATTTGGTATGATAATTTACTATACTATTCGATTTTTCTGAATGAATCTGAGAATGGGATATTCAGGCTTTCTCAGCGAATCGATCACCCAACACCATTTGAATTATTGTATCTCGATGTAGAAGATCTGGATAGTGATGGCTTGAGTGATATCATTATTTCCTATGAATTAAATTCCAATGGAGCTCCGTCTTCATATGGATGGATTCGCAACCGAACTGTTGATCCACAAAATTTACGCTTTGAACCTGTATTGCATTTTTCGAATCATTACAGGTTTAAACAAGGCTATCTTAAAGCTGTAGACGTTACAGGAGATGGATTGTTGGATGTAGTAGGATTGTGTACCAATTGCCAGGAACCATCAGACGCAGGCCTTTTCGTTGCTGTTAACACAAGTCAAAATGGTGAGTTTACCTGGGATCCTGCATATTATGCACCCTTTGGAAATGTATACGGATTACCCACTGCCTTTACTGTAACGGACCTGGATAAAACAGGGATGCCGGATATATTAGTTGGTTTTTGGCTAAGCTCCGCACTGGTTGGATTTTCTTCCAGTTCGGGGCTTAGTTGTTTTTATTCAGAACACTCCTTTAGTGGGTATCAGGGATATGATGTACGTTTTCCACAGGCAGCCAGCCTTCTAACCCAAGATCAAAAAGAAATATTAGCCGGACCTCATATAATGAAGCTGATTGGCAGGCAAATGCGTATTATTGGCAGTAGTTCATCGGATATAAAATATGTTCAGGATCTGACGGGTGATGGAAAACCAGATCTGATTGGTGAAAGCAGAAATAATGGGGCCATTACATTAATGAAAAACAATTCCAGTAATGGGAACCTCAGCTTAGGCGATCCGTACACCTATAGCTTTTATGGAAAATCCCTTGTTTCAGCCGATTTGGATAAAGATGCACGCCCGGAAATCATCTTTACTGATCAGAATGAAAATCAGTTACGTATACTTAGAAACCAAATGGGGTTAGCTCGTCCGGTTGTTCCGGATATTCAAGGATTTACTCCTGATTCGGGTTTTCAAAAGCAGATTATTACTATTCGTGGCAGGAATTTGCTGAAGGTTACCGAGGTTACTGTTGGTGGTTTACTTGTTTCGCACTTTAAAATACTATCTGATAGTGTCATAGAAGCAACTCTTGCTAATGGTAACTCCGGGTTTGTAAAAGTTAAAAATAAGTCTGGGAGTGATTCTATAGGTAAATTCACCTTTATACCATATCCTAAACCGGAAATGTATTCTTTTCTGCCAACTGCGGCTTCCACTAAGGATACGATTGTTATTAGGGGTAAAAACTTTTGGGGAACAAATGCCGTAACATTGGGCGGAGTTCCTGCTTTTTCATTCTTTGTGCTCAATGATTCAACCTTGCTGGCAAGACCAGCAAATGGAGAAAACGGGTTTGTGAGTGTTTTTACTGCGACTGGTTCAGATAGTCTGCCTGGTTTTCGTCATCTGGACAAACCCAGAATAGATAGCTTCACTCCTACCTCCGGGCCTTCCGGAACCTGGGTAACAATAAAGGGAAAATATTTGCAGGAGTTAATCAGTGCTTCATTTTGGAATTTTGGCGCCGACTCAATGCTGCTTGATTCAGATACCAGTATCCGGATTAAAGCCTCTTTCGGGCAGGATGGTAAAATTGTTTTACAGAATAAATATGGATATGGCATTTCTTATATGGATTTTACATTTACCAAAGTTCCAAGGATATGGGATTTTACTCCTAAGAGAGGAAAGAAAGGCGATTTTATTGTAATCACCGGTGAGAATTTCCATAACCTGGATAATGTTCGGTTTGGTAATAAAGCTGCTGATGTTTTTACTGTAAATAGTTTTAATCAGGTAACTGCACGATTGGGAGATGGAGGATCTGGCGCTGTCAGCGTATTTAATGTGGACGGCACAGATAGTTTGGCGGGATTTATTTATGATGCTATAACCTCAAGTGGTAATCTGCAGGTTGATCCAAATAAAGAGCTGGTCGTTTATCCTAACCCCGCTCAATTTTTCGTCACTGTTACACATCCTAAATCACCCAATCTTACACAACTACTGTTGACCGATGAAGCTGGTAAAATTTTAAAGCAAATACCTATAGAACGAATGCAACAGAAGCTAAGAATTGAATTAGCCGGGTATGCTTCCGGAATTTATCATTTGATTTGGAAAGACAATGAAAAATCATTGATCAGATCGATCAGAATCCTCAGGTAAGCTTATTATTGTGTACTCTTCATAAACCTTATTAACTATGAATATAACAATTCGGTTGCTGTTTATTTCAGTATCAACAGGTTGTTTGTTTAGCCTGACCAGTTGCCTGAACTCAAAAAGGATTGACAAGTTTGTAACCAAACATTACGAGATTACACCTCCGCCAAAAAAAGTAAAACCGGTTGAAAATATCAGCATCAGTTCTCCGCTTTCTGTTGCTGGTCCCCAATCCTTAACAACCGGGAAAACCTACAATTGGCTGCCTCTGATTGTATATATTGAATTCCATTATGCAATGACCTGTACCCTGAATCCGGAACATGCAATAACGGTGTATTCAAATTCAATCCATAAGTATGCTGCCAAAAAACTGAGTAAAAATTTGGGTAATAAACAGTTGAAGCTATCAATTGAAAAAATACCGCAGCAGTTCCAGGTACTGGATGAAGGTCATATGATATTCATCGGTTTAGCAGTAGCCTGGGATAAAATTACGATTGGGTCGGTAGATAAAACCCTGGAGGTACGTTACCAGTTGCTGGAAAATGGTGTGGAAATCAGTTCAGGTACGCTAAGTGAATCCATGCCCGATTATCTGGTGCGGGTAAAGCCTACTGTTAAACAGCAGGATATTGCCGCCTATTTCAGTAATTATGAAAAAAATATCACCATTCTTAGCCAGCGTATGGCGGATCAATTGGAACGAAAGTTATTGGCGATTCCATAATTTAGTCTTCTCTACCCAGATATATTAACGATACGAAAGAAAAAATATTTACTATCTTTCGGAACGTTATGAAATTATTCGTTTTATCAATTTTTTGTCTTTTTATCTATTCCTTCTACCAATTTGAGCCAACGCTTTATTTGGATCAATCGCTTTCATCTCAATACCCGCATGACAATGGAATAGAAAAGGACCCGGATGTATTGTATGTGGAGCAATTTGAAGCGGATACCAACGGAATTTTTGCCCGCTATGATGATGTAAAAAACAGAAAGGGAATTTTTACCGATCCGGATGTGCCGAAAGGCAGCCAGGGCAAACAATCCATCCGGCTTACCAATACCGGCGGTAAAAACGATGGGGCACATCTGTATAAAATGATCCAGCCGGGATGGGACGACAGCCTGTTTATCCGCTATTATGTAAAATATCCGGCTATCTCAAATGGTTATATTCATCATGAAGCGGTTAAAATAGGAGGAAATTATCCCGCTATTCCATACCATATGGGACAGGCGGGTACATGCGGACAGGGGGATACCCGTTTCTCCATTTCCTATGAGCCCAATAATGAACCGGAAATGGACGCTTACCTGTACTGGGGCGAAATGCGCAGCTGGAACAATGGCAGCAGTTGTTATGGAAATACGCTGGTGAATAAAAGCAGTACGGCGCAACAGCTGAAATGGGATGAATGGCATTGTATCGAGATAATGATCAAACTGAATAAACCCGCCACTGCCAGAAACGGATCTATCCGAATCTGGCAGGATGGGAAAGAAGTAGGTTATTGGGGAGAAGGCTTTCCAAATGGTCACTGGGAGAAGGACAGATGGATTAATGATCCGTCTGGCAAACCATTCGAAGGTTTTCAATGGCGTTCCAATCCCCTGTTAAATTTCAACTTTCTGCGAATCGAACATTATGACAGTAAGAGTCCGGTTGGCGAAAATCACTATACCAAATATGATCATCTGGTAGTTGCAAAGCGATACATTGGTCCTATTTCGGAAGGCAATCGCAGGAAATAGGGCGGGTGCTGATCAGGATATTATCGAAATAACGTTCCTGCTCCTTTACAGAACCCTTGTTCCAGTAATTTTCGAAAAAAACAGCATTGATTCCATAGGAATCGGGCTGAAGATTCCAGGATGCATGCCAGTTTAAATCGTAGCGTGCACCCTGCAAATGACCATCCACCCAGAGTTCAAAAATGCCATCTGATTTTCCCGGGGTATTCAGCTTTACATGCGCCACTACGCAGTACCATTTTCCGGTTTGGTCGTTTTGAAAGATTGGCGTGGGGCCATGTACACCACCCATCCACCGAAGATTAGCAAAATCATTGTATTTGGTACTTGCCAATTTACTGTCTGTGCTGATGCCGCTTGCCGGATCCATCACCAGGTAATTCCAGGTAGCCGGTTTCCCGCCTGACCATACGTGTGCAATCATTCCCTGCTGCCAGGACCTGCTGGCAATTACTGTAGCGCGGCTCAGTTTATCACCGCCGCCACCTTCCCATCCTGACTGGTATTTGATATCAATTCTCCAATAAATTTCCCGGAACGTACTGTCGGGCATACTGGCATATTTCATTCCGGGATCCGGCGACCGGCCAATGGCTTTCTGTAAAACGCCGGCTTCAACCTCTCCTTCCTGAAACCGAACCCGCATACCCTGACTTCCATTGCGCCCAACCCCAGCTTTTCTTATAAACTCACCCTCATCAGTGTCATATCCAAAGTAACGTTCCCTGATGGGGAGCTCCGATTCGAAATCATCGCAGAAAATGATGCCAGGTAAAGTTCGAATGCTGTCACAGGGTAAGCAGTTCTGGCCAACAGCCGTAATCTGCGAACAACAAAGAAGTGCCGACAGAAGTCCGCAAAAGCAGCTATGAGTTATCCGGATATTCATTTGATAAAAGATATTTATCTAAAAATAAGGAAATGAAAGATAATATTTAAAATACAAAATATTTTGAAAGATAAATGAGCTTAATTATATTTATACCTCCTTAAAATGACCAATCCACATGCAAAGATTGACACCTGCCTGTTTTAAATGGATCCTGTTGCTGCTGTTTACGGGATCCGCCCTTTGCTTACAGGCTGAACCAGTTTCTGGTGATGAACTGCCGGCACTGGTGCCTTATCCCCGTTCTGTTCAGTTTGGATCGAACGCAGTTGCTTTAAGTGAATTTACCGGGATCTTTTTGCCGTCCTCGGCAAGTGCAGCGGATCGCTTTACAGCAGCGGAACTCTCAGCTGTTATAAAAAAGGAATGGGGCTTGCAGCTGCCGGTGGTTAGCCAGGCAAAGGGAAAGCTTATCCGGCTCGAGCGGAAAAAAGACAAAGAACTGGGGGAAGAAGGATATGTTTTATCCGTTCATGCAGGAGGAATCCGGATATCCGCTCCAGGGGCAGGTGGCGTATTTTATGGAATGCAGACACTGCTGCAAATGATCCGGAAAAAAGAGGGAGTACCGGTTGTACAGGAAGCGTCCATACGCGACTGGCCCGACACAAAAGTGCGGGCAGCACATTATGATACCAAACATCACCAGGATACCAAAGAGTATGTAAAGCAGTTTATACGTGAACTGGCAGGTTATAAAATGAATATGCTGATCTGGGAGTGGGAAGATAAATTTCTCTATCCCAGTCACCCGGAAATCGGTGCTCCCGGTGCTTTTACCATGGCGGAGATGCAGGAACTGACCCGGTATGCGCAGCAGTATCATGTGCAGATTGTACCCCTGGTGCAGGGGTTGGGACATGTGGGATTTATCCTGAAATGGCCGCAGTTTGCTCATCTGAGAGAAGTATCGGCATCCAATTTTGAATTCTGTCCGCTTAAAGAAGAGTCGTACAAACTGTTGATGGATCTCTGGAAAGATGCCATGGAAGCAACACCCGGAGCAAAGTTTATCCATATCGGATCAGATGAAACCTATGAACTTGGTAAATGCGAAAACTGCAGTAAAAAGCAGGCAGAGATCGGTCGAAGTGGATTGTATCATCTCTTTTTAGGTAAATCGGCTGAAATGCTGAAGTCATCCAAAAGAGGCGTGATGGCCTGGGAAGCTCCCATGGGTTGGGCGAAAGGCCGCCTGAATATTTATCACGGGGAAGACAAAGCCGTGCAGCATGCTCCGGTGGTTCCGCATAAATCTTTAATAATGACGGAATCCTATAACTATGAAACACCCGATCTGAAATATGCGAAGGAGGCAAAAGCGCTTGGTTATTCTGTGTATGCCTATGACCCTAATCCGGGCATCGAACAATTATTTCTGCCCTATTTTTTTGTGAAGAAGGGGAAGGGTAAATACGAAGAAGGTGCGCTGGAAGCCTCCGTGAAATTTTTACAGGAAAACCTGGGCAAAAATGTATTTGACGGAGTCATCCGGACTAACTGGGACGATTCAGGCCTGCCGATGCAGGCTTGGGCCCTCTGTTTTGCCACCACAGCAGCCTATGCATGGAATGTCAATGGATATTCCATGGAGGAATTCACAACTGCGTTTATGCGTCAACGTTATGGGAACAATGAGCAGGATATGATCCGGTTGTACAGTTTACTGAATGAGGCCGCCTATTTCTATATGGAAAGTTTTGAAAGAAGGGTTTGGGCCTGGGGTGATATCGGTAAAACACATCTGCCGGATCTGCCAAGAGGTGATGCATTGGAATACGATCCATTCTGGACAAGAGAATATGCAGACCGTTTGGAAGCTTCTGAAATCATGTTACCCAAAATGGATTCTGCTATCGCGATATGTACCAATGCTATAAAAAACGGCGCACGTAATATTTATGATATTGAAGTATTGCAAACCCTGGCGGAACTGGCGAAACATACAGCGCAAACCTATTTCGATTTGCAGAGATTGGAGGCAAGTATTAAACAGGCACATCTGCAACGTTTCTTAAATACGGATTCATCCTATTATCACCTGCTGAATGCGGAAAAAATAGTAAGTGGTCAGTTAGCACGAAGGCAATCTGTGTTTTCTTCCCTTTGTAAAAAATGGGAAGAAACACGGCTGCCAAAAGGCATGTCAACACCAGACAAGCCCTATTTTTTTGAACAGGAGCGCACCCGGCATTTTGCCAGCAGGGTTGCCGGAATGGACTACCTGATTTATGATGAACAATTACTCGATCTGGAAGGATACCTGGAAAAGCTAAAAGCGTATAACCAATATTTTCGTGAGCGATTCAAACCAACTCTTCAACCCTAACTAAAAATTCCATGCAACCAAGAAGAAAATTTGTACAGCAGCTTGCTTTATCCACTGCCGCTCTTACGATTGGAAGTCCGGTTATCGGGGCCTCTTTCAGGCAGCAGAAAAAATTGCGCATGGGTTTTATTGGCACAGGATTAAGAGGACAGGCACATCTTGCCATGAGCCTGAACCGTGCTGATGTGGAAGTAACTGCAATCTGTGATATTGATTCACGTATGTTGCAAATGACGGCGGATCTTATTAAAAAATCAGGAAAAACTGCACCGCAGGTGTTTACCGGCGATGTGTATGCGTATAAAAAAATGCTGGAATCCGGCAAATTGGATGCAGTAGTTATCTCCACTCCGTGGGAATGGCATACGCCGATGATTACTGATAGTATTTCAGCCGGACTCAAATACATTGCTACAGAAGTGGTATTGGGTATAACACTGGAAGATCATTGGGAAGTGGTAAGAGCTGCTGAAAAAAACAAGGCGCATGTAATGATGCTCGAGAATGCCTGTTATCGCAGGGATATTCTGGCTGTGCTGAATATGATCCGGCAGGGATTATTTGGCGAAATCATTCACCTGCAGGGAGGATATCAGCATGATTTGCGTGGAGTTAAATTTAATGATGGAATTACACCCTATAACAGCGGGGTTGAATTTGGTGAGAAAGGATTTTCAGAAGCGAAATGGAGAACAAAACATTCCATACACCGTAACGGTGATCTGTACCCGACGCATGATGTGGGTCCATTAGCGATGCTGATTGATATTAACCGGGGCAATCGTTTTGTTTCCCTGAATTCATTTGCCAGCAAATCCAGGGGCTTGCACAATTATATTGTAAAAAAAGGAGGTGCCAGCCACCCGAATGCCAAACAGTTGTTCAAGCTGGGTGATGTGGTAACCACACAGATTGCCTGTGCGAATGGGGAGACCATCTTTTTGCAGCATGATACCAATTTACCAAGGCCTTATTCACTCGGTTTTAGGGTGCAGGGTACCAATGGCATCTGGATGAACCTGAACAATGGTATGTATATTGAAGGGGTGAGTAAATACGATCATGAACGTTGGGATGATGCGGAAGAATGGTTCAAAAAATACGAACATCCTCTATGGAAAAAATGGGGTGAGCAAGCCACAAAAACCGGGCATGATGGCATTGATTTTTTTGTGCTGCACGCATTCATTGAAGCCGCGAAAAGAGGAGAGTCCACTCCGATGGATGTTTATGATGCGGCAGCCTGGAGTGCAATTACACCACTAAGCGAAAGTTCCATTGCATTGGGGAATGAAACGGTTGATTTTCCTGATTTCACCAGTGGTTTATGGATGGATCGTTCCAATCAATTTGCAACAGACGATCAGTATTAGATGAAAAAATTGGTACTAATTGGATGGGTGATGTTGTTATTATGCCCAATAACTGCGTTGCATGCCCAGACAAAAGCGGCCAGTCGTCCCAATATAATTTTGATAATCGGAGATGATATCAGTGTGGATGATCTTTCCTGTTATAACAAACAGGCTCCCCCTACTCCAAACCTGGACAGCCTGGCGCTGAAGGGCCGGCAGTTTAACCGGTTTTTTGTTACAGCAAGTTCCTGCAGTCCGAGCAGGGCGAGCATTCTCACGGGGCGATATCCGCATAATACCGGTGCGGCTGAATTACACAGTCCGGTTCCGGCTCACCTGGATTATTTCCCGGAGCTCTTGAAAAAATCCGGTTATTATACTGCCCTTGCGGGGAAATGGCATGAAGGTCCCAATACTGCCAGAGCCTATGATACGATGTTGTTGAAGAATAATGGTGCAGGAGGTGAGGAGCAGTGGAACTGGTTGGTGCAGGCTGCTCCTGCAGACCGTCCCTTTTTCCTTTGGCTGGCAGCACATGATGCGCATCGGCCCTGGGATAAAGCACTGGATAGTCCGTATACTGCGGATGATGTGCAGGTGCCGGTACACCTGGTTGATCAGCCCGGTACCCGGCAGGATCTTGCCAGTTATCATAATGAAATCTTTCGGCTGGATCAGTACCTGGGTCAACTTATGACGGTTTTGAAAGAAAAAGGAATTGCTGAAAATACACTGATACTATTTATTACGGATAATGGTCGTCCTTTTCCGGGAAGTAAAACATTGTTATATGATCGGGGCGTACAATCTCCTTTACTACTATACTGGCCTGCTGGTATTGCAAAACCCGGGCAACGTTCTGATGCCTTAATCAGCAGTATTGATTTGGCACCGACTATCTGTGAATTTGCAGGAGTTCCTGCTTCCAGGAAGTTTCAGGGCCGGAGTTTTGCCGGACTTTTAAACAAGCCACAGAAGCCATTCCGTAAATATGTTTTTCTGGAGCAGAACTGGCACGACTTTGAGGCGCATGCACGTGCGGTTCGGACAGACCGGTATTTATATATTGTAAATAATCGTCCGCAGTTTAATCAGGAAGGTCCGCTGGATGTAAAAAACAGTCCGGCTGTTACGGCACTCCGGACAGCTGCTACAAAAAACTCCCTGAACCCTGTTCAGGCAACTCTTTACGCAAGCCCCCTGCCTGCTGAAGAATTATATGATACATCGATAGATTCCCTCCAGGTATCAAATCGCTTTATGGATCCTGCCTATACTAATACAGGTAGGAAATTAAAAAGAATCCTCAGGCGCTGGTCCCGGAAAACTGGGGATGATTGTCCGGATTTTCTGACATCGCATTGGTATGATCCCGAAACACTTCAACCGCTGCCTGCCCAAAATTCCCGGGGAGAAATGCCCGGTTCCCGCCAAAAAGCAGCTTTCCTGAACAATTCAGGCCCCTTTTAACCTGTTTCTTGTTGTTTCCTTTCTCTAACAAAAGGTTTCGGAAATAAAAACCCCAAAAAAAAGGTAAATATTTGGGGAAATAATAAATTAAACATAATTTTAAGGAAAGGAAACGAAAATATAACGAGAACATTATCTTTTACAACCTTCTTTTTTTATTCATGCCAAATTCACTGCAAATGAAACGAAATCAATGGATGAGTAGCCTGCTACTGATCGTATTGTTGTTTGTAACCGGGGGACTCACCTTTGGGCAAACGGCAAGGGTTAGCGGAACTATTTTGGATGAGAACCAAAAGCCGCTTTCCGGGGTATCAATTTTTTTAAAAGGGTCGAGTCAGGGGGTTGTTTCCGGAGAAGACGGAAGCTTTTCGCTGGAAGCGCCTGCCAATGGAACACTGGTGATCAGTTATACAGGGTACCGGCAGCAGGAACTCGCTATCAATGGCCGACAGAAACTGGCCATTACCCTATCTGCCGGCAACCAGGAATTATCTGAGGTGGTTGTTACGGCTCTTGGTGTGGAAAGAAATAAAAAATCACTTGGTTATTCCATGCAAACAATTGATGGATCCAAATTATCCGAGAATAAAGACCTCAATGTTGCCAATGCATTAAAAGGTAAAGTTGCCGGTGTGCATATAAACCCATCTGCGGGTGGTGCAGGTGGTTCCAGTTTTGTTGTTATTCGGGGAGCTTCTTCTTTACAGGGGAATAATCAACCGCTTTATGTTATCGACGGAGTACCAATTGATAACCAGTCGCTCAATACCCCCGGTGCCTTCGGAGGCCAGCGTGATTTTGGAGATGGTATCGGCAATATCAATCCCGATGATATTGAATCCATGTCGGTTTTGAAAGGACCAGCCGCCGCCGCACTATATGGTGCTCGTGGTGCCAATGGTGTGATTCTGATTACTTCTAAAAAAGGAAAATCCGGTCGTCCTGCAAGGGTGGATATAACTTCCAACTCTACTTTTGAATCACCCAATGTGCTGCCTCAGTTCCAGAATACCTGGGGAGGTGGATACGATGATAATTATGCCTCTTTCAGTAAAAAAACTATTGACGGGGTGGAGTATGATAGTTGGCCCGCCTGGCTGGTGGACAACTGGGGAGGTCGCATGGATGGTCGCCTGATCGCCTTTGATACCTGGCCTGAAATCGGTGTGGTTCCTTTCACAGCACAGCCGAAAGATAACTGGAAGGACTTCTTCAGAACCGGTAAAACCTTTACCAATACCATTGCCGTTTCAGGTGGTAATGAAAAAGGAACTTATCGTCTATCGGTTGCAGATACCAGAAATGAAGGAATTATCTCCAACAATTCATTGAACAGACAAAGCATTAATCTGCTTGCTTCCTTAAATGTATCCAAGCGATTGACTGTTGAAACGAAGGTTAATTATATCCGTCAAAGCGGCAAAAACCGTCCGGAAGTTGGTGGCTCCTTAAGTTCACCAATTGCCAGTCTGATGGCAACCCCAAGGTTTATTGACCTGGATTGGCAGAAAGATTACAAACGTGATAATGGTACACAGATCAACTGGAAAAATGGCAGTCCGCAAAACCCCTACTGGCTGCTCAATGAATTAATCAGTAATGACAAAAGAGACCGGGTAATCGGCTATGTACTGGCACGGTATAAATTTACCGACTGGTTAACATTACAGGCCCGTTCCGGAACCGACTTCTATACTGAAACCAGAATGGTTCGGGCAGGTATCGGAACAGCCGGACGCATAGACGGCACCATCGATAACGATCAATACCGGGTGAAAGAATCCAACAGCGACCTCCTGTTAACAGCAAGCGGAGACCTTTCCGATAAATTCAGCGGAACATTTTCTGTGGGTGCCAATAACCTGAACAGAAATATGGAACAGGTTGGTTTTACTGGTACGGGTTTTAATATACCCGGACTCTATCATATCAATAACTCCAAAGCAAAAGCCACCCGTCATAATATCAGTGAGAAAGTAATCAACTCTGTTTATTTTACCGGACAAATAGGTTATAAGAATTTCCTCTTCCTCGACTTCACCGGAAGAAACGACTGGTCCTCCACGCTTGGTTTAAAAAATCAATCTTTCTTTTACCCTTCTGTCAGCACCAGTTTTGTGTTCTCTGATATGCTGGGCACTAATACCGGCATACTTGATTATGGTAAACTCCGCTTGTCCTATGCTGAAGCAGGAAACGACGCAGATCCATACAGAACACTTGGAGGATATAATTTATCGAACCTGAATTTTAACGGACAGCCGTATGCCGCCATCAATTCAACCGTTCCACTGGCAGATCTCAAAAATGAGTTAACCCGCAGTTTTGAAATCGGAACCGAATTGCGCTTCTTTAAAAACAGGCTGGGAATCGATCTGACCTATTATAGTGCCGCTACTTTTAATCAGATCATCAATATTGGTTTGTCAAGTGCAACAGGGTATGGTTCCCGCATGATCAATGCAGGAGAGATACAAAACAAAGGAGTGGAAATCTTACTAACCGGAAGCCCGGTTCGAAATAAGAATTTTTCCTGGGATATGACGCTGAACCTTTCCAAAAACAAATCCAAAGTAATCGAATTGACGGAAGGAATTTCCACCTACCGGATGTTTACCATTACCCGTGCTTCTATTCAGGCAACACCCGGACAACCATTCGGAAATATCATCGGTTATGATTATCTCAGAACAGAAGATGGCCGGATTCTGCTGAACGACCAGGGTAAATTTCAGCGCGCTTCCGAACTTACCATACTGGGTAATATTCAACCAGACTGGTTAGGTGGATTGACCAATACCTTCACCTACAAAGGTTTCAGTTTAAGTGCATTGATTGATTTCAGAAAAGGCGGACAGATTTTCTCTCAGTCCTATGATGATCAAAGTGCAAAAGGTACCGGCAAATTCACAGAAAAGCGGGATAACCTGATTGCTGAAGGAGTGATCCTCGGACCAGATGGAAAATATACACCCAGCAATATTGTGTTACTGGCGCAACAGTACTACGCCGAAAGAAGTGCCTGGGGAGATATAGCAACAGATGCCATTATCGATGCGGATTATGCAGCGCTCAGAGAAGCCAGCATCGGGTATAATATCGGGGCATCCCGGTTGCTGAATAAAACCTTTTTCAAAGGAACTCGTATTGCCGTTATAGGAAGGAATATTTTCTATCTCTATCGGGACGCGAAATTTAAGACCATGGGTTTGAGCCCGGAGTCGGCATTTAATACAACGCTCTCTGCCCAGGGCTATGAAGCCAAAGGCATCCCAACAACCCGGAGCATCGGTATTAATTTATCCTTTACGTTTTAACCCATCAAATGGAAAGTATGAAATTCAGAAATTATAAAAATAAAATCTTCGCGGCCTGTTTATCAGCTCTTGCAGTGGCCGGCTGTACAAAAGATTTTGAAGAGATTAATACAAGCCCGGTGTTGATCACCAAGGAAGTTATCAAGCCTTCCATGATTTTCACCTTTGTGCTGAAGAATACCATTTTTGCCAGCCATAATACCGGATCACTGAATGAGTATAGTAACTATTATGCCAACCAGGGATCTGGAACAATTTTCCAAACCCGTGATTGGAGTGGAAGCTTTAACTATGCCGGTGACCTTATCAATATCGCAGAAGTAATCCGGCTAACCGGTAATGATCCTGCTTTGAAAAATCAGCAGGCTGTTGCCCGAATCTGGAAAGTGTGGCAGTTTCACCAGCTTACGGATATTTTTGGAGATGTTCCCTATTCCCAGGCCCTGCTGGATGTGAATGAAGTTATTAACCAGCCGGTGTATGATTCACAGGAATCCATCTACACTGATATGCTTAAGGAACTTAAAGAAGCCGCTGCTCAACTGACCGCGGAGCCATCGCTTGCATCCTTTGGAGCAGCAGATATTCTGTTCAACGGTAATGCTGAAAGATGGGTTCGGTTTGCGAATTCACTAAGACTTCGGTTAGCCATTCGCGTTCGATATGCGAATGAGGCACTCGCTGCCCAGCATATTTCAGATCTCGCAGGAAAGCCAATGATTGAAACCAATGCACAGGCCGCCAAACTCAGAACAATTGATGGGGCTGAAGTAACCAACAGAAATCCACTGTATAACAGTTTTGTAAATTCCAGTGGTTATCCTTTGTGGGTTGGACTTACAGTAACACAAAATCTGCTGGAAAGGGATGATCCCCGCCTTGAGAAATATGCAGATCCTGCCAATGATGGTGTTTCCGGTTATAAAGGCAGACCCATGTGTTTGTTCAATGAAGAAAAATTACCCTATTCAGAAGCAAGCACGGCCTATCTGGATTATTTCTTCCGGACAGCAGTCTATGACATTACGGTTATGAACGCTGCAGAAGTGTATTTTCTTCGGGCGGAGGCTGCCCTGGCAGGTTTAAGCGCAGAGAATGCACAGGCGATGTATGAAAAAGGCATTGAGCTTTCAATGCAACAATACAGTGTTGACGCTGCTGATATTACCGATTACCTGGAAAGTGAATATGGAACACTGGTGGGTACGGAAGAAGAAAAATTAAGAGAGATCATCATTCAAAAATACCTGGCCAATTTCTGGCTGGGAGCTGAGTCCTGGGCAGAATATCGCAGAACCGGCTATCCTGAAATATGGACAGGAAGTGACCTCGGCAGTACCAATGGACGTATTCCAAGAAGAGGAACCTATCCTCAATCGGAGTATACCCTGAATGAAACCAATGTTCGTGCCGCGGTTTCAAAATTGGAAGGCGGAGATCTGATGACAAGTAAAATCTGGTGGGATGCAAAACCAGGATTACCTTATCTGCACCCGAGGCAGGGACAGTTTCCTCCTGAGATTTATTGATCAGCATGATTAAGTATATTCAGCATCCGGCTACTAGCCAGATGCTGAATATATTTTTTTACAACCTGATTTACTCATATGCGACTACTTATTTTCTTCCTGTTAATTCTTGGTTCCGGATCGTTTCTTCATGGACAGTCCATCAGCAACACACAACTACGTATCATTGTAATCGGTGCACATCCCGACGATTGCGACCTGGATGCTGGAGGTACAGCAATTTTATTTTCACAAATGGGTCATGCGGTAAAATTTCTGTCATTAACGAACGGAGATGCCGGGCACCAGGAGCAGGGAGGTGGAATGCTGGCTAAAAGAAGAGCAGCTGAAGCCAGAGAAGCAGGCAAGCGATTTGGTGTTGAGTATGAAATTCTTGATAATCATGATGGCGAACTGGTTCCGGATCTGAAAACAAGGAAAGAGGTAATTCGTCAGATCCGCAACTGGCAGGCTGATATCGTGATTGCACCCCGCCCTAACGACTACCATCCGGATCATCGGTATACAGGTGTATTGGTTCAGGATGCAGCCTACCTGGTAGGAGTACCCAATATTGTTCCGGATTGTCCGCCGCTGAAAAAGAATCCTGTTTTTCTGTATGCGCAGGATCATTTCAAGCGACCCAATCCTTTTCGTCCGGATATAGGCGTTGATATTACAGCAGTTTTTGAAAAAAAAATTCATGCACTGGATGCTCATCAGTCGCAGTTTTATGAATGGCTGCCCTGGATAGGCGGCTACCTCAGCGATGTTCCGGCAGGTGCAGCTGATAGAAAAAAATGGCTGGCAAAAAGATATTCCCAGAAATTTTTTACAGATCAACTTGCTATACTGGAAAGATGGTATGGCAAAGCCAAATCCGGAACTGTTCGCTATGCTGAATTTTTTGAAATTTGTGAGTATGGATCACAACCGACTGAAGAAGAAATAAAAAGATTATTTCCCATGTTAAAACCGGATTGATGCCGAAGATTAAATACTGGCTGACTTTTTTTGTCTAAGTTTTCTTACTACTGCTAATTCCCAGGCTGACCAATCTCCATATAATGTTGTTTTCATTGCAGCGGATGATTTGAACAATCATCTTGGCACTTACGGTCATCCTTATGTTAAAACACCCCATCTCGACCGGCTGGCAAAAAGGGGGGTACAGTTTAATGCTGCATATAACCAATATCCATTGTGTAATCCAAGCAGGGCATCCATCATGACAGGATTGCGTCCTTCAACACTTGCCATATATGATCTGGACACCCATTTCCGGGACCGGTTTCCGGCAATTGTTACACTGCCTCAGTTATTCAGAAAGAATGGGTATACCAGTGTACGACTTGGGAAGATTTATCACTATCATGTTCCTGCACAGATAGGTACAGATGGATTGGATGATCCGATGAGCTGGGATACGGTAATCAATCCGATTGGCCGGGATAAAACGGATGAACAGCTGGTTACCAATCTAACTCCGCAACGTTCTTTAGGTGCTGCCCTGGCCTGGCAAAAAGCGGAGGGAACTGCAGCAGATCAAACAGATGGAAAAATTGCTGAAGAAGCTGTGAAAATGCTCTATCAGCTGAAAGACAAACCCTTTTTCCTGGCGGTTGGTTTTTTCCGCCCGCATACTCCCTTCATTGCCCCCGCTTCTTTCTTCGATCTGTATCCAAAGGAACAACTACAATTACCAGATAGTATTCCCAATGATTGGGCTGATATTCCGGATGCCGCTTTGTTTACCAAACCTGCCCATTGGGGGTTATTACCTGACCAACGCAAAACAGCCATGCAGGCGTATTATGCTGCTGTTTCCATGCTGGATGAGCAGGTTGGCAAGTTGCTGGATGCGCTGGATGCATTGGATTTAACAAAGAAAACCATCATTGTATTCTGGAGTGATCATGGCTATCACCTCGGAGAACATGGCCAGTGGCTAAAACAAAGTTTGTTTGAAGATGTTGCCAGGGTGCCCTTATTAATAGCGGGACCTGGAATTAAAAAAGCAGTGCATTGCGACCGAACGGTTGAACTGGTAGGATTATATCCAACACTGGCAAACCTTTGTGGATTGCCAGCGCCTGATCACCTGGAAGGGTATTCCTTTATTTCATTACTCAGCAATCCCCGTCAGAAATGGAGTCGGCCTGCCTATACCCAAATCAAACGGGGAGCGATTTTCGGCAAGTCTGTTCGAACGGAAAGATGGCGATATACAGAATGGGATGAAGGGAGGGCAGGTGCAGAATTATATGATCATAAAAAGGATCCCAGGGAGTTTTATAATCTCTATGATTCCTTAAAATCGGGCAGCATTGTTGCAACTTTATCGAGGTTATTGCGGGAAGAAAAAAGACCCTGAGCATGTAACCGGCAGTCTTAATTTATCTGGTAGCGGTTACAAATTCCTGAATGGCAGATAGCAGCTTTTCAATGTCAGGCTCCGTATGATGGCTGTTTAAAATAATTCGGGTTATTTTTTCATCTTCTGGGGTTGGGTAGTTAAAACTGCTGATCAGTATCTTTTTTTCATAAAGAAATTCAGCCAATTCATTGTTTTTACAATAGGCAACAGGATAATCTGCTGCCAGGTGAATAGCAGCATCGGACGGCAGGTGCGAACTGAATAATTCAATGATTTTGGCGAGCTGGTTTCTCTCTGACGCATATATTTCAGTCCCTTTCAAATACGCATGCAGGTAGGCCGGAGCCATCGGAGATGCTGCGGTAAAATAGGGACTCTTCCGAAACGATTTGATCATATCCCGGCTTCCGAGGATCATTCCCCCTGGCAGGCCCAGGGCTTTTCCCAGCGAGGAAACCACAACCGTGTTAATCTGGGAATAGCTGCTAATTGTTGAATAAATCCCTGCTCCTTTTTCTCCGGTTATTCCAACTCCATGTGAATCATCCACTACTAAGGTTAGGTTCGGATGAGAAGGAAGAGTTGCCATCCAGGAAAAGTCGAATAGCTGGACTTTAAGCGGATCAACTGAATTACAGACAAGTACTACCTGGCTGGCGGCATGTTCTTCCAGGAACGAGGATAAACCAGTTATCCAATCTTGAAATAGGCCGGTATAATAGTCATTTTTAGATCTTAACAAGGCAGGATGACAATCCGGTGCATAAGAAAATACTGCATCGTTTTCAAAATGACGGATGACCAGTTGCGCCGCCATATAACCGGAGGAAACTGTCAGAGCAGCTTCTGCCTGAAAATTGGCGGCCATTTGCAGTTCTGCTTTTTCATAAACCGGCAATTGAAAGTTTCCGGAACGGGAACTGCCATAATTGGTGCCATACAATTGCATGCCTTCTTCAATCAAACGGGTAAAGGCTGCATTATGGTTCATGCAGAGATAGGCTGTACCACTAAAAAACAGATAGGGTATATTGTTTATCTGAATTATCCGGTCGGGCATTAGTCCGCCCTGATCAATATCTGCTGTTTCCAATTGTTTATTTCTTTACTGGTTTCAGCAAATCTAGTAATGCCCAGCTTAAACTTTTAATTCCTGTTTCCAGTGAAGGATCCAGTTGCGGCAAATAAAGCGGAGAATGTGTAGAAACAAATGGCCCGTTTCCAACAGTACCAACGGAATAAATCAGGGTAGGAATCGGGGGCTCCGCCTGCCGGTACATGCCAAAATCCTCTCCATACATTTCGGGTTGGAGCAGGATTACTTTTTCCTTTCCGAATTTTTGAACAAATACCTCTCCTATTCTGGCAGTAAGAGCGGGATCGTTATAAACCAGCGGACTTGACTCATTTCGGACTTCAACAACGGGAAAATCCTTTTCATCCAAACCGGCGGCCATCGCCATGCTGGCTGCAATCCGACGGATACTCCGGATCATACCTGCCTGTACGCTGTCGTTTAAAGACCTTATAGTAAGACCGAGTTTTACTTCGGATGGTATGGTGTTGGAATTATTTCCTCCATGAATGGAACCGATACTAAGTACAGCCGGTTCAGCCGGGTTGATTTCCCGGCTTACGATGGTTTGCAATGCCTGTATCAGCTGGGCCGATAATACGATCGGATCTTTTGCAAAATTCGGCATACCTCCATGCCCTCCTTTGCCTTTAACGGTTATATCAATCAGATCGATTTTAGCGAGTGCTGCACCTGAACAATAGCCAACTGTTCCTGCAGGCAGTTTGGAGTTAACATGTAATGCAATGGCATAATCAGGCCGGGGGAAGCGGGTAAATAATCCATCCGCGAGCATGGCTTTGGCGCCTGCCGCTTTCTCTTCCGCCGGTTGTGCGATAAAAACCAGTGTTCCACTCCAAAAACGCTGGTGCGAATTCATAAAGCGGGCTACGGCGAGCCAGGTGGTCATATGAAAATCATGCCCACAGGCATGCATAACCGATTTTACTTTACTCGCATAAGCAGCACCGGTAGCTTCCTCAATTGGAAGGGCGTCCATATCCGTGCGAACCAAAATGGTAGGCCCTTTTCCGTTTTTAAGCACACCAACCACGCCATAGCCGCCTATATTCTCCGTGACCTGCCAGTTTAATTTTTTTAATTCTGACGCCAGTAATCTGGATGTTTCTTTTTCTTCGAATGAAAGTTCGGGGTGCTGATGCAGTTTTTTATAAAAGGCAATCAGCTCAGAATGGTGCCGGACAATAAATCCGCCTAATTCTAATTCTGCCTGTGCAGTTACCAGGAACGGCAAGAGTAGAAAAACGAATTTTAAAAGAAACTTCATACGCTGAATTTAAAGTTCTCTGATAAACAGATTGGCAAACTGAAATCTGTTGTCGGATGCGTGATCATCCTGTAAGGCGATGGGCCCTTCCGCAGCAATTCCGGGTAATTGGGCATTCTCTATTACTGTGATGCCATTGAGGATAACTGTTAACCGGTCTCCTTTCATTCGAATTATAAACCGGTTCCATTGTCCCGGTAAATTATCGGCTTTCACTTTTGGTGTAACTGCCGCCCTTACTTCCGCCGGCATTTTTTTGTCTACCCGATATCCGTATATCTCACCTGATCCAAGGTAACGATAGCCTATATTGATCTGATTTTTTGAATGTCCTCTCAAGTAGATTCCGGTATCCCCGGCGTACAATTCAAGGACCTGCTTTATGGAACCATCATCATTAAGTGCGTTATCACCGTTTGGCAATACCACGGGGCTCCATTCCCGTGTTGGTTCCCTCGTCAGTCGCCAGTCGGCGATTAATTCAAAATCCCTGTAGGATTTTTTGGTCCAGAGGCATTTGTCTTTTTCCTGGCTTTTTCCATCATAGTTGATCCACCATGCCTGGGCAGTCCAATGATTAATATGCCCTGGTTTCATGTCCCATTGATCCAGTTGATCACCTGTGTACAGGGGAACGAATCTGGTATCCATAATCGGATTGGTCAGGTCCATTGCCTGTTTTGGCCGATCAAGTACCACTAATTTTATATTACTGAAGCTTTTTTCCCTTCCTGCCTGTACAAAGCAGAGATACCCTTTTTTTCCAGGTGAACGATCATTGCTATAAATAAGTTTGTTATTGGCGAAGACCCTGATTCCTGTTTTTCCGGATTCGATCAGGTAGCTGGTCCATTTATCATTGGGCAGGTTGATGGGGATACCTTCCGGAAAGGGCGTACCAATATCGGGAAGGGCAGAGCTGGAAAGAATGAGATCGATGGTATCTTCAGCCGATCCTGCCGCCTCAAAACTCAACCTGAAATTTTCCATGGGTTGAGGAGATCTCAGGTATCCGGTCCCGTTAGTTGCTGTGATCAGTGTGTCTCCTTTCCATTGCCATTGATCCGCAATTGTATTTACCGGGGTCCAACCGGCAAGTTTGCTATTGGAAAGCAATATTGAATCGGTTTGCAAACTGCCGGAAGGCGCCCGGCTGATGCAGGCAACAAAGCCGGTAGCAGCCAGCACAGCCAGCAGGAAATTTTTTCTCATAACGATGCTGCTTATGCGATTAAAGAGCGGGTGCAATACCGGGAACAGGTACCGGGTAATTACCATTTTTATCTGGTAGTACGGGGGCTTCTGCATCCCACGCAAAGCGTTTAGGCAATACTGTCAGATCGGATTGTAAAGCATCTGATAATTCCACCAGTTTCCCGGAATGTGCAGCCATTCTGCCAAGCAGGGTGGTCATGGTACTCAGGGCACCCCACTCTGTATCATTGAGTGGTTTATTATTACGCACCGCTTCAAACAGTTTATCGTGTTCAATCTGATACGCGTTTTCTGTGTTGCCGTTTTGTCTGCGCCAGATTCTTTCACCGCTGGCATCGCGGATTCCTGTATGGATGCTGGCGGTTCCATTGGCTCCCTGGAAATAGGCACCACCTTTTGTATAGGTACCTGGCAAATGACGGATATAACTGTTTAGTTTAAATCCATCTTCATATTCGTATTCAATTGCAAAATTGTCGAAAATATCACCCTGGTCGGGTTGACCTGATAAGATTTTACCTCCGGTAGCTTGTGCGCGAATGGGATAGGAACCTTTGAACCAGTTCACCACATCGGTATTATGAATCTGGAGTCCGGCGGGCGAGCCTGCCCATAACCAGTTAAAATATCGCCAGTTGCGTAGCTGGTATTCCATTTCAGTTTGGCCGGCTGTTCTTTTGACCTGGGTAAGCGGACCAATCATATAGTAATCGGTTGCTGCAACGATGTTTCCTATTGCACCCGCTTTTAGTTTATCAATCATTTCAATGAAGGAAGGGTCGTAGCGGTTTTGAAGTCCCACTACTACTTTCAGATTTTTCTGGCTGGCCAGTTTTCCGGTTGCCAGTATTTGCCGGATGCCGGGCGCATCGGAAGCCAGCGGTTTTTCCATGAATACATGTTTGCCGGCATTGACCGCTGCTTCAAAATGAAGTGGTCTGAAAGCAGGCGGAGTAACCAGTAAAACCAGGTCAGCCAGTTGGATGGCTCTCTGATAGGCTTCAAATCCGACCAGTTTATTGGCTTCCGGTACTTTCAGTTTTCCTTTGATATCCTCCATTTTTTGAAGCAGGGAATAACTTTCGTCAATTTTGTCGCGGAACACATCTGCCATGGCCACCAGTTCAACCGGGCCTTTTGTCCGGAGGGCGTTTGCGGCAGCTCCGGTTCCTCTGCTTCCACAACCGATCAGTGCAATTTTAATGGTGTCATTGGAAAGAAATAAACCCTTTGCTGCAGCGGGAATATTATTCAACAGCATGGCACCACCTGCCAGTGCTCCCGCTTTTTTTAAAAATAACCTGCGGGCGTTTTTGTTGCTTTTAGCTGATGACTGACTCATACAAATTGTTTTATTCAAATTCGATGGTTCCAAAATGCTGGAACTCGTGAAAATTTCCACTGTTTTTTTTCCAGGTCCATAATGCTTCCCCTTTATCATAATCAATCCGGTACAGATTGGCTTTCCATCTCTTACCTGATTCAGGGTTTGCGCCTCCAAGTGGCCGGAGCAGCTCAAAGGGTATAAAGCATTCGGCCGTCCATCCGGTAACTGTTGCACCCGGCGCTTTATACCCATTTAGTAGTTGGGTTGCATGCTGTATTTTTCTCGGTTCCTTCGATTCGAAAGGTTGCCAGCTGTTCAGCTCACCTTTGTAATTGTAAATTAATAAAGGGGTTTCAAATCCCAGGGGAGATAGTTCGTATTCGAAATAATGTGATACGGATGTATCGGGTTGAAGGAAAATTTCTATGACATCTTCGGTGTACAGTGCTTTACCGTCTTCCTGTATGGTATTCGTTAGAATGCTGTCTGTACAGGTGAATAAAACATATAGCCCTTTTCCTGAATACAGTAGCTTGAAAGAAGTTTGATAGGGTGAAAAATAGTCTGGCAATGTGTTAATCGTATTCCATTCTGTTGTACTCCATTGAGAAGCAGCTCCTGTTCCATCTATTGTGAAATCCGTAGTTTTTTTTACGATCAGATCGACCTTACCGGAAGCTGCTGGATGGCAACCGAACTGCAGCAGCATTGCTATGCAGAAAAAAGTAAAACCAATGAGTTTATGGAGTTTTGCCAAATGCATCAGGGAACCATTTTTCAGCGTTTAGGCGGTATATTTTATCAATTATTGTTTTTGGAAGATGCAGGCCCTGGAAAGATCCCTCGATTTCCGGAGCTTCCATGCTGCTGTCTGAGCTAAAATAGTTCCAGTGTTGTTCCCAGGTGGAGCTGGCATAACGAACTAATTGCTCCAGGTCAGCTCCCTCTTCCTGATAGATATCGGTAGCATAGATGAGGCGGTCCTGGTAGTTCGTGATGAAGTCAATTACCTTCTGCCGGTTTTCTTTGGATTGATACTGCAGGTGAGAAATTCGTTCTGCCATGTCCAGGGCCATAGTAGGAAAGCTATCCAGGTATTTCGCCATTTCATCCACGCTCCATTCCATGCTACCCAGGTGAGCACCATCAAACCGCAGACCGGGATGTTTTTTCAGGAGGTTGTTTCTGGCATCCAGCTGATCTTCATAGGAGGGAAATTCCGGATGCAGGTACATATGGTATTCCGGGTGTTTGCTGAAATAATCACGGTCATTTTTTACGGTCATTTTATCCAGGGATAACCAGCAATTCCTGGGTTCGCCGAGATGGCCGACAAGGGTTTTATTGCTGCGTTGAATAAAACTGAAGAGAGTGTCAAAACGGGGATGGTCGATCATTATAAATTCGCCTTTCTGATCTTTCAATTCCATTCCAATATGTTTCCAGACTTTAACGCCTACTGCTCCGCTATCGAAAGAAGCTGCCAGGTAATTCAATTGTTTTGATTGCCAGTTAGCGGAATCGAAACCATTCATGGAAAAGCTGGTTGTATAGGCAAAATCACCCCTGTTTTGATGCAGGTGGAACAGTGAAAATTGTTGTTGTTTATCAAGCGGGGGATATTCAGGAGCTCCCACATTAAGACTGATGAGCCGGAAGCCATAAGAACGGGCGAGGTTTACCAGGGTAGTATCAAAACTATTGATATGCACATGGGCATCCACCTTGATGATATGCTTAAAATCGGCTGCAGAATAATATTCCTCCGGTTGATTGGTCTTCTTTTTTTCAGCGCAGAATGGCAGGAACAGAGAGGCTGCTACTAAAAAACAGGATGAAATGATTCTTATCATGTAGTTACTGCTTGATTATTGCCAGTTTTTCTTTTACCAGATCACTAACTGCTTTAATGGCTGGTGGAAATACAATCCGTAAATCAATTTCTGCATTTTCGTTTAAACATGATTGTAAGGTCTGAATAAATATGTTTTTTACTTCGGTAGCCAGGTTGATTTTACAGATACCGTTTTTTACAGCGGCCCTGATTGCTTCCGCAGGAATTCCTGAACCGCCATGTAATACGAGTGGAATACCGCATTTTTGATTGATCTCTGCAAGCAGTTCAATATCAAGTTTGGGCTCCTGTTTATAAAATCCATGAGCGGATCCGATTGCTACCGCCAATGCATGAACGCCGGTTTCTTCCACAAAGAATCGGGCTTCATCAGGATTGGTAAAACCAACTGCATCGGTTGACTGACCAAGTTTGGCAACATATCCCAGTTCCGCTTCCACATTTGCATTATACAAGGCTGCCAGTTCTACTACTTTTCTGGTGATATCAATATTTTCCTGCAATGGGCGTTCGCTGGCATCAATCATCACGGAATCAAATCCTGCATCCAGGCATTGCTGGATAAGAGAATACGAATAGCAATGATCCAGATGTAGCCATCCTTTTATATTGAACTGCTGCAGTCCCGCTCTGGCCATTTTAACAGCTGAGCTTAAGCCCATATAATCCAGGGAGCTCTTGGTAAGCTGAAGAATAACCGGCTGTTCCATGGCTGAAGCAGCCTGCAGAATTCCTCTCAGTGTTTCATAGTTATAAAAATTGGTAGCCAGGATGGCTTTCTGTTGCTGTTGAAAAGAAGTGAGCTTTTCTGTCAGGTCGGCCGGGTGAATATCAGGCAATCGCTGTGGCATTTGCAAAAAGTTTGGTAGTATTATTAAAGGCATTGATTCCGCCGGCCTGTGTGGTGGAAAAGGCACCGCAGATATTGCCGAATTCCTGACATGCTTCGAGGGTGGCTCCATTCAGCCATTTGTGTATGAAACCTGCATTAAAACTGTCACCAGCTCCAATGGCATCAATAAAGGAGGTTGATTTTTGTGCAGACAGCAAGCGTTGTGTTTGCGCAGTTGCGATCATGCTTCCTTTTTCTCCCATTTTAATAACGAGATTAGTAGAAAGCGGAGACAGGCAGGCAAGTGCTTCTGATACCGAAGCGGTATCAGTTAAGAGGCAGAGTTCTTTTTCGTTTGGCATGAAAAAATCCAGTAATGGAAATAGTTCATTCAATGGCAGGTCCCATTTTTCAGCAGGATCCCATTGCGGGTCGAGAGATGTGGTGAGTCCGGCTGCTTTCGCAGCCTTTAAAATGGACAATAAATTTTTTTTGATTTCGGGTTGCAGAAAAATTGATGAGATATGGAGATGCCGGCTGTCTGTTATGGCATTCCAGTCGATTTCCTCTTTTCTGAATGTTGCCATGGTTCCAGGGTGGGTAACCATAGCCCGGTCCTGTCCATTGTTAAGTATTACGGTAGCGCCTGTAGTTCCCTGCGGGTCGATAACAACCGGACTGGTGTTAACCTTTCGGGCTTCGAGTCTGCTCAGGATAAATCTTCCAAAAAGATCGTCTCCCAATTTGCCCATAAATTGTACCCGGCTGCCAAGGGCACTAAGGTTCGCAGCGAAAATGGCGGAAGAGCTTCCAAGAGACAGTTCCATACCATTCGACAGAATTTCTTTTCCAGTTTCTGGAAATTGATCCATTTCATGGAAGAGCAGATCGATATTCAATTCACCAAGAACGGTAACATCAATGGGTTTCATTAAAACTGCTTGATTGATAATATGGATAAATGGTTACACCTTTTACAACTCTTGTAATAGCCTGGTTTTTTGAAGGATTATCGGGTTCCAACCCTAACTGGATAGATTTGAAAAAGGCGATCAATTGTGCGGGCAGCACTTCGCAAATACATAAAAATGCTTCTTCCAGTTGATCGGTTGCGGAGCCGAGACGGATATGCAGATCCAGTGGCCGGTCTGTTAACGGTGATTCTTCTACCCCAATTCTGCAAATGCCTTTCTCACCATTATTTATAGCAGTTACCAGATCTGTTTCATACTGGTTTACATACTGGTTATTGGAAAATAAATAAACAAGCAGTGTTTCCGGGTGAATAACCGCTCTTGGACCATGACGAAAACCCAGAAAGGAATCAAACTTGCAAACTATTTTACCGTCTGTAAGTTCCTGAACTTTTAATTCAGATTCATTGGCAATCGCTTTCATAGGACCCGAGCCGAGGAAAACAGCTCTGTCGAATGGCAGGGCAGCTATCTGGCGCAGTGGTTCACAATAATCGGTTAGTATGGTGTTACCGTATTCACAAAGTTTTTCAATACTTGATTTTAATTGTTTCAGTTCCTGAATTCGGCAGATCAGTAAAGCACTTAATAACATCCCGGTAAAACTACCGGTCATGGCTAAACTTTTATCGTCAGCTTCCGGGGGCAATAAAAAAACATGCGACAACCCATTTTTCAGGTCGCCGGCGAGTTTGCCATTGGGATTGCAGGTTATTATTAAATGATAGAGGGTGGAGCAATGTTTGGCAGCCATTCTTGCTGCTGCAAGACTTTCAGGAGAATCACCAGACCTGGCAAAGGAAATCAACAGCGTTGGCTGGGTGGTGAAATGATGGGCCGGATGACTGATTAATTCGGTAGTAGCGATCGCATTACACAATTTGCCCGTTGATTCCTGGAGTGGCCCTTCCAATACATTTCCGATAAAAGCAGAAGAACCGGCACCGGTAAGAATAATACGCAGGTCACTATGAAGCAGGGCACTGTTCATAAAATCGGCCAGTTCCTGTTGCCGCTCGGTTACCAGTTCATAAATCCGGTTCCATAACCAGGGTTGCTGCCTGATTTCAGTAGCGGTATGCAGGGCCCCCAGGCGAATCAGTTCAGCCGGATCAAAGCTGGATAAGCTGTATGTCGATTCTTTTTCAGAATTCAGGTTATGAAAAGAAGAAGGCATATTTATATTTCATTTCGTTTCGAAATTATGTTAAAGCTAAATAAAACCTTTCATAAAATAATATTTTTCTTAATTTTATTGTTTCGAAAGCTATTTTTGATAAATAATGAAGCGAAAAAGGCTTGAACTGCCCCGAAAACCTTTATTTTATGGTATAATTATCAGGTATGGTGGACAAATCAGAACATAAATCGACCGTTCAACGCAGGGTTTTGATCCTTGAGAAGCTGGAATCCATGGGACAGGTGGATGTGACCTCGCTCAGCAAGGATCTTCAGGTCAGTGAAGTAACGATTCGAAACGATTTGAAACGTTTAGAACAAAAAAATGCACTCATCAGGGCAAGGGGCGGAGCTATTAAAGTGGATCGGGTAGGGATTGACTTTACCCTCTCCGACAAAAACAAACAGCACCTGGATGAAAAGAAACGTATTGGCAAACTGGCATCTTCACTGATCGAAGATGGGGATACCATTATCCTGGACTCCGGAACCACTACGATGGAAATCGCCCGAAACCTGGGCACCCTGGCGGATTTGACAGTAATAACAAATGCCTTGAATATCGCCAACCAG